>NZ_DASYGY010000004.1:0-300000 GCF_035999195.1 Pseudoxanthomonas sp.
ACCCACGCATAACACCAGAATTAAGCCGACCCGCGAAGCGGGTTCGGCTTGAATGAATTGTTATGCGCGCCAAGGTAAACCCGAAGCCCGCGACTCGCAACGGGTCCGGAAAGCCAGGGAGCACGGACAAAGCATCCGCCAACACGGGGCGGGTCGAGGCCAGCAAAGACCGAAGCCGACAGTGCCGCAAGTCCGAAGGTCATGAAGCTATCCTTTGCCGCGCGGCACGAACGCGATGCGTCCGAAGCCGAGTGAAGCGAAGTGCGGAACTGCCAGTCGTCCGGATGAGTCAGCGAGCGACCAACGCCGAAGTCAAAGGTGCGGCGGAAGTCGCAGCATTACCGAAGCCGACAACACCAACACACCTACCCACGCATAACACCGGAATTAAGCCGACCCGCGAAGCGGGTTCGGCTTGAATGAATTGTTAGACCGCACCGCGCCTACCAAGGCAAGAACGGTCACTCCGACAGCTAGCCAGAAGCCACCTTTCACGGCGCCCCACAACTGCATGCTGGCGAAGTACAAGCCTACACAGAACACGATTGATGCAAAAAAGCCTAACCACGCACGACGATAGAGCAGAAGCACTGCAAGGGCTCCGATAGCGCAAGTCGCGGCCCATAGCATCTTTGCCCAAACGGCAATCCCCCACATGGCTAGGAACTCAGGGGTTGCCGGAAAGAATTTGAAGAACAGGTCAAGTGTAACCAGAAGGTGCATGGCAATCAGGAGCGCTAGAAACAATGCGGCTAGTCGGCTTGCGAATGGCGTCTTGGCTTGCATGTCTCTCCTGTGCGGTCTAACACCTGAATTAAGCCGAGCCGCGAAGCGGCTTCGGCTTGAATGAATTGTTAGGCGCGTATGTAAGCTGACAAGACAGCGCCGGGCAAACCGAAGATGAATCCGAAGTAGGGCAAGACGAAACCAGCAATGATTGGCCTTGACTCAACTTTTAGAAGTTTCCAGCGATAGGCTAGGCGAAACGCAAGAGTGTCTGGGAAGCCAATGATTGAGGAGTCGTCAAGGAGTTCTTGCACGTTTCTATCTGGCGGTGGTTTCAAGAAAAGCCGCACGCGTGCCGCGCATGAAATGAAGAACAAGGCAAGTGCTATGGCGAGCACATAGCCCTCTGCGGCGCCACTGACGTCGATTCCTCTGATCACAATGCCGGGACCTTCATTTGCTAGCGCCTAACACCAGAATTAAGCCGACCCGCGAAGCGGGTTCGGCTTGAATGAATTGTTAGGCCTCTCCACCGGGAAGGCCCGCCGCTATAAGCTTAAGCCTTGCGACCGCGTCAGTGGAACCAAAGCGGCCAGCCGCACGATAGCTCTCTTTTACCGCGTCAGTGTCGGAGCAGATCTTGGCAAGAATGGTGTCTGCCACTTGCTGATGGAGGGCAATGCGCGCGGCGTACTTGGCAAGCACGGCTTGACCTGGCTGATCCGACTCGTGGCCGTCCAAGGCAAATGACCAATAGAAGTTGTCGTACTCGGCGCAGAATTCAGCGAACGACGCGTGTCCAGCAGCACACTCGCGCACCAGGTCATCAGCGCGATCTAGGGCTGCAAGGAGATCCATCTCTGTCGGGTAAGAGTTCATTTCTTGAGAGGCCTAACACCTAGTAGACCCCATACATGGGGTGATAACGCCGAGTATTGAACCTTGGCGGAGGGGCGTCAATCGCGGGTTTCATTTGTGACATCAATGTCTTGCGCGAGCGCGCTCCCGTATCGGCTGTTGCTGGCCCGGGCGTTATCGGAACTCGTCGGGAGGCGGGATTATCAGGGGCTTGATGGGGTGATAACGCCGATTACCCCGGGAGTGCGGGTGCCCGATGGAGGTGGGTCCGTGTGCGGCAAGCCTCACTCGCTGGGGGCGGGCATGGCGCTGGGCACGTGGTGGGCGGCGAGGAAGGCGCGCAGGGAAGCCGGCTTCACGGGCTTGGTGAGGAGGCGGTAGCCGCGTTCGCGGGCGTCGCGCTTGAGTTCGTCGCGGCCGTCGGCGGTGAGCAGGGCGCCGGCGACGGGACCAGGACTGGCGGCGCGCAGGGCGTCGAGGGTGGCCAGGCCGTCGAGGCGGTCGTGCAGGTGGTAGTCCACCAGCATCACGGACGGGCCCTCGGCGATCTTCTCCAGGGCTTCGTCGACGGTGGTGGCGGTGATGACGTCCACCTGCCAGCGTCCGAGCAGGGCCTGCATGCCGTCGATGATCTCGCGGTCGTTGTCCACGCAGAGCACGCGCAGGCCGGCCAGCGAATCGCTGGCCAGAGTGTTGCGCCGCGCGGACGCGCGTCGTTCGATCACCTGCGTGCCGCGTGGCACGATGATGCAGAACATGCTGCCGCGATCAACGGTACTGCGGGCATCCAGCTCGTGCTGAAGCAGGCGCGAGATGCGCTGGCAGATGGACAGGCCCAGGCCCAGCCCGCGTTCGCCCCAGTCGAACGGCTGTTGGTAGCGGTGGAACTCGTCGTAGATCTGCCGCATGTGGTTCTCGGGAATGCCGGGGCCGGTATCCCAGACCTGCAGGGCGACCCGTTCTCCCTGCGCGCGCATGCCGATGACGATGCGGCCTTCGCGCGTGTACCGCAGTGCGTTGGCGAGGAAGTTCTGCAGCACGCGACGCAGCAGGCGACGGTCGCTGCGCACGGGGATGGCACGCGCATGAACGCGGAGCTTCAGGCCGCGGCCGGCCGCGACCGGGGCGTACTGCGCCGCCAGCTCGCGCATCAGTTCGCCGGCATCGAAGTCGGTGATCTGGGTCTGCAGCCCGCCGGCATCAAGGCGCGACACGTCGAGCAGGCCGTCCAGCAATTCCTCGGCGGCGCGCAGGGAGGCATCGACGCGTTCGGCCAAGTGCTGGCGCTCCTGCGCCTGTGCATCGGTGCCCTGTTCGCTGTCGCGCAGGGCGCTGACGAACAGGCGCGCGGCATTGAGCGGCTGCAGCACGTCGTGGCTGATCGCCGCCAGGAAGCGCGTGCGCGATTGCTGCGCGTGTTCTGCGGCCTTGCTGCGCTCGGCCACGCGCTGTTCCAGCGTTTCGTTGGTTTCCAGCAGCAGCGCTTCGGCGTGCTTGAAGTCGGTGATGTCGTTGTAGCTGGTGACGTAGCCGCCGCCCGGCAGGGGCTGGCCGCGCATCTCGATCACCTGGCCGTCGGCGCGCACGCGCTCGAAGATGTGCGGTGAACCGGCGCGCATGTAGCGGATGCGCTTGTTGATCTGCGCATCGATGTCGCCCTCGCCCAGCTCGCCGCGCTCGGCGTTGTAGCGGATCAGGTCGGCGACGGGACGGCCGACATAGAGCATGCCGTCGGGATAGCCGAACATCTGCTGGTAGCGCCGGTTCCAGGCGACCAGGCGCATGTCGGGATCCACCACGCTGACGCCGGCGCTGATGTTCTCCAGCGTGGTCGACAGGATCTCGCGGTTGAACCGCAGTTCCTGGCCGGCCTGATCGAGCACCGCCACCACTTCGCCCAGCTCCATGCCCGAGCCGCGCAATACGCTGGTCAGCACGAGGCGCGCGGAGGCGGCGCCGATGGCGGCGGCGAGCAGGCGCTCGGTGAACTGCACCCAGGCGCGGTCGGCCGGGACGTTGGGCTGGTACTCGCGTCCCAGCGCCTGCGCCTGTTCGGCGAATGCGCGGCGCGCATGACGCTCGCCGACCACGCGCTCGGCCAGCGTGCACAGATCGCCGACGCGCACGCTGCCGGGCCATTCGCCGGCGACCAGCGCCGGGCGCTGCGCGTACGGGTCGAGGAACGGCGCGGCACGCAGCCGTTCGTCCACGCCGGGGCGCGAGCGCGCGGACACGATCATCATCGCGCCGGTGTTGACCAGCAGCGACCAGAACGTACCGTGCGTCAGCGTGTCCCAGCCGCTCAGCCCGAACAGCTGCTGCGGGCGCAGCCAGCGGATGCCGAACGGGCCGTCGTGCAGCCACAGCACGTCGAACCAGCCGGCCTGGGTCATGGTCGGCAGCAGCAGCGTGTAGATCCAGGTGGCGAAGCCGAGCACCATGCCGACCTCCACGCCGCGCCGGCTGGCGCCGCGCCAGTACAGGCCGCCGATCAGTCCCGGCGCGAACTGCGCGACCGCCGCGAACGCCATCAGCCCGTACGACGCCAGCGTGCTGTCGTTGCCGCTGCTGCGGTAATAGCTGTACGCCGTCAGCGCCAGCAGCAGGATCGCCACGCGGCGGATCCACAGCACGCGCGAGGCGACGTCCGCTTCGGCGTGATGCTGCGCCCACCCGCGACGCAGCAGCAGCGGCATGACCAGGTCGTTGCTGACCATGGTGGCCAACGCGATGCTGGCCACGATCACCATGCCCGTGGCGGCGGAGAATCCGCCCACGTAGGCGACGATGGCCAGCGCGGTGCGCCCTTCCGCCAGCGGCAGCGCCAGCACATAGCTATCGTCGGCCACGCTGGTGCCGCCGAACAGCGTGGCGCCGGCGGCGGCGATCGGGACCACCATCAGCGAGAACAGCGCCAGGTAGCCGCCGAACAGCCAGCGGGCCTTGCGGATGTCGCCCACGTCGCTGCATTCCACCACCGCCACGTGGAACTGGCGCGGCAGGCAGACGATGGCCAGGAAGCCGAGCAGGGTCTGCGCGATGAAACCCACCGGCGGCGCGTTCTCGAACAGCGTGCGCGCGGAGTCGGTGACGCGGAAGGTGTTCTCGCCCAGCCACAGGTAGGCGAACACGCCCACCGCGATCATCGCCACCAGCTTGACCACCGATTCCAGCGAGATCGCCAGCATCATGCCGTGGTGGTGTTCGGTGGCATCGACCTGGCGCGTGCCGAACAGCGCCGCGAACAGCGCCATCAGCAGCGCGACGTACAGTGCGGGATCGGTGAAGAAGCCGTGCGTGCTGTCGCCGCCGTCGCCGCTGAGCACGCTCAGGCTCATCGCCACGGCCTTGTACTGCAGCGCCAGGTAGGGCACCACGCCGATCAGTGCGATCACCGTCACCAGCGCCGCCAGCCGGCGCGAGCGGCCGTAGCGCGAGGAGATGAAGTCGGCGATGGAGACCGTGTTCTCGCTGCGCGCGATCAGCGCCAGCCGCTCGATGATGCGCCAGCCGAACAGCAGCAGCAGGACCGGTCCCAGGTAGATCGGCAGGTAACCCAGGCCGTTGCGCACCGCGCTGCCGACCGCGCCGTAGAACGTCCACGACGAGCAGTACACCGCCAGCGCCAGGCTGTAGACCACCGGGCGCAGCCACGGACGGTCGGGATACATCGGTCGGCGGTCGCCCCACCACGCCACGCCGAACAGCAGCGCGGCGTAGCCGACGGACACCAACAGCAGGATCCAGCTGGAAACCAACGCCCTCTCCCCGGGGCCCGACCCGTCGCCGAGTGTACCGGCTGCCGCGCGTCGCGGCGGCGGGTCAGGGCGCCGGGACTGCCAGCAGTTCGCGCACGGCCGTCTCGGCCTGGCCGCGCAGTTCGGGGATGGCGATGCTTTCCCAGACGCAGCCGATGCGCAGGCTGCCGAGGATGAAGATGCGCGGCTGCGGACGGCCCTCGGCATCCACCATGCGGCCGTCGCGCGCCGCCTTCAGGCCGATGCCGTGCGGTCCGGGCTGTGCGTGGCCCCTGCCGAGCAGGTCGTGCAGGAGCGGGTTGCGCATGGTCTGCGCACGCATCTCCACGCCGGTGGCGTTGACCACGTAGTCGACGTCGAACTCGTCGGTACGGCCATCGCGGGTATGCGTAGTGATGCGCAGGCGGCGGCCTTCGTCCATCACCGTGTCCAGCCGGCCGCGGTGCAGGCACAGCTGGCCGCGGTCGAGCAGCGCCTGCAGCGTGGCATGCACCTCCGGCGCGATGCGGTGGCGGTGCACGTCCCACTGGCGCACGACATGGCGCAGGAAGCGGCGCTGGTCGGGCAGCGACATCGACTGCCACAGCGCCTGCACGTGCGGACGGATCCGTTCCATCGCCGCCTGCCACGGCAGCCCGTCGGCGACGGCCTGTTTCGCCGCTGCGCGCAGGAAGCGCATGCGCGCGCGCAGGTCCATGACCTGCAGCGGGGCGGGATCGAAGGTCGCCGCGCCGCCATGGCAGTGCGGCAACGGCAGCAGGGCGTGGCGCGACAGCACGTGGATCGTGCCGGTGTGGCCGTTGTCGTGCAGGCTCAGCACGGTATCCACCATGCTCAGGCCCGAACCGACGATGCACAGCTCGGCGTCGACCGGGATCGCCTTCACCGCATCGAAGTCCCACGCCGCCAGCGAACGGCCAGCCGGCAGGTGCGGTGCGCCGCGTGCCGGCAGCGGCTTGGGCGTGTTGCCGACCGCCATCACCACGCCGTTCGCGTGCAAGGCCCCGTGTTCCGCCAGGTGCAGCGTCGCGCCGTCGTCGCGTGCCTCCAGCTCGCATACGCTGTCGCGGATCACCTGCAGCGAGGCGGGGCTCGCGGCGATGGCCTCCTGCAGTCGCGTGCGCAGGTACTCGCCGTAACGGCGGCGTGCGATGAAGGCGTGCGCCAGCGTCTCCCGATCCGCGCCGCCGGGCGGCGTGGTGGCGACCACATAGTCGAGGAAGTCCGCAGGACGGTCATCGAAGGCGCTCATGCGCGCGGCCGGCACGTTGAGCACGTGCTCGCCGTAGGTCGTCGCATAGGCGACGCCCTGCGCCAGCACCTGGCGCGGTTCGATCATCACGATGCGCAGCGGCGTGGTGGCCAGGCGCAGCGCCTGCATCGCCGCCAGCACGCCGCCGGCGCCGCCACCGATGATCGCGAGGTCGCAGGACGGCGGGGGCGTGTCGATCGTAGCGGTCATGGCGCCATTGTAGGCGAACGGCCCGCGGCGTCCGTGCGACGCGATGCCGCTACATCAGCGAATCCGCCAGCCGCGCGACGCCTTCGCGGCTGCGCTGCCAGCCGGGGCGGCGTCGCCACGCATCGCGGTCCACGTGGTCGGCGTGGGCCAGGTACTCGGCCTCGATCGCGCGGATGCGCGCCACCACGTCCGCGTCGTAGCAGACCAGGCCGATCTCGGCATTCAGCGCGAACGAGCGGATGTCCAGGTTGATCGAGCCGACCAGGGCGATGCCGTCGTCCACCGTCAGGTGCTTGGCATGCAGGAAGTGCGGCCGGTACAGTGCGATCTTCACCCCGCAGGCCAGCAGCTCGTCGTAGTACGACTGCTGCGCCCACGCCGTCAGCGTCTGGTTGTTGGTGGCCGACAGTACCAGCTGTACATCCACGCCCGACAGCGCGGCGATGCGCAGGGCGCTGAGCGTGGCATCGTCCGGTACGAAGTAGGGCGTGGTCAGCACCACCTTGTGGCGGGCGAGATGGATCAGCGCATTGACGGTGTCGCGCGCGTTCTCGAACGGATACGCCGGGCCGCTGGGCAGCAGCTGCGCGGCGACGTCCTGCGGCTGCACGCCGAGGTCGGGCTGCACGATCAGGCGCTCGCCGGTCTCGAGGTACCAGTCGCTGGCGAACACGCCTTCCAAGTGGGACACCACCGGTCCCTGCACGCGTGCGACCAGCTCGCGGTTCGGATGCCCGGGCACGAACACCGCATCCGCCAGGTTCTGCGAGCCCACGTAGCCGATCCGGTTGTCGATCACCGCCACCTTGCGGTGGTTGCGCAGGTCCATGCGCCCGCTGCGGCGCCACTGCAGTCCACCCGGCAGCATCGCATGCACCTGCACGCCGGCCGCACGCAGCCGCGCGGTGTAGGCGCGCAGCCCGCGCTTGGCCCCGACCGCATCGAGCAGCAGTCGGCAGGTCACGCCGCGCGACGCGGCGCGGCACAGCGACGCGGCGACGGCGTCGCCCACCGCATCGTCGAACATCAGGTAGTAGAGCAGATGGACCTGCTGCGTGGCGCCGTCGATGTCCTCGAGCAGGGCGCGCAGCGAGGCCTCGTAGTCGTCCAGCAGCACCACCGCGTTGCCATGCGTGGGCATGAAGGCGCCCTGGCGTTCGATCAGCGGCGCCATCTCGGCGGCGGCGCCGCCGTGCGGCGTCCAGCGCAGCGCGCTGAGCGGGCGCTGCTCCTCGCGGATCACATCCGACGCGCGCGCCTGGCGTTCGATCCGCTCGCGCGAAAGCCACGGGTGGCCGAGCAACAGGTACAGCGGCAGCCCGAGTAGCGGGACGAAGCCGACCAGCAACAGCCAGCTGCGCGCGGCCGCCGGCGTGGTCCGGCTGGGAATCCACCACAGCGCCGCAAGACGGATCAGCCAGTCGACGATCAGCAGGGCGGTGCCGTAGGACCAGTCCATGGGGTGGGGGTGTTTGGGGAGGGGGTGGCCGGATTCTGCGTGCAGGAGCGTACAAAGGAAAATCCGGCTTCTCACGGTGGCAGAAACCCCCGCTCTATTCCTTCTCCCCGTGCGCGGGGAGAAGGTGCCCGGAGGGCGGATGAGGGGCAGCTTTCGACTCGCCGAAGCCGGAAAGCAGAAAACCCCGCCGGGGCGGGGTTTTCCTTGAGGCGCTGGATGAACCGCCATGCGGCGGTTGAAAAGCGCTTCCCGCTTTCGCGGGGATGACCTAGTGGCAAAGGCGTTCGCTTCGCGAACGCGCCACTAGGTCACTTGATCTTGCCTTCCTTGTAGATCACGTGCTTGCGCACGACCGGGTCGTACTTCTTGATTTCCATCTTGCCCGGGGTGTTCTTCTTGTTCTTGTCCGTCGTGTAGAAGTGGCCGGTGTTGGCCGAGGAGATCAGACGGATCTTGTCGCGCTTGGATGCCATGGTCGGTTACTCCTCAGATCTTCTCGCCGCGCGCACGCAGCTCGGCCAGGACGGAGTCGATGCCGTTCTTGTCGATGGTGCGCAGCGCGTGCGCGGACACTTTCAGCTTGACCCAGCGGTTTTCGCTGGCGACCCAGAAGCGGCGCTCGTGCAGGTTGGGCAGGAAACGACGACGGGTCTTGTTGTTGGCGTGGCTGACGTTGTTACCCGTCATCACACGCTTGCCGGTCACTTGGCATACGCGGGACATACGCACCTCGATAGATATTCTGTCGCCCATAGCCTGGGAGACGGCGGCCCCACCGCGAGCCAGCGCGGTGCACGAAACGGGCGGAATTTCCGCTGTCGGGAGCAGGCAGGAGACGTGCTTCCTGACCTGCACGGTCATGGACCGGACACAGCTAGCCGCGCATTATGCCGGCGTTTCCCTTGCCCCGCAAGCACTTAGGCGTCCCGCCGGACCGCGGGGGTGGTGGGCCAAGGCCCACCCTACGGGGCCTACGAGGCCACGTTGCAGCCGCCGATGGCCTGGCCGGCCCTGGTCTCGGCGATGCACGGCGCGGATCTGGCTTTCCGCGGCGCAGGTCGGGCCCTGGCCCGACATCGGAGTGCTTCGGGGTCCGCAAGGCCGGACGGGCATGGTGGGCCGAGACCCACCCTACGAGGCCGTGTCGCAACTGACGATGGCCTGGCCGGCCCTGGCCTCGCCGATGTACGGCGCGGATCTGGCCTTCCGGAGGCGTAGGTCGGGCCTTGGCCCGACATCGGAGTGCTTCGGGGTCCGGAAGGCCGGACGGGCACGGTGGGCCAAGGCCCACCCCGTGGTCACGGCGCCGCGGTAGCTGCCTTGCCCGGGCCTGCCTTGCTCTCGGCGATGAAGGCACGGATCTGTTCCTCCAGCACCGGCAGGGTCACCGAGCCCTGCTTCAGCACGGCGTCGTGGAAGGCCTTGATGTCGAATTTCGGGCCCAGCGCCTGCTCGGCCTCGGCGCGCAGGCGGACGATGGCGATCTCGCCCAGCTTGTAGCTCAGTGCCTGCGCCGGCCAGGAGATGTAGCGGTCGACCTCGGTGGTGACTTCGTGCTCGGACAGGGCGGTGTGGTCGCGCAGGTAGGCCAGGGCCTGCTCACGCGTCCAGCCCTTGTGGTGCACGCCGGTGTCGATCACCAGGCGCGCGGCGCGCCACATCTCGTAGGTCAGGCGCCCGAAGTCCTCGTACGGCGTCTCGTAGATGCCCATCTCCTTGCCCAGCTTCTCGGTGTACAGCGCCCAGCCCTCGCCGTAGGCGGAGATGTAGTTGTCGCGGCGGAACGCCGGCTGCTCGCCCTGTTCCTGCGCCAGCGCGGCCTGCAGCGAGTGGCCCGGCGAGGATTCGTGCAGGGTCAGCGCCGGCAGGTTGTAGAGCGGGCGCGAGGGCAGGTCATAGGTGTTCAGCCAGTACGTGCCCAGGCCGCCGCGGCCGGCGGTCCAGAACGGGGCGATGTCGGCCGGCACCTCGACGATGGTGAAGCGCCCGCGTGGCAGCGTGCCGATGTATTTGCCGACCTCGCCGTCGACGCGCTTGGAGATCCACGCCGCGCGCTCGAGCAGTTGCTGCGGCGTCTTCGCGTAGAACTGCGGGTCGGTGCGCAGGAAGGTGAGGAACTCGGCGAACGTGCCCTTGAAGCCGGTCTGCTTGATGACGTCCTGCATCTCGGCCTGGATGCGCGCGACTTCCTTCAGGCCGATCTGGTGGATCTGCTCGGCACTGAGGTCCAGCGTGGTGTACTCGCGGATCTGCTGGGCGTAGAACGCCTTGCCGCCCGGCATGGCTTCGGCCGCCAGCGTGGTGCGCGCCTGCGGCACGTATTCGTTGCGGAAGAACGTCAGCAGCGTGCCGAATGCGGGCACCACCTGCTGGCCGATCGCGTCGCGCACTTCCTTTCGCAGCGCTTCCTGCTCCGCCGCCGGGATGCTGGCGGGCATTTTCTTGTACGGCGTGTAGAACGTGGACTGCTCGGGATCCTTCAGGTCGGCGACGGCGGCGATCGACACGTCGCGGCCGTCCAGCACCGCGCGCGGCACCGTGAAGCCACGCTTCAGGCCGCGGCGCATGTTGGCGATGTGCTGGTCGAAGTAGCGTGGCACGTCGCGCAGGCGCGCGGCATAGGCGCGGTAATCGTCGGCGGTCTTCATCGGCCGCCGCGCCATGAACGACAGGTTCGACCAGAACGACGAGTCCGAATTGAACGGCATTTCGTACGCGCCCAGGCGCACTTCATCGGCCAGGTTTTCCACCTGCGGCCGGTAGATCGCCAGGTTGATGCGGTTCTCCGGCGACAGCTGGCTCGCGTCGATGGCGTCGAGGTCCTTCAGTACCTGCTCCCAGACCTTCAGGCGCGCCTGCTGCGCGTCGGCGCCGACGTCCGGCAGCCGGCGCCGGTTGCCGGTGGTGTCCGCGTCCTCGTCGGCCTGGCCGGTCTGTTCCTGCCGCCATTTCCATTCCTTCTCGTACAGCGCCTGGAAGCGCTGGTCGGCATCGGACGGAGCGAAGGCGAGCGCGTGTAGCGGAGCCAAGGCGAGCAGCAGGGCGGCGGTGCGGAGGTTCAAGGCGGGCCATCCGGTGGAAGCGGAAAGCGGATGGTAATGCAGGGGCGCGATCAGCGCTTTTCTGTAGGAGCGACGTCAGTCGCGACCGCGGGGCACCAGCACCGGGATGCCTTTATCGATCGCGTTGACGCGGGCGATATGCCTCGGTTCTACCGCGTGGTCCAGGGAGGCCGGCAGCGGAAGGGTGCGGTCGCGACTTACGTCGCTCCTACAACAAGCACAAGCCTCACGCCTTCGGACGCAGGCGTTCCAGCACGCCGTCCAGCGTGTCCAGGTCGGTGTACTGGATGATCAGCTTGCCCTTGCCGCCGCGGCCGTGGGCGATGGTGACGCGGGTGCCGAGGGTCTCGGAGAGTTCGGTTTCCAGCGAGGCGATGTCCGGCTGCGGCGCGGCCTTGGCCGGCTTGGCCTTCTTGCCGGTCACCGGCACCTTGCCGGCGGCGAACTGCTGCGCGCGGTGTTCGACTTCTCGCACCGACCAGCCCTGTTCGGCGGCGTCCGAGGCCAGCTTGCTGGCCAGGTCCGGCGACAGCGTCAGCAGGGCGCGGGCGTGGCCCATTTCCAGGCGGCGCGCTTCCAGCAGGGCACGGATGGCCGGCGGCAGTTCCAGCAGGCGCAGCAGGTTGGAGACCGCAGCGCGCGAACGGCCCACCGCTTCGGCGGCTTCGGCATGGGTCAGCGAGAATTCGTTGATCAGGCGCTGCAGCGACTGCGCCTCTTCCAGCGGGTTCAGGTCTTCGCGCTGGATGTTCTCGATCAGCGCCATCGCGATGACGGTACGGTCATCCAGTTCGCGCACGACCACCGGCACTTCGGCCAGGCCGGCTTCCTGCGAGGCGCGCCAGCGGCGTTCGCCCGCGACGATCTCGAACTTGCCGGGCGACAGCTCGCGCACGACGATCGGCTGGATGACGCCCTGCGCCTTGATCGACTCCGCCAGCTCGGTGAGCTTGGCGGCATCCATCTGCATGCGCGGCTGGTACTTGCCCGGCTGCAGCTGCTGCACCGGCAGCGTGCGCAGGGCTTCGCCCGGCTGCGCTTCCGCCGGCGGCGTCTCGGCGCCTTTCGGGCCGAGCAGGGCTTCCAGTCCGCGACCCAGGCCGCGCTTCTTCGGGGCGCTCATCACGCGTGCTCCATGTGCTGCTGTTGCTTCTTGCGGTCGGCCGCGCGACGCAGGATCTCGCCGGCCAGGCCCAGGTAGGCCACGCCGCCGCGCGAGGCGCGGTCGTAGCCGACGATGCTCTGGCCATGGCTCGGCGCTTCGGCCACGCGCACGTTGCGCGGCACGATGGTGCGGAAGACCTTGTCGCCGAAGTGCGTGGTCAGTTCACCGGAGACGGCGTTGGCCAGGTTGTTGCGGATGTCGAACATCGTGCGCAGCACGCCTTCAATCTCCAGGCCGGGATTCAGGCGCGCGCGCAGCGCTTCGATGGTTTCCATCAGCGCCGACAGGCCTTCCAGCGCGTAGTACTCGCACTGCATCGGTACCAGCACCGAATCGGCGGCGGTCAGCGCATTGAGCGTCAGCAGCGACAGCGCCGGCGGGCAGTCGATGATGATGAAGTCGTAGTCGCCGCGGATCGGCTGCAGCGCGCTCTTGAGGCGCTGCTCGCGGCCGTCCACGTCCATCAGCTGGATCTCGGCGGCGGTCAGGTCGATGTTGCCCGGCATCAGGTCGAAGCCCTCGGGCGTGGTGACCACCGCGGCCCGCGCGTCCACTTCGCCCAGCAGCACGTCGCAGGTGGACGCATCCACCTCGCGCTTGTCCACGCCGCTGCCCATCGTCGCATTGCCCTGCGCATCCAGGTCGACCAGCAGCACCCGTTGCGGCGCGCGCGCCAGCGCGGCGGCCAGGTTCACGGCGGTGGTGGTCTTGCCGACTCCGCCTTTCTGGTTGGCGACGGCGATGATGCGGGCCATGCGAGGGCGCCTTATCGGATCCGGGGTGAGGGGGGATTATGCGGGCTGGGGCGGGGCCGTGCGAAATCAGGAGTACGGGCAACGCGGCGATGGCCGGTCACCTGCCCGGAAGAACGCGGTGAACGATCAGGGCAGCGCCAGTCTTTTCAACGGCTTAGGCGTGCAGGTGGACGGCGGGCGCCCTCAGTCTCGGCGCACGACGACCATGTGGCGCTCGCCGACCAGGCCCGGCACGGCCAGCGGCTCGATCCTGTCCACCGACCAGCCGGCCGGCAGCGCCGCGATCTCCTCATCGGGCCGCACGCCTTTCATGGCCAGCAGCGCGCCGCCGGGCTTCAGTAGGTGACCGCCGACCTCGATGATGCCGGCCAGCACGTCGAGCGCGCGCGCGGTGAGCGCGTCGTAGGCCTGCGGTTCGTCCAGTGCTTCGGCACGCGATTCGGCGACGCGCGCGTTGTCCAGCTTCAGCGTACGCACGGCTTCGCGCAGGAAGCGCGCCTTCTTGCCGTTGCTCTCCACCAGGGTCACCCGCAGGCCGGGCTTGGCGATGGCCAGCGGAATGCCGGGCAGGCCGGGACCGGTGCCGAGGTCGGCCAGCGCGCCGCCGTTCGCGGCCAGGTCGTCGACGAACGGGTACATCGCCAGCGAGTCCAGCAGGTGGCGGGTGACCATCTCGCGCGGGTCGCGGATGGCGGTGAGGTTGTAGGTCCGGTTCCAGCGGTCGAGCAGGGCCAGGTAGGCGAGCAGGCGCGGCGCCAGCGCGTCGGCGTCCAGCCCCAGCGCGGCGAGGCCACGGTGCAGCTCGTCGCGCAGGTCGGCGGAAAAGGCGGTGTCGTTCATCGCGCCATTATCGCAGGCCGCCAGGCGGCGCCGCGCGGATGCCAGGCGAGCGCGGCGCGATACCCTGGCGCGGCGCTCCACTCGTGCAGGTGCCAGTCGTCGGCGCGACCAAGCGACGGATCGCAGGCGGCCAGGCGTGTGCCGTCGTCTTCGAGCCGGACATGGAAGCGATGGAGGCCGAAGGAGATGCCCTGACCATGCGCCTTCAGCACCGCTTCCTTGACGCACCACAAGCGCAGGAAGGCCAGCGTCCGCGCCTCCTCGTCATCGAGGGACCGCAACCATGCGGTCTCGTGTGGATGGTAGAAGCGGTGCGCCAGCTCCATCGCGCGTGGACGCGGCCGCAGGCGTTCGATATCCACGCCCAGTTCGATGTCTTCGCCCAGGGCGAGCAGCAGGCGCTCGCCGCTGTGGCTCCAGCCGGTTTCCAGACGGTGCAGCGGGGCGATGAAGTGCGGGCGTCCCTGCGCATCGCGGGTGATCGGCAGCGCGCTCGGCGGCATGCCGAGCGCACGCGACAGGTGGGCGCGGGCGGTCGGCTCGCCGCGCTGTCGGGGCGCGTGCGGCAGCAGCCAGAGCGAGATGCCGTCCCGATGCCAGTCCGCAGGCGTGTCGCGCCAACTCACGTTGACGACCCGGTCCCGTGGTGCGCCACAGCGTGCAAGCCTGCGGCGATGGCGTTATCAAACACGGGCACGGAGGCTTCCCCCACAGGATTAACGACGGTTTCACGCAGTGCGTTGGAGATTGAAGCGTGCCCCGCGCCAAGGGGTCCTGTCCATCGAGGGAGAAGCGACGCAATGAATTTTCTCATCTATCTGATCGTGGGTGGCATCGCGGGCTGGCTGGCGAGCATCGTCATGAAGCGCGATGGTTCGCAGGGGATCATCCTGAATGTGGTGGTCGGCATCATCGGCGGTTTCCTCGGCGGCTGGCTGCTGCCGATGCTGGGGCTGGGCCTCGGTGGGGGCTGGGTGGGCTTCCTCATCACCGCCTTCATCGGCGCCGTGGTGCTGCTGCTGATCGTCAACCTGTTCACCCGCGGTCGCGCGAGGTAACGGTTCCGCTGCGGCCGCGTGCGCGTTCGAGACGCACCCAAGGCCCGTGGCACGGCAAAGGCCCGGCAGCGATACCGGGCCTTTGCTCGTTCTGGGTGCCGGGAATCCAGGGGTTTTCGACACGGATCAAAGCGAAGAAAGGCGGATAAAGAAAGAATGCTTTTTATCCGTTTCGATCCGCTCTTATCCGTGTCTGTCTCTCTCTCGGGTCTGCAATCGCGAGCGATGCGTTGGGTTCAGCCGCCCAGGCGGACCCATGCCGGGGCGTGGTCGCTCGGGCGTTCCCAGGTGCGCGGCTCGCGGTCGATGCCGGATTCCACCGCGCTTCCGCGCAGCGCATCCGACACCAGGGTCAGGTCGATGCGCAGGCCCAGGTTGCGGCGCAGGCCGCCCATCCGGTAGTCCCACCAGCTGTAGACGTTGGCCTCGTCGCTGTGCAGGCGGAAGGCGTCATGCAGGCCCAGCGCATACAGCCGCTGCAGCGCCGCGCGTTCGGCGGTGGACGTGAGGATGTGGTCGTCGTTCCACACCTTCGGATCGAACACGTCGCGGTCGTCCGGCGCGATGTTGAAGTCGCCCATCACCACCAGCTTGGGATGCACCTGCAGTTCGGCGGCGATCCAGTCGTGCACCGCGTCCAGCCAGCGCAGCTTGTAGGCGTATTTGTCCGTGCCCACGTCCTGCCCGTTGACCACGTAGAGGTTGACGATGCGGACGTCGCCCACGGTCGCGGCGATCACCCGCTTCTGCTCGTCCTCGAAGCCGGGAATGCCCACCTGCACGTCGCCGATGGGCCCGCGCGCCAGCAGCGCCACGCCGTTGTAGGTCTTCTGCCCGGCGAACACGCTGCGGTAGCCCAGCTCCGCCAGCGCAGTGTCGGGAAAGCGGTGATCCTCCAGCTTGGTTTCCTGCAGGCCCACGATGTCCGGCGCGAACGCGCCCAGCCACTGGGTGAGGTGCGGCAGGCGCACGTTGAGCGAATTGACGTTCCAGCTGGCGATCTTCATGGCGCCGATTCTAAGCGAGGACACCCGCTCACGCGCCCGGGGTGTCGTCGGCCACGGCCATGCTGTGGGCGGCGCCTTCGCCGTCGCGCATCAGCCGCGCCGCCATCCATGCGGCCAGCAGCATCATCGCCATGCCGAACACGGCGATGGCGCGCATGGCATCGGTGAACGCGGTGCGCGCGGTATCGACGACGCGCGCGCCGGTCGCGCCGCCGAGTTCGCCGGCCACGGTCACCGCGCCGCCCAGCGTCGACAGCGCGCGCGTCGCGTCGGCATCGCCCAGCGTCGCCGGTAGCGCGGGATCCAGCCACAAGCGGTAGGCCAGCATGCCCAGGCTGCCCAGCACCGCGATGCCGAGCGCGCCGCTCAGTTCGGCGCTGGTTTCCGCCAACGCGGACGCCGCGCCCGCGCGCTCCGGCGGCGCGGTGGTGATGATCAGCTCGTTGCCCACCGTGAACACCGGCGCCATGCCCAGGCTCATCGCCAGCATGCCGGCGATCAGGATCCACAGCCCGTAGGGCGGCACCACCAGCGCGGTGATGGCGAAGCCCGCCGCGGCCAGCAACAGGCCGCGCACCATCACCCGCCGCGCGCCCCAGTGCCGCGCCAGCCTGGGCGCCAGCAGCGAGCCGACGGTGAAGCAGAGCGACCACGGCACCGTGGCGATGCCGGCCTGCAAGGGCGTCAGTCCCAGTACCAGTTGCAGGTACTGGGTCATGAAGATGTACATGCCCATCATCGACAGGCCGGCCAGCGCGTAGGCGACGATGGCGGCGGAGAACGCCGGCCGCTGGAACAGGGTCACGTCCAGGAACGGGTAGGCCAGGTGCTTCTGCCGGCGCACGAACAGCACGCCCAGCACGATGCCGGACACGAACACGGCGATGCCGCGCGCATCCATGCCGTACTCGGCGATGCGCTTGAGTCCGTAGACCACGGCCAGCACGGCGAACAGCGACTGCGCCATGCTGGTGGGGTCGAGCCTGCCGGCGTCGGGATCGCGGTACTCCGGCAGCAGCTTCGGTCCCAGCACCAGCAGCAGCACCATCACCGGGACCGCCGCCAGGAACGCGGCGCCCCACCACCACCATTGCAGCAGCAGGCCGCCGACCAGCGGCCCGATGGCGCCGCCGACCGAGAACGCGGCGATCCAAACGCCGATGGCGAACTGCCGCTCGTGTTCGTCATGGAACATGTTGCGGATCAGCGACATCGTCGACGGTGCCAGCGTCGCGCCTGCCACGCCGAGCAGGGCACGCATCGCGATCAGCATCTCCGCGCTGCGCGAGAACGCCGCCAGCACCGACGCCACCGCGAACGCCGCCGCGCCGATCAGCAACAGCTTGCGCCGGCCGATGCGGTCGCCCAGCGTGCCCATGGTGATCAGGAAGCCGGCGACGAGGAAGCCGTACACGTCGACGATCCACAACAACTGGCTGGCAGTGGGATCGAGTTCGGCGCTGATCGCCGGCAGCGCCAGGTTCAGCACGGTCAGGTCCATCGCATAGACCATGCAGGGCAGGGCGATGATCGCCAGCCCGATCCATTCGCGACGGGTGGCTTTGGCGGGGATAGTGGTGGTCGACATGCGGATCCTTGCGGCGGGGTCTGACCATTCGACGGACGGGAGCATCCATTTTCGACGAAGTCGAGGGCGCCACGTGACCCCAAGTGCCGCCGTCTCCCAGGTCGCTCCAGACGCTGGGACCCCTGGAGCCCGCGCGTAACAACCCGATCCCGTCATCCCAGCGCATGCCGGGATCCATTTCGCGTTTGCGGTTGCGCCTTCCCGATGACCCGCGGCCGCCATGGGCCGTTCAAGGCAACCGCAGGATCAAACTGGGTCCCAGCTTTCGCTGGGACGACGGCAGCTGCGTCATCCCGGCGGCATTCGACCGCCCAGATGGCAACGCGTCATCCCGGCGAACGCCGGGACCCAGCGTCTTTCGCACGCGCCAGGCGCCGGGCATCCACACCGCACGCAACAACCCGATCCCGTCATCCCAGCGAAAGCTGGGATCCATTTTTGCGTCTGCGGTTGCGCCTGCCGAAGAGCCGCGGCCGCCATGGGCCGTTCAAGGCAACCGCAGGATCAAACTGGGTCCCAGCTTTCGCTGGGACGACGGCAGCCTCGTCATCCCTGCGGCATTCGACCGCCCAGATGGCAGCGCGTCATCCCGGCAAATGCCGGGACCCAGCGACTTTCGCGCGTACCCGGCGCCGGGCACCCACACCGCACGCAACAACCCGATCCCGTCATCCCAGCGCATGCTGGGATCCATTTCGCTCTTGCCATTGCGCCTTCGCGATGGGTACCAACACGGGGCTTGCCCGGCTGCGCGACGCTCCCGTTTCCCATCACCGGGCGGGTGGGTTCCCACCTTCGCGGGAACGACGGAAGCCATGTCGTTCAGGGGTGGCGCTAGCGGATGATGAAGTCGATGAAGCGCGCGACCTTCGAGTACGGCGGCTTCAGCAGGTCGCTGCCCGCGCGCCGCGGCTGCCACAGCACCGGCAGTGCCTTGCTCATCGCATCGAAGCCGGCACGGCCATGGTAGGCGCCCATGCCGCTGGGGCCGATGCCGCCGAAGGGCAGGGCGTTGATGCCGAAGTGCAGCACGGTGTCGTTGACGGTGATGCCGCCGGCCAGCGTGGTGCCGAGGATCTTCTCCACCCGCGCGCGGTCGTGGCTGAAGGGATACAGCGCCAGCGGCCGGTCGTGCGCGTTGACGTAGGCCAGGGCCTGGTCCAGCGAATCGACGGAGCGGATCGGCAGGATCGGACCGAAGATCTCGTCCTGCATCACCTTCGCGTCATCGCCGGGCTCGATCACCAGGGTCGGCGCGAACAGCCGCTGCGCGCGGTCGTGCGTGGGCGCCAGTGTGATCACGTCATGGCCGCGTTCGCGCGCATCGTCCAGATAGCTTTCCAGCCGCGCGAACTGGCCGTCGTTGATGATGCGGGTGAAGTCGCCGGCGTCGGACAGGTCGCCGTAGCGCGCCGCGACCTGCTCGCGCAGCGCCTGCACCAGCGCGTCGCGCCGGCTGCGGCCTATGAGCAGCACGTAGTCCGGTGCGATGCAGGTCTGCCCGCCGTTGAACCACTTGCCGGTCGCCAGGCGTGCGGCGGCCTGTTCCACCGGGAAATCGTCGCAGACGATGGCCGGCGACTTGCCGCCCAGTTCCAGCGTCAGCGGCGTCAGGTTCGGCGCCGCGGCGGCCATCACCTTGCGGCCGACGGCGGTGGAGCCGGTGAACACCAGGTGGTCGAACGGCAGCGCGGCGAACGCGCCCGCCACGTCGGCACCGCCGGCGGCGACGCTCACTCGGTCGGGTGGAAACACCTCCGCCAGCAGCGAGCGCAGGAAGGCGGTGGTGCGCGGCGTGTGTTCCGACGGCTTCAGGTAGACATGGTTGCCGGCGGCGATGGCGGTCGCCAGCGGGATCAGCGCCAGGTTGACCGGATAGTTCCACGGCGCGATCACGCCGACCACGCCCACCGGCGCCTGCCGGACCTCGGCGCGTGCGGGCCAGAAGCGCCAGCCCACGCCGACGCGCTTGGGCTTCATCCAGCGGCGCAGGTGCGAGGCCAGGTGGTCGATCTCGTTGAGCACGGTCATGCCGTCGGCGATCAGCGATTCGTGTCGCGAGCGGTGGCCGAAGTCGGCGGCGATGGTGTCGGCCACCTCCGGCAGCCGGCGCTTCAGCACCTCGCGCAGCCGCTGCAGGTCGTCGCGACGCTGGGCGTAGTCGGGCTTGCGCAACTGCCAGGCCTGGCGCAGACGGTGCAGGGTCGGGGCAAGATCGGCCACCGGCGTCTCGCTGTCCGGCGCGGGCGCGGTGGGTCGCGAACCGGTGGCGGTCTCCGCCGAGGCCGCCGTGATCGCGGCGTTGGCGGCGGTGATGGCCGCGTTGGCGGCGGTGGTGGCGGCGTGCGGAAAGGTCGTCATGGGCCGAGTGTATGCCTTCGTTCCGGAGCGGGCGCACTACAATCCCGGCATGGATCCGAATCTGACCGCGCTGCGCCCCTACCTTGACCGCTTTCCCGTCCTGGGGCCGCGCGTCTATGTCGACCCGGCCGCGACGGTCATCGGCGACGTGGAACTGGCCGAAGACGTGTCCGTCTGGCCGGGCACCATCCTGCGCGGCGACGTCAACTACATCCGCGTCGGCGCGCGCACCAACGTGCAGGACGGCACCATCGTCCACGTCAGCCATCACAGCCCGTACAACAAGGCCGGCTACCCGACGCTGATCGGTGCCGACGTCACCATCGGCCACGGCACCATCATCCATGCCTGCACCATCGAGGACCTCTGCCTGATCGGCATGGGCGCCTGCATCCTCGACGGCGCGACGGTGAAGAAGTACGGCTTCCTGGGTGCCGGCGCGGTGCTGGGCCCGGGCAAGGTGGTCGGCGAGGCCGAGCTGTGGCTGGGCAATCCGGCCCGCCTGGTACGCATGCTCAGCGAACGCGAAATCGAAAGCCTGCATTACTCGGCCGGCCACTACGTCAGGCTGAAGGACCGTTACCTCTCGCCCACGCCGCCTGTCGCATGATCAGTGGTGGCGCACCCCGCGCCGCCCGGGAGACCCGCATGGACTGGAAACCGGAGGGCTACACCTCGGTGGCCCCGTATCTCGTGGTCGACGGCGCGCAGCGCACGATCGACTTCCTCGTCGCCGTGTTCGGTGCCGAACCGTTGCGCCTGCATCCGATGGGCGAGCGGCTGGGCCATGCCGAAGTGCGCATCGACGACACCGTGCTGATGCTCGCCGACGGCATGGACGGCTGGCCGCCGGTGCCGTCGCACGTGCATCTCTACGTGCCCGACGTCGATGCCGCGTGGACGCGCGCGCTGGCGGCCGGCGGCGAACCGGTGCAGGCGCCGGAAGAAAAGGGCGACGGCGACCGCCGTGGCGGTGTCCGCGATGCCGGCGGCACCACCTGGTGGATCTCCACGCAGGTGCGGTGACGGCGGCGCGCCGTCATGGCGCCGTCGCCTGTTCCAGCGCGGCCAGCAGGGCCATCGCCTCGGCGCGGCTGGCGCCGCACATGTCGGGCCCGGGTTTCAGCGTGCGGCAGAAGGCGGGGCGTTCCGGCGCGCCGAACAGCCGGCAGCGCAAGGCGTCGTCCAGTTGCACGCAGGGCACGCCCACCGGCTTGCCCCGCGGCATGCCGGGGATCGGCGAGGTGATCGACGGCGCGGTGCAGCAGGCGGCGCAGCCGGGGCGGCAGGAGAAGGAAGTGTCCACGTCGGCGCGCAGTGTAGGGCCTGGCGTGGCTGGGCAAGGATGGCGTTCGCGGCTAAAGTCGCCCGACATGGGGAAGACGCATGGACAGCGGGACACACGGGTTCCACCACCTCGATCCGGTCACGGCCATCGCGCCGCCAGGGCAACCGCGCCCGTGGTGAGCGCCTGATGCTGGATACCTATCGCGAAGTCGTCACGCCGGAGGGCGTGGGCCTGCACCTGCCGGCGGCGGGTCCGGTGCCGCGTGCGCTGGCGTGGGGCATCGACCTGGCCATCCGGCTGGGCATCGTGCTGGTGATGGCCATGCTGCTGGCCCTGCTGGGCAAGGTGGGCCAGGGCCTGCACCTGATCGTGATGTTCCTGGTGTTCTGGGCGTATCCGATCGTGCTGGAGTCGGTCTGGCGCGGACAGACGCCGGGCAAGAAGGCGCTGGGGCTGCGTGTGGTGGCGATCGACGGCGCGCCGGTCGGCTGGCTGGCGGCGATCACCCGCAACCTGTTGCGGACCGTCGACATGCTGCCGTTCGGTTATGCCGCGGGGCTGGTCGCCTGCCTGGCCGACGCGCATTCGCGCCGCCTCGGCGACATGGTCGCCGGCACGCTGGTCGTGCATGCCGGACGCGAGCGCGACCACGCGCCGGCGCCGGTCAACACGGTGTTCGTTCCGCCGGCGCAGTTGTTGCCGGAGGAACAGGGTGCGGTCGTCGCCTTCGCCGAGCGCGCGCCGCAGCTGACGCCGTCGCGCCAGGAAGAACTGGCCAACCTCGCCCAGCCGATCACCGCCGCGCAGGGGCAGGCCGGCGTGCAGCGGCTGTACGGCATGGCCAACTGGCTGCTGGGCCGGCGATGAGGCAGGAACAGTTCGTCGCGCGCCACCAGGCCGAATGGCTCGCCTTCGAGTCGTGGCTGCACGCGCGCGGCGACAGCGCGCGGCGCGCACGGCGCGAGCACAACCAGGGCGAGCTGACCGACGAGGACGTGCCGGCGCGCTACCGCCGCATCTGCCAGCACCTGGCGCTGGCGCGCCGGCGCGGCTACAGCCCGGTGGTCGTCGATCGGCTGCAGGCGCTGATGCAGGCAGGCCACGGCGTGCTGTACCGCACGCCGCCGCCGCGCTGGCAGCGGGCGGCGCGCTTCCTGCTGGCGGACTTTCCGCGGCTGGTGCGCAGCGAGGCCGGCTGCATGTGGGTGGCGGCGGTGGTGTTCGTGGTCCCGCTGGTGCTGATGTTCGTGCTGCTGCAGGTCCGCCCGGAGCTGGTGTACAGCCTCGCCTCGCCCGAACAGGTGGCGATGTACGAGCGCATGTACGACCCCAGCGATCCCAGCCATGCGCTGGGCCGCGAAAGCGGCACCGACTGGCAGATGTTCGGCCACTACATCTGGAACAACATCGGCATCGGCCTGCGCACGTTCGCCGGCGGACTGCTGGCCGGCGTGGGCGCGCTGTTCGTGCTGGTGGTCAACGGCATCGGCATCGGCACGGTGTTCGGCCACCTGCAGCAGATCGGCTACGGCGATCCGCTGTGGCGGTTCGTGTGCGGGCATGCGCCGTTCGAGCTGACCGCCATCGTGCTGGCCGGCGGCGCCGGCCTGCGGCTGGGCCTGAGCCTGGTGGCGCCCGGCCGGCACCGACGCATCGACGCGCTGGCGATCGCCGGTGCCAAGGGCGCGCGGCTGTGCCTGGGCGTCGCCTTCATGTTGCTGGTCGCCGCCTTCATCGAAGCCTTCTGGTCCTCGACCCAGTCCATTCCGGCGGCGGTGAAGTACAGCGTGTCCGGCGTGCTGTGGACGCTGGTGGCGCTGTGGCTGGGCTTCGGCGGACGCGGGGTGGCCGATGAGGATTGAACAGTTGACCGTGCGCCTGCGCGCGCGCTCGGACTGGGAAGCCGTCGAGCTGGGCATGGCGCTGGTGCGCCAGCATGCGGGCGCCATCTGGAAGCCGTGGCTGTGGTTCACCCTGCCGGTGTTCGCGCTGCTCAACCTGGCTGCGTGGTCGATCGACCGGATGTGGGTCGCGGCGCTGCTGATGTGGTGGCTGAAGCCGGCGTTCGACCGCATCCCGCTGTACGTCATCTCGCGCGCGGTGTTCGGCAGCGTGCCGGGCACGCGCGAGACGCTGCACGCGCAGGCGCACTGGGGCCTGCGCACCCTGCCGCACCTGCTCACGTGGCGCCGCTTCAGTCCGGTGCGCTCGCTGTACATGCCCATCGACCTGCTGGAAGGCGTGCAGGGCGAGCGCCTGCGCCAGCGTCGTCGCGTGCTCGGCGGGCAGGCCTACGGCACGGCGATCCTGCTGACCTGGATCTGCCTGCTGTTCCAGGGCGTGCTGGTGCTGGGCGGCATCGTGGCGGTGGTCATGTACCTGCCACGGGACGTACTGCCCGACAGCGTGCAGGCGGCCTTCGAGATTGCCGCCATCGCGTGGCCCGCCTGGTTCGAGCTGGCCTGGAATGCGCTGGCCTGGGCGGCGATCAGCGTGATCGAGCCGTTCTATGTCGGTGCCGGCTTCGGCCTGTATCTCAACCGGCGCACGCAGATCGAGGCCTGGGACCTGGAGATCGTGTTCCGCAAACTGCGCGCCCGTCTGGCCGCCGCCGTACCGTTGGTGCTGGCGGCGGTGCTGTGGGCCGGTGCGGGCACGGCCGATGCGCAGGAGCGCCACGGCGCGCCGCCGGTGGCACCGGCGCCTGTGGAGACGACGGAAGCAGAGAAGCCGACGCCGCCGACCCTGCCGCGGGTGTTCGGCGACCAGCGCGTGGACGATCGTTCCTTCCGCGAGGCCGCCGACCGCGCGTACCGCGATCCCCTGCTCGGACGACAGCACGTGCAGTCCGGCTGGGAGCGACGCACGCCGGAGGAGAAGGAACAGGACGAGGAGGCACAGGACAGCGACCATGCCCTGCTGGCCGGCATCGGTACGGTGCTGGCCTTCATCGGCGAATGGGGCCTGTGGCTGGTAGCCGGCGCACTGCTGGTGGTGCTGCTGGCGAGCGTGCGCTACTGGTGGCCGTGGATGCGTGGCCTGGCCCGCGCACCGGTGGCCGACCCGGGGGCGCCGCAGACCGAAGCGCTGGTGCTGCCCGACGTCCTGCCCGAGGACATCGCCACCGCCGCGCGCCGGTTGTGGCGCGAGGGCCGTCCCCGCCACGCCCTGGCCCTGCTCTATCGCGCCAGCGTGGACAGCATGAGCCGGCGCGCCGACCTGGTGCTGCCGCCGGGTGCGACCGAAGCCGAATGCCTGCGCGCGTCCCGGCGCATGCCGCTGGCGGAGGACCGCCAGGTCTTCGCGCGCATCGTCCGCACATGGCAGTACGCCGCCTATGCGGAACGGCTGCCCGGCGATGACGAGTTCGACGCACTGGTCGGCGAACTGCAGCAGCGCTACGGGTGGGCGGCATGACGTCCGCGCGCCGCAACGGCCGGCTGGTGGGTGCGGCCCTGATCGTGGGGGTGGTGCTGCTGGTGCTGGTGGGCCTGTGGTTCCGGCACAGTTTCCACCGTGTCGAGAAGACGCTGTACCTGCCGCCCTCCGGCGAGGCCGCCTACAACCCGCTGTATGCGCTGGCCAGGACGCTGGACGCCGACGGAGTGAAGGTCGACGCACGCCAGCGCCTGATGCTGGACGACCACCCGCTCGCGCCCGGCGACACGCTGCTGCTGTTCAACGATCCGCGCGCGCTGTCGCCGCCCGAGGCCGAGCGGCTGCTGGCGTGGGTGGAGGAGGGCGGCCACCTGCTGATCCGCACGCCGGTGTACTCGCCCGGCGAGGACACCTCCGGTCCCAACGCGCCGCAGTCGGCGATGCTGGACCTGCTGTCGGCCTGGCTGGTGGACGAGGTGCCGTCGTGCGAGGACTTCCAGGTGGAAGGCGAGGACCATCACGTCGAGTTCTGCCGTGGCCGGCGCTTCGCCTTCGACGGCGTGGTGCCGGAACTGGCGTGGGGCGATCTGCAGAACGGTTACGTGTACGCCCGCATCGCCGTGGGCAAGGGCCATGCCGACGTGCTGGCCGACTTCGATTTCCTCGCCAACACCGCCACGCGCGGTCCGCTGCAGGAGGCGCTCGACGCACCGCCGGACGGCGGCCTGCGCGACGGTCCGCACCGTGCCCTGGCGCGGCAGGTGCTGGCGCCCAACTACCGCCAGGGCACCATGCACCTGGTCTACGCGGCCGAAATGCCGTCGCTGTGGCGCACGCTGTTCCTGCGTGGCTGGATGGTGTGGGCGCCGCTGCTGCTGGCGCTGGCCGCATGGCTGTGGATGCGCATGCAGCGGTTCGGGCCGCCGGTGCCGTCGCCGGCGGGCGAGCGCCGTTCGCTGCTCGAACACGTGCGCGCCAGCGGCGAACATCTCTATCGCTACGGCCGTGGCGTGATGCTGTATTCGGCGGTGCGCGCGGCCTTCCTCGCGCGGCTGCGCCGCCGCGATCCGGTCGCCGCCGCGCTCACCGGCGAGCCGCAGGTGGCCGCCATCGCCGAACGCACCGGCCAGCCGGCCGAACGCATCCGCACCGCCCTCAACGTTCCTGCCTCGCACGACCGGCAGGCCTTCCGCGACCGCATCGCCCTGCTGATCCAACTGAGAAACCGCCTATGAACGACGAGACTGCCGCCGCGCCGCCTGCGCTGCCGCCGATGCCGCGCAACGCCCTGTCCGACCGCGTCGAGGCGGTCCGCGAGGAAGTGTCGAAGTCCTTCATCGGCCAGCCCGACGTGCTGGACCAGATCCTCATCGCGCTGCTCGCCGGTGGCCACGTGCTGATCGAGGGCGTGCCCGGGCTGGGCAAGACGCTGCTGGTGCGCGCGCTGGCGCAGGCGCTGGAACTGACCTACGCGCGCGTGCAGTTCACCCCCGACCTGATGCCCAGCGACGTCAGCGGCCACGCCGTCTACGACCCGAAGACCGAGAGCTTCCAGATCCGTCGCGGCCCGGTGTTCACCCACATCCTGCTCGCCGACGAGATCAACCGCGCGCCGGCCAAGACCCAGTCCGCGCTGCTGGAAGTGATGCAGGAAGGGCAGGTGACCATCGAGGGCACCTCGTTCCCGCTGTCGCCGCCGTTCATCACCCTGGCCACGCAGAACCCGGTGGAACAGGAAGGCACGTATCCGCTGCCGGAAGCGCAGCTGGACCGCTTCCTGCTGAAGGTGCTGATCGACTACCCGTCGGTCGAGGACGAGAAGCGCATGGTCGACGCCATCACCACCGGCCGCACCGCCGCCGACTTCGACCTGTCGCAGGTCAGGCGCGTGCTCGGCGCCGCCGACATTGCCGCGATGCAGCGCGAGACCGCCGCCGTGCGCGTGGATCCGGAAGTGATCGACTACGCCGTGCGCATCGTCGCCGCCACCCGCAAGTGGCCGGGCATCGCGCTGGGCGCGGGGCCGCGCGGCAGCATCGCGCTGGTGCGCGCGGCGCGCGCGCAGGCGGTGCTGCAGGGCCGCGACTTCGTGACGCCCGACGACGTGCGGGACATCGCCCGTCCCGCCCTGCGCCACCGCATCACGCTGGCGCCCGAGCTGCAGATCGAAGGCCAGTCGCCGGACGACGCACTGCGCGCCCTGCTGGCGAAAGTGGACGCGCCGCGCAAATGATCCCCCACGCGGTCGCCCCCGCTCGCGCAATCCGCTCCCTCCCCCGCGTGCGGGGGAGGGTGGGGGTGGGGGCGCGCGGCGAGCTTGAGCGTTCGCCGACCTGTCCCGTCTCCGTTCGCCCCCATCCCAGCCTTCCCCCGCAGGCGGGGGAAGGGGCGCGTCCATGAGGCCTGCACCGCTGCTGATCCTGCTGATCGCGTGCTGGGGACTGGCCGGCCTGGCGGTGCCGTTCCTCGGTTGGCCGCTGTGGCAGTGGCAGGCCGTCGGCGCGGCGTTGCTGGTGCTCGCGGTCCTCGATGCGTGGCGGTTGCGGGGTCGGCCCACGCCGGAGACCGTGCGCGAGGTGCCCGAGGCGTTGCCGCTGGGCATCGAACGCGACGTCACGCTGTCGTTCGAGTCGCGGGTGAAGCAGCGGCTGGAGGTGTTCGATCTGCATCCGGGGGCATGGTCGTCGACGGGACTGCCGCGCGCGCTGACGCTGGCCCCGATGTCGGCGACCCGCATCACCTATCGCCTGCGCCCCGCCGTGCGCGGCGATGCGCAGTTCGACGGTGTGCAGCTGCGCCTGCGTTCGCCATTGGCGCTGTGGCGGCAGTCGCGCGTGGCCGGTGCGCCGCAGCGGGTACGCGTGTATCCGAACTTCGCACCGCTCACGCGCTTCGCACTGTTCAGTGCCGAACAGGCCTCGCGCCTGGTCGGCGCGCACCTGAAGCGCCGCCGCGGCGAAGGCACCGACTTCCACCAGATGCGCGAATACCGCGTCGGCGACAGCCTGCGCCAGGTCGACTGGAAGGCCACCGCACGCGCGCGCAAGTTGATCTCGCGCGAGTACCAGGACGAGAAGAACCAGCAGTTGATGATGCTGATCGACACCGGCCGCCGGATGATGGCGCGCGAGGATGCGCTGGGCCACTTCGACCATGTGCTCAATGCCTCGCTGGTGGTGTCCTACCTGGCGCTGCGGCAGGGCGATGGCGTGGGCCTGTTCGCCGCCGGCGGCGACAGCCGCTGGGTTGCGCCGCAGCGTGGCATGGCGGCCATCGATACGCTGCTGCGCGCCAGCTACGACCTGCAGCCGCGCCCGGTCGCCACCGACTACCTGGCCGCCGCCACGGAGCTCAGCCTGCGGCAGCGCCGCCGCGCGCTGGTGATGCTGGTCACCAACGTGCGCGACGAGGACATCGAAGACCTGCTCGCTGCCGTGCGCCTGCTGCAGAAGCGGCACCTGGTCTGCGTCGCCAGCCTGCGCGAAACCTCGCTGGACGAGGCGCTGGACGGCGACGTGCGCGACCTGCAGGGCGCGATCCATGCCGGCGCGGTCGCCCGCTATCTGGAACAACGCACGGCCGCGCACGACGCATTGCGCAGTCATCGGGTCATGGTGCTGGACGTCACCGCGGACGAACTGCCGGCGGCGCTGGTGGAACGCTATCTGGCGGTGAAGCGCGACGGCGTGTTGTAGGCGCTGTTGCGCGGGCCTGCGTCACCCGCGTCGGGACGCTACCTCAGGCGCGCGCCGCCGCTCCGGCCTGCATCGCCTGGCAGGCGCCCCAGATCAGCATCACCAGGCCGATCGCGGACACCACCCCCAGCAGCATGCCGACCGCGCCGAACAGACCCATCGCACCGCTCAGTGCGGCATAGCCATCGGTGGCGCTGTTGATCATCCACGCCTGCCATACGCCCATCACGCCACGGAGCAGGGTGGTGAGCAGCATCAGCACCGCCCCGGCCAGCGCCAGTGTGCGGCCGGGTGCCGCAGGCGCCCACATCGCCAGCATCGCGACGCCGGCCACGCAGGCGAGCAGATCGGGAAGCTGGTAGCCCAGCATCGTCAGCATCTGGGTGAGGAATCCGTCCATGCATTTTTCTCCAATAGTGTTCTGTCGCAGCCTAACCTAGTCGGCGGTAACGCTCGGTTTCACACGGGCGAGATGGTCAACCAGAGGAAGCAGCGCAGGCGGGGCGTGCCCTCGAACGCATCTAGGGTGAGCTTCTCGAGCTGGACGTCGGCTACACGAAGGCGATGCTTGGCGAGCGCTGCCCGGTACCCGGTGACCATCTGCGAGTCTGAAACCGCCTGCAGGAAGGGGCGTCGCAGCGCCAGCAAGGCGGGGTCGTCGTGGTTGCCGGAAGGTCGCTGTGCATCTTCAAAAGCCTGCGGTGCCGATGTCCGCAGGAGCGCGAGCAGTTCCTCCTGAAAGTCGGCTTCGAGCATGCGCTCGTGCAGTACCGCGAGATCCAGTCGAGTCGTTGTCCGAGCGTCGGCAATCGCATCGAGCGCGTCGGCGAAATTCGTGAAGCCGACGTCGGCAGAGGCTTCGTAACGCAGAACGTGGACGGCAGGCAGGGTGTCGGAGGCCGTACGCACCTCATGGATCCATCCTGCTTCAGCGCGGGGAATCGCACAAAGCAGCGTGAGGAAGAGCGCGGATGTCAGGCGCAGCGCCATTCAATCCGCCGTCACCAGCACCTTGTCCCGGTCGCGCAACGCGGCGTACACGGCATCCGTCTCCGGTCGCACGCCGTGCCAGTGCTCGAACGCTTCGGCGGCCTGTTCCACCAGCATGCCCAGGCCGTCCACCGCGTCGTGGCAGCCGGCGGCGCGTGCCCAGGCGAGGAAGGGGATCGCGGCTTCGCCATAGTTGAGGTCCACCGCCAGCGTGCGCGGGGTGGCCAGCGTGAAGGGCAGGGTGAAGGCGCCCTGGTCCTGGCGCGCGGCGGAGGTCGCGTTGACGATCAGCGAGAAGTCGCCGAGGTCGCGCAGGTCGTCCCAGTAGCGCGAGTGCGCGCGATCCGGTTCGCCCAGCGCGTCGGCCAGCGCGTCTGCGCGCTCGGCCGTGCGGTTGACGATGATCAGTTCGCTGACGCCGGCGTCCAGCAGCGCCGGCGCCACGCCACGCGCGGCGCCGCCGGCACCGAGCAGCAGCGCGCGGCGTGCGCGCAGGTCCAGGCCGTGGCGCTCCGTCAGGTCGCGGACCAGGCCGGCGCCGTCGGTGTTGTCGCCATGCCACTGGCCGTCGTTGCGGGTCAGCGTATTGACCGCGCCGGCGCGCCGCGCTCGGTCGCTGGTCTGGGCGCAGATCGCGAAGGCGGCTTCCTTCAGCGGCAGGGTGACGTTGGCGCCCGCACCCCCGTCGTCGGCAAAGCGGTCGAGGCCGGCGACGAAGTCGTGCGCGGGGGTGTCGATGGCGGTGTAGTCCAGCGCGATGCCGACCTGCTGCGCGAAGGCGGCATGGATGCGCGGCGAGAGCGAATGGGCGACGGGATGGCCGAAGACGGCGTAGCGCTGGCTGGACATGGCGTGCGGAATCCCCGGCGTTGGAGGGAGGCGACGGGGACGGGCACAGGCGCCGTCCCCGCTGGTTGCCGGCAGTCTACTCCGCGCCGTAATCGCTGCGCAGCCACCGCACATACACATGCTGGGTCTTGGCGAGCGTGAAGCCGGCGGACGGATAGAACGCGTGCGATTCCGGCCGTGCGACGTTCGAACGCACGAAGACGTCGTGGCCGCCCCGGTCGCGGATCCAGCCGCAGGCCGCGTCCACCAGCCGCTGACCCAGGCCCAGGCGACGCGCCCGCGGATCGACGATCAGCGCGGTGATCTCGGCACGGTGGCCGAACTCGATCATCAGCCGCCACTCCGCGGCCACCATGCCCAGCAGATCGCCATCGTCGTTCGACGAGGCCGCCACCTTCACCGCATGCGCGGGCGATGCCAGCAGGGTGGCCAGCCGTTTAGTCATGCCGCCGGCGTCCACCGGGTAGGCCAGCAGCGTGCACAGGCGCGCCAGTTCGCCCGCAACGTCATGCCGCGCATCGCCGCTGACGACGGACGTAATGTCAGCCGTTCCGCAACCAGTGCGCCGCATCCAGCGCGAAGTAGGTCAGCACGCCATCGGCGCCGGCGCGCTTGAACGCGGTGAGCGCTTCCAGTGCGCAGGCCTTCTCGTCCAGCCAGCCGTTCGCCGAGGCGGCCTTGATCATCGCGTACTCGCCGCTGACCTGGTACGCGAATGTCGGCACGCCGAACTCGTCCTTCACCCGCCGGATCACGTCCAGGTACGGCAGGCCCGGCTTCACCATCACCATGTCCGCGCCTTCCTCCAGGTCCAGCGCGATCTCGTGCAGGGCCTCGTTCGAGTTGGCCGGGTCCATCTGGTAGGTGAACTTGTTGCCCTTGCCGAGGTTGCCGGCGCTGCCCACCGCGCTGCGGAACGGGCCGTAGAAGGCGCTGGCGTACTTGGCGGCGTACGACATGATGCGGGTGTTGATGTAGCCCGCGTTCTCCAGCGCCGCGCGGATCGCGCCGATGCGGCCGTCCATCATGTCGCTGGGCGAGAGGATGTCGACGCCCGCGGCGGCATGCGCGAGGGACTGCTTCACCAGCGCTTCGATGGTCTCGTCGTTGAGGATGTAGCCGGTGTCGTCGATCAGTCCGTCCTGGCCGTGGGTGGTGTACGGGTCCAGCGCCTGGTCGCTCATCACGCCCAACTCGGGGAAGCGCGACTTCAGCGCGCGGATCGCGCGCGGGATGATGCCGTCCTCGTCCCAGGCGATGCGGCCGTCGGCGGTCTTGGCCGCCGGATCGGGCACACCGAACAGGTCCAGCACCGGCACGCCGAGTTCCAGCGCTTCCTCGCCCACGCGGAGCAGTTCGTCGATCGACAGCCGTTCCACACCCGGCATCGAGGCCACCGGCACGCGGCCTTTTTCCTCGTGCACGAACACGGGATAGATCAGATCGTTGGTGGTCAGCACGTGCTCGCGCATCAGCCGACGCGAAAACTCGTCGCGGCGCATGCGACGCGGGCGGATATGGGGATAGGCCATCACGGGCTCCTGGCAGAGCGGCGAATGATACGCCGGTGACCCCGGGAGCGGCCTGCGGCAGGCGGTCGCAGCGCGGAACGCTGCGTCCGCCGCGGGATCAGACGATGCCGCCGCCCAGCGACAGGCGGATGATGCCGACCACGATCACGATGCCGTTGAGCAGCAGCCCGGCCTTGGCACGGCCGCGGTTCCCGGTCCGCGTGAACAGGATGCCGATGGCGGCGATGATGGCGCCGACGGCGGCGAACGGGATCACCAGCCAGTTCGCGGCTCCCAGCAGGGGAATAAGGGCGAGGATCATCAGGATCATCGCGACGATGCCCCACAGCAGGCTGATCAATCCCATCGAACGTACTCCGGCATCGGGCGCGCGAGACGGCGCCTCATGCCCTCACTATGTGGTCGGCCGGCAGGCGCTTCAAGCACCGACGCCGTGCATGCCCTCGATCTCGACCAGCAGTTCGCGGCGGCAGACATCGGCGTGCAGCATCAGCCACGGCACCCGCGTGCCCAGTCGCGCTTCCAGCTGGGCGGCGACGGCATCGGCATCGTCGGCATCGCTGACGTAGACCTTCAGGCGCGAACTGGCGTCCATGTGCGGCGGCAGCGACGGCGCATGCGCGCGCGCGGCGCCGAGCAGGCTGTCGAGGTTGGTCAGGGTTTCGTCCAGCTGCGCGCGCAGCGAGTCGGCGTGCTGCGACGCGTGGCCGACGATGCTGGCGGTGCCGGACAGCAGCAGCGGCACGCGCGGCGACGGCGGCAGCAGCGCCCGCGCGAACGTGGGCGACTGTGGACCGTATTCGCGTGGATACCGGTAGGCGCTGACCTGGCGGGGATTCTCCAGCGGCAGGCCCGGCTCGCGGGCGGCCAGCCAGTACACCTGCAGCACGCGACGGCCGTCGCGGCTGCCGATCGCGGTGGCGGCCGGCAGCAGGCGCGTGTCGACGTCGCCCAGCCCCTGCACGCGGCCCACGCAGAACTGCCGGTAGCGCTCGGCATCGCCGTCGCCGTCGGTGATCGCGTCGAAGTAGTTCCAGATCCGCAGCAGGTGCGGATAGCCGCTGTCGCGCCAGAACGCCGCCATCGTCGCATAGGCATGGGCGCTGGCGTGCAGGATGCCGCCTTCGGGCTCTTCCCACTCCACCACGCCGAACATCAGGGCACCGTCGTGACTGTAGCGCACGGCGCCGTCGCGTCCCGTCGTCACCGGCCCGCTCGCGCGCCAGACTTCGTAGGGCGCGGCGGCTTCCCGCAGCGGCGACAGCGGCACGCGCAGGTAGCGGGGATCGTCGATGCTGGCGGTGGCCGGCGCCAGCGCCCCGAAGCCGAAGACCGCCAGCGTCTCCGGCAGACCCAGCAACGCCTGCGGCGAGGGGGCATGGATGTAGTCGACGGCCAGCCGCTGCGGCGCGGGAGGCTGGTCGGGGGCGGCGCTCATCGTGCGGGAAACAAAGGCATGTCGGGCCGAAATGATAACCCGCCCACCCCGTCACGCCGGCGCTGCCCGGGCTGTGCCAACATTCAGGGCATGCGGCGGAAGATCGCCCTGACTCCCGTGGAGAAGCCGTCATGACGTTCCGCCTCGTTCCCGTCGTGTTCGTCGCGCTGCTGGCCGCCGGCTGCGCCAGCAGTTCCAAGGTCATGCTGGGCCAGGCGCGCCCGGCCATCGATCCGTCGCAGGTGCAGGTCTACCGCACCGCGCCGGCCGGTGCGCAGGAAATCGCGCAGCTGGAATCGAAGAGCGCGGTCGGCTTCGGCACCCAGGGCCAGACCGACGCCGCCGTGGCCCGCCTCAAGCGCGAAGCCGCCGCCCTCGGCGCCAATGGCGTGGTTCTGATCGGCGTCGGCTCCAGCGGCTCCCCCGTCGGCATGTCGGTGGGCGCCGGCAGCTACGGCCGCCACTCCGGCGGCGGCCTCAGCATGGGCATCCCCACTACGCAGAAGCAGGCCGCGGGCGTGGCGATCTACGTGCCGCCGGGGACGGTGGTGGATCCGACCAGCGTGGTACCGGCGCCGGCCCCGAAGAACTGAGGCGGCCATGGCGAGATTCCCGAAGATAGAAATGGCCTGTCCGCTGCCCGCCGAACGGCAGCGATGCCTGGCGGGCTTCTGCGGCCATTGCGGCAAGTCGGTCCAGCGACTGGACGGCATGGACGATGTGCAGCGGGCCGAGTGGCTGGCCCAAGCCTCCGGTCCCGTCTGCGTGTCCTACCACTTGCCGCGGCCGATGATCACCGTACTGGCTGTCGCCGCATTGCTGGCCACCGCACCCGCGATGGCCGACCAGCCTTATGCGTCGCTCGCCCGGACGAATGCACCGGCAGTAAGCGCTGTCGACGATGGCGAGGACAGAGGGCTGGAGCTCATCATGGTCGGTGGTATCGCCGATCCGGATGCGTTCGAGTGGATCGACGAGACGGGCCTGCCCGACCTGCCGCAGCGTCAGGTGGAAGGGACGCTCGAGGAGCGTGCCGGCGCGCCATCGCGGCCGGCGGGACCTGTTTCTGGCGAAGTCACCGGCGCGTAGGCATCCACGATGCGCAATCGACGGATGCCGTCCAGCAGGCGAGGCATCCCTGCCGGATTGCCATCGCCGACGTGCAATGCGATGTGGCCGGCGTCGAACGCGCCCAATCCGGCGTCGTAACTGGTCCAGCGGCGGCCATCCCAGGCCTGCACCCACATATGCGGGCTGAAGACATGGGCCTGTCCGGTGAAACGGCTCGAATACGCGATACCGGATACCACCCGAGTGGGAATGCCACGAGCACGCGCGACTGCCGCCAACAGCACGGCACTTTCGGTGCAGTCGCCCGAACGCTTGGCGAGGGCATCACTGGCGGACCGGTATTCACTGAACGAGATGGGACCCGTCATGTGCTCACGCACCGCATTCGCCAGCGACTGCATCCGTGAGTGGGTGGTCCAGCCGCGCGAATGCGTCCTGGCAAAGCTGCGAACGGACGCGTTGTCGCTGTCCACGTAGCGGTTGTTCCGGCTGTAGCGGTCCAACGCCTCCGCATCAGGCGGGGGTTCGTCGCCGCAGTCGCGGCAGATGCGCAACAGCACGGTGTCGCCGACGGAGGCAACCTGCTGTTCGTGAGTGCGGGGCCAGGACCAGGCAAGGCCTTCCTGCGTCAGTCGATACTCGATGACACCGTGCCGTGCGGCGCTGGAGAGGCGGTACGGAGATGGCACAAGCAGCGGGCGAAGCCAGGCGCGGCTGCCCTCGCGCGCGTCCTGTGCATGCGCTTCCTGTGCCTGCACGCCGACGGGCGCCCCGCAGGTCAGCAGCAGCGCGAGCGCTGCCCGGTATCGCCGACGCGCTGAGCCTGTCCGACCTCCAGTCCTCAAGGGGTCGGCTCGGGAGAGGCTGAGCCGCCCTCCAGCACGACCCGCTCGCCGCCGTCCACGTTCACCGCGAGCGTCTCGTAGCGCCACTCACCGGCGCGCTTCTCCGCGACCACGTAGAGCGTGCCGTCCGCTCGTGCACCGTCGAGGGGAATCGCCAGGTCGGCTTCGCCGCTGGCTCCACTGGTACTGATGTTTCCCTGTACGAAAAAGCCCGCACGGATCGGTTCGCCAAGCGCGGCGATGACGGCAGGGTCGGACTGCGCACGCGTGAGGGCTTGCTGATACGGGGCGGAGGATTTGATGGCGCCGAAGACCAGCGCCACGATGCCGAAGACGAAGGCGGCGAACAGCGCCAGCAGCAGTGCGCCCAGCACCGGTACGCACCACTTCCAGTTGCGTTGCCACCAGTTGGGGTGAGCGGGGACGTGCGTCGACATCGCGATGCTCCTGGTGGGTGCGGAATCAGGGCTTCAGGCAACGGGCGAAGAAATCCTCGGTCAGGCGGTAGCGGTGCAGCAGGTCGCTGCCGCGCAGGCCGTGCTTGGCGCCCGGGTAGGTCATCAGCTCGAACGGCGTACCGCGCTTCTGCAGGTCGCTCATCAGCCTGGTCGAGTTGGTGAACAGCACGTTGTCGTCGGCCATGCCGTGGATCAACAGCAGCTTCGAGCGCAGGCCGTCGAGGTGGGTGAACACACTGGCTTCGTGGTAGCCGGCCTCGTTCGCCTTCGGCAGGTCCATGTAGCGTTCGGTGTAGTGGGTGTCGTACAGCGCCCAGTCGGTGACCGGCGCGCCCGACACGCCGCAGGCGTAGGCCTCGCTGTGCTTGGCCAGCAGCATCAGCGTCATGTAGCCGCCGTTCGACCAGCCGTACACGCCGATGCGCGCCGGATCGACGAACGGCTGCGCCTTCAGCCATTCCACGCCGCGCAGCTGGTCGTCCACTTCCACCGTGCCCTGCCTGCCGTACAGCGCGCCGCCGAACGCCGCGCCGCGCCGCGGCGTGCCGCGGTTGTCCAGCGAGAACACCACATAGCCCTGCTGGGCGAGGTACTGGTTGAAGAAGGCGTCGCTGCGGCCCGGCCAGGCGCGGGTGACGGTCTGTGCGGCGGGGCCGCCATAGACGAACACGACGACGGGGTACTGCTTCTTCGGGTCGAAGTTCGCCGGCTTGATCAGACTGTAGTGCAGCGGCGTCTCGCCGTCGGCCGCCGTCAGCGTGCCGAACGTGGTCGGCTGGTGCGCGGCGAGGTACTTCGCATACGGATGGCCTGCATCGGTGGCATCGTTTTCCAGCAACGTCGTCAGCCGGGTGCCGTCCGCCTTGAACAGTTCGATCTGCGGCAGCGTGGTGTCGCTGGACCAGCTGTCGACGAAGACGCTGGCGTTGCGCGCGAAGCTGGCGGCATGCACGCCGGGCGCCGCCGTCAGTCGACGGGGTTCGCCACCGGCGAGCGGAACGGCATAGGCATGGGTTTCGGTCGCACCGTCGCGGGTACCGCTGACGTAGGCCAGGCCGGCGGCTTCGTCGACCGCCAGCACGCCGTCGACCACCCACTCGCCCTGCGTCAGCGCGGTCAGCGCAGAGCCGTCTTCGGAGGCGACATACAGATGCTCGAACCCGCTGCGTTCGGACGACCACAGGAAGCGCCCATCCTTGAGGAACCTCAGGTCGTTGTGCAGCGGCACCCACGTCGTCGAGGTCTCGGTCACCAGCGTGCGCTGCCGGCCGGTCGCCAGCGTGGTCTCGATCAGTTCGAGCGTCTTCTGGTCGCGCGACTGACGCTGGAACGTCAGGCGCTGCGGGTCACGCCAGTCCACGCGGGCCAGGTAGATGTCCGGGTTCTTACCGAGGTCGATCCAGCGCGGCCTGGCGCCGGCCTTCGGCGCGATCACGCCCAGCTGCACCAGCACGTTGTGGTCGCCGGCCGCCGGATAGCGCTGCTCGATCACCTCCGTGCGGTCGGGATAGACCTCGTAGCGCTTCTGGATCGGCACCGGCGTTTCGTCGATGCGCGCGAAGGCGATGGCGGAGTCGTCCGGCGCCCACCAGTAGCCGGTGTGGCGGTCCATTTCCTCGTCGGCCACGAATTCGGCCACGCCGTTGCCGATGGTGTCGCTGCCGTCCCCGGTGAGCTGCACTTCCTTGCCGCTGACCAGGTCGATGACCCACAGGTTGCGGCCGCGGATGAAGCTGACGAAGCCGCCCTTCGGCGAGATCTTCGGATCGGTGGCGAAGCCGCCGCCGTTCGTCAGCTTTCGCACGGCCTCCTTGCCCGTCTTGGACAGGTCGTAGAAGTACAGCTCGCCGCCGAGCGGAAACAGCATCGCCTTGCCGTCGGGCGACCACTGATAGTCGACGATGCCGGACAGCGCGGCGATGCGCTGGCGCTCGCGGCGCGCCTTCTCCTCGTCGCTCAGCACTTCCTCGCCCGGCAGCACCACCGACGCATCCACCAGCAGGCGCGTCTGCCCGCTGGCGATGTCGTATTCCCACAGGTCCAGCCGATTGCGGTCGGTGTCCTTGCCGCGCAGGAAGGTCACCCGCGATCCGTCCGGCGCCACCTGCGGCCTGGTCAACGTGGGGCCGGTCAGCGGCGCGCTGCCGGTGATGGCCTCCAGCGTGAGTTTTTCGGCGTGGGCGGGCAGGGTGGTGGCGAGGGTCATCAGGGCGAACAGGGCAAGGCGCATCGGATTTCTCGGGCGGCGGGGCCGGTCAGGCCCGGATTATTGCACCCGTGCACCGCTGCGTGCGCGACGCGTACGGCGGCGCGAACCGACACCGCGCATCGTGCGCATGGCGCACGCTACCGGCCGAACAGGTGCTTGCGCTCCTCGTCGGTCAGCGGCTTGCCGGCATCCGGATTCACCTGCGTCTTCAGCGCGTACGCGCGCTGTACGGCCGGGCGCGCGGCGATCTCCGCATGCCACCGCTGCAGGGCGGGATAGGGCGTCATGTCCAGCGGCGCCTTGTCGTAGGCGTTGACCCAGGGATGGATCGCCATGTCGGCGATGCTGTAGTCGTCGCCTGCCACGTAGGCATGCTTCGCCAGCTGCGTGTCCAGCACGCCGAGCAGGCGCTGCACTTCGCGCGTGTAGCGATCGATGGCGTAGGGGATCTTCTCCGGCGCATACACGGTGAAGTGGCCGTACTGCCCGCTCATCGGGCCCAGGCCGGCCATCTGCCACATCAGCCACTGGTTCACTGCCACCTTCTGGCGCGTGTCGCCGCCGAAGAAGCCGCCGCTCTTGTTGGCCAGGTACAGCAGGATGGCACCGGACTCGAACACGCTGATCGGCTCGCCGCCGTCGGCGGGCGCATGGTCGATGATCGCCGGCATCTTGTTGTTGGGCGAGAACGCCAGGTAATCCGCCTTGAACTGGTCGCCCTTGCCGATGTTGACCGGCACGATGCGGTAATCGAGCCTGGCGCCGGCCTCGGCCAGTTCTTCCAGCAACAGGGTGATCTTGTGGCCGTTCGGGGTAGGCCAGTAATGGAGGTCGATCATGGCGGATTCCGGAGGGAGGGGAGGCTTGCGAGTCTAGCGACCCCGGCAGACTTGGCAGCGTCAAATCCGGCCGCTACCCTGCCGCATCCTTGGAAAGCACTGTTCCCCATGACGCTCCCGGCCAGCCCCCGCCCCACCTTCCTGCCCAACCTGATCTTCGCGTCGCGATGGCTGCAGCTGCCGCTGTATCTGGGCCTGATCATCGCCCAGTGCGTCTACGTGTTCCTGTTCGGCAAGGAACTGTGGCATCTGATCCATCGCGCGCCGGGTCTCGGCGAGCAGGAAATCATGCTGATCGTACTGGGCCTGATCGACGTGGTGATGATCTCCAACCTGCTGGTGATGGTGATCGTCGGCGGCTACGAGACCTTCGTGTCGCGCCTGCGCCTGGAAGGCCACCCGGACCAGCCGGAGTGGCTGAGCCACGTGAACGCCTCGGTGCTGAAGGTCAAGCTGGCGATGGCGATCATCGGCATCTCCTCGATCCACCTGCTGAAGACCTTCATTGCGGCGGGTGCCCTCAACGGTCTGCCCTTCTGCTCTCCGGACATGTTGGCGCAGATGAAGGCCGAACTGGCCATCACCAGTACGCAGTGCACCCAGCTGACACCCGACGGCGTGCTGTGGCAGACCATCATCCACTGCGTCTTCATCCTGTCGGCCATCGGCATCGCGTGGACCGACAAGCTGATGAACGGCGGCGCACCCGCCAAGCACGTCGCGCACTGATCCGGTGACGGCCGAGCTGCTGATCCGGGACGCGGGCGAGGGCGACGATGCCGCCATCGTCGCCCTGAACACGGCAGAAGTCCGCCACACCAGCCCGATGGATGCGGACAGGCTGCGCCAGCTGGCGTCCCTGTCGGCCTACCATCGCGTGGCGACGCGGGATGGTCGCGTCGTCGCCTTCCTGCTGGCGATGCGCGCCGGCGCCGACTACCGCAACGACAACTTTGCCTGGTTCACCGCGCGCTACCGGGACTTCCTGTACGTGGACCGCATCGTCGTGGACGCCGCGGCGCAGGGACACCGGCTGGGATCGCGCCTGTACGCCGATCTGTTCGCGTTCGCCCGTGAGCGCGGCATCCCCCGCATCACCTGCGAGTTCAACGTAGTGCCGCCCAACGAGCCCTCGCGCCGGTTCCATGAACGGCACGGCTTCGTCGAAGCGGGCCGGCAATGGCTGGACGAGGGCCGCAAGCAGGTCTCGATGCAGGTCGTCGAGCTGGCCTGAACGGCCAGCGTCTCAGGGTATGGGCCGCCGCAGGCCGTAAAATGCCCGGATGGATGTCTCCCACCTGCTCGATGATCTGAATCCCGCCCAGCGCGACGCCGTCTCCGCCGAACCCGGCCACTACCTGGTCCTGGCCGGCGCCGGCTCCGGCAAGACCCGCGTGCTGACCCACCGCATCGCCTGGCTCAACGAAGTCCACGGCGTACCGACCCACGGCATCCTCGCGGTGACCTTCACCAACAAGGCCGCGGGCGAGATGCGTGCGCGCGCCGACGTGCAGCTGCGCAACGGCAGCCGCGGCATGTGGATCGGCACCTTCCACGGCCTGGCGCATCGCCTGCTGCGCCTGCACTGGCAGGAGGCGAAGCTGCCCGAGACCTTCCAGGTGCTGGACAGCGACGACCAGCAGCGGCTGGTCAAGCGCGTGGTGCAGGCGATGGAGCTGGACGAGGGCAAGTACCCGCCCAAGCAGCTCACCTGGTGGATCAACGAGCAGAAGGACGAAGGGCGCCGGCCCGAGCACATCCAGCCCGCGCCGAACGACGACTGGCTGGACGTGCGCCGGCAGGTCTATGCCGGTTACCAGGAGCGCTGCGACCGTGCCGGCCTGGTCGATTTCGCCGAACTGCTGCTGCGCGCGCACGAAGTGCTCCGCGATACGCCGGCGCTGCTGGCGCATTACCGCACGCGCTTCCGGCAGATCCTGGTGGACGAGTTCCAGGACACCAATGCCATCCAGTACGCCTTCGTGCGTGTGCTGGCCGGCGACACCGGACATGTCTTCGTGGTCGGCGACGACGACCAGAGCATCTACGGCTGGCGCGGGGCGAAGGTGGAGAACATGCAGCAGTTCCTGCGCGACTATCCGTCGGCGCGGACCATCCGGCTGGAACAGAACTACCGCTCCAGCGCCAACATCCTGGGCGCCGCCAACGCGGTGATCGCGCACAATCCGGACCGCATCGGCAAGCAGCTGTGGACCGACACCGGCGACGGCGAGCCGATCGACCTGTACGCCGCGTACAACGAGATGGACGAAGCCCGCTTCGTCGTCGAGCGCATCCGGCAATGGGTGCGCGATGGCGGCAGCCTGGGCGATGCCGCCATTCTCTACCGCAGCAATGCGCAGTCGCGCGCGTTCGAAGAAGCGCTGCTGTCCGAACAGGTGCCGTACCGCGTCTATGGCGGCATGCGCTTCTTCGAGCGCGCCGAAATCAAGGACGCGCTGGCCTACCTGCGCCTGATGGCGAACCGCGCCGACGATGCCGCGTTCGAGCGCGTCGTGAATACGCCGACGCGCGGCATCGGCGAGCGCACGCTGGACGAGGTGCGCCGGCTGGCGCGCGGTGCGCGCGTGTCGCTGTGGGGTGCGGCTTCGCTGGCGGCGCAAGGCACGGAACTGGCCGGGCGCGCACGCAACGCGCTGGCCGCCTTTGCCGCCCTGGTCGACCAGCTCGCCGAGGAAACCGAGGACATGACGCTGGCCGAACGCGTCGACCACGTGCTCGCGCGCTCGGGCCTGCGCGAGCACTGGGCGCGGGAAAGCCGGGGCGGGCTGGATTCGGAATCGCGCACCGAGAACCTGGACGAACTGGTGTCGGTCGCCTCGCGCTTCGTGCGCCGCGAGGACATCGCCGCCGAAGAGGACGGCCAAGAAGGCATGAGCGAGCTGGTGGCGTTCCTGTCCTACGCCGCCTTGGAAGCGGGCGAAGGCCAGGTCGAGGCGGGCGAGGACGGCGTGCAGCTGATGACGCTGCACTCGGCCAAGGGACTGGAATTTCCGCTGGTGTTCCTGGCCGGGCTGGAAGAGGGGCTGTTCCCGAGCAACCGGTCGCTGGACGAGAGCGGGCGGCTGGAGGAGGAGCGCCGTCTGGCCTACGTCGGCATCACCCGCGCGCGCCAGAAGCTGGTCCTGAGCTATGCGGAGGCGCGCCGCCTGCATGGCCAGGACATGTACGGCATCCCGTCGCGCTTCCTGCGCGAGATCCCGGCCAGCCTGCTGAACGAGGTGCGGCCGCGCGTGCAGGTCAGCCGGCCGGCCTCCGGGTTCGCCACGCGGGTGACGCCCGGCCATGCCAGCCTGGAGGCGCCGGGCCTCAAGCTGGGCCAGACGGTCACCCACGCCAAGTTCGGCGCGGGCGTGGTGACGGATTACGAGGGCAGCGGCGCGCACGCGCGGGTGCAGGTCAACTTCGACAGCGAAGGCAGCAAGTGGCTGGTGATGGCCTACGCCAACCTGCAGGCGGTGTAGCGGCCCGATTGATCCAGATCACGGCGTCCTAAGCCCGTCGGGCGTGTAATGGCCGCACTCCATCAGCGTGAGGTGCGGCATGTACCGGCATATCCTGATCGCGACCGACGGCTCCGAGCTTGCCACCAAAGGTGTCCAGCACGGCCTGACCCTCGCCGGCAGCCTGAAGGCCAGGGCGACGGTACTGACCGTCAGCGAACCCGTCAGCACCGGCTTCGACGATGCGCTGGGCTGGAGCGCGGTGGCGACGTCGCTGCCCGATTTCCAGAAAGCGCGCGAGGACGCCGCACGCAAGGTGCTCGATGCCGTCACCGTGCAGGCGCAGCAGGCGGGCGTGACGCCGCAGCTGCTGCATGTGGCCGATCGTTATGCGGCCGAGGCCATCGTCGATACCGCCGAACGCGAGGGCTGCGACCTGATCGTGATGGCCTCGCATGGCCGCCGCGCACTTGGCCGTCTATTGCTGGGCAGCCAGACCAGCGAAGTGCTAGCGCGCTGTGGCGTGCCGGTGCTGGTGATCCGCTGAGCGCGGCGGATCACCAGCCGTAGAGCTTCCAGTACACCGGCGAGACGTCGCTGTTGTCCTTGCTCTTGTCCAGGCGGCCGTCGCCGTCGGAGTCGTACAGGTAATACGGCGCACCGCGCGCGGGCGTCACCTTGACCATGCGCAGGTTGCCGGCCACGCGGTACTCCTCGATGGTGTCGCCGTTCTTCTCCGTGCGCACCGCGACTTGCGCATTGGCCAGGTCCACGTCGGCGGGATTGCTGCCGGTCGAGGCGCAGCCGGCCATCGCCAGCAGGCAGGACAACGGCAGGGCAAGGGTCGTCATGCGGTTCATGATGGCGTCCGGTCGTGGGAGTGACGGCCCGATTATGCCCCCAATGCGCTGCGGCGCGCGTGACGCCGCGCGCAGGAGCGGGGCGTAGAATGCGAGCATGACACGACTCGTACTGATCGACGGCTCCAGCTACCTGTTCCGCGCGTTCCATGCGCTGCCTCCGCTGACCAATGCGCAGGGCGAGCCGACCGGCGCGCTGTTCGGTGTGGTCAACATGCTGCGTGCGACATTGAAGGAGCGTCCGGATTACGTCGCCTTCGTACTCGACGCCAGTGGCCCGACCTTCCGCGACGAGCTCTATCCCGACTACAAGGCCAACCGGCCGCCGATGCCGGAAGAGCTTCGCGCGCAGGTCGAGCCGATGATCCGCATCGTGCAGGCGCTCGGGTTTCCGTTGCTGCGCGTGGACGGCGTGGAGGCCGACGACGTGATCGGCACGCTCGCGCTGCAGGGCGCGGCGCAGGGCATGGAGGTCACCATCTCCACCAGCGACAAGGATTTCGCCCAGCTGGTGCGTCCGGGCGTGGCGCTGGTCAACACGATGAGCGGCAGCCGGATGGATTCGGCCGAGGCGGTGGTCGAGAAGTTCGGCGTGCGGCCGGAGCAGATCGTCGACTTCCTCGCCCTGATGGGCGACACCATCGACAACGTGCCCGGCGTGGAGAAGTGCGGCCCGAAGACGGCCGCCAAGTGGCTGGGCGAGTACGGCACGCTCGACGCGATCATCGAACGGGCGGGTGAGATCAAGGGCAAGATCGGCGACAACCTGCGGGCCGCGCTGCCGCGGCTGCCGTTGAACCGCACGCTGGTCACCATCAAGACCGATGTGGCGCTGGACGGCGGCCCGGAGACGCTGCCGTTGCGCGAACGCCACGTCGACGAACTGCGCGAACTGTACGCGCGCTACGGCTTCAACCAGGCCCTGAAGGAACTGGAAGGCGGGGCGATCGACACCGCGTCCGTCGCCGAGAAGGAACCCGGCCGCGCGCGCGGTACCGGGCGCGTGGCATCCGCCGGCAGCGATGATGCGCCGGTCGATGCCGCGCTGGGCGTGGCCGGCGAGTACGCCGCCGTCACCGAGCCGGCGCAGCTCGATGCCCTGGTCGCGCAGCTGCGCCAGGCGGACGAATTCGCCTTCGACACCGAGACCGACAGCCTCGACCCGATGCGCGCCAACCTGGTCGGCCTGAGCTTCGCCACGGAGCCGGGGAAGGCCGTCTACGTACCGGTGGGGCACGACTATCCCGGAGCGCCGCCGCAACTGGCGCGCGCGGCCGTCCTCGCTGCGCTGGCGCCGGTGCTCGCCGACGGCGGCAAGCGCAAGCTGGGCCAGCACGGCAAGTACGACCTGCACGTGCTGCGCCGGCATGGCGTCGATGTGCAGGGCTACGCCGACGACACGATGCTGGAGAGCTTCGTGCTGAACTCGGGCAGCAACCGCCACGACATGGACAGCCTGGCCAAGCGTTTCCTCGGCTACGACACGATCAAGTACGAAGCGGTGGCCGGCAAGGGCGCCAAGCAGATTCCGTTCTCGCAGGTCGCCGTCGACGACGCCACCCGTTACGCGGCCGAAGACGCCGACATCACGCTGCGCCTGCATCGGGTCATCGCGCCGCAGCTGGCGGCCGAACCCGGCCTGGAGCGTGTCTACCGCGACATCGAGATGCCGCTCGTACCGGTACTGGCACGCATCGAGGCCAATGGCGTGATGATCGACGGCGACGAACTGCGCCGGCAGAGCGCCGACCTGTCCAAGCGCATGCTGGCCGCACAGCAGAAGGCGACCGAACTCGCCGGCCGCACGTTCAACCTGGATTCGCCCAAGCAACTGCAGGCGTTGCTGTTCGACGAACTGAAACTGCCGGTACTGGTGAAGACGCCGACCGGCCAGCCCAGCACGAACGAGGAAGCGCTGGAAGCCATTGCCGACCAGCACGAACTGCCGCGCGTGATCCTGGAATACCGCGGCCTGGCCAAGCTGCGCAGTACCTACACGGACAAGCTGCCGGAGATGGTCAACCCCGACACCGGCCGCGTGCACACCAGCTACCACCAGGCCGGCGCCGCCACCGGTCGGTTGTCGTCCACCGACCCGAACCTGCAGAACATCCCGATCCGCACCGACGACGGCCGCCGCATCCGCAAGGCCTTCGTCGCGCCGCCCGGGCGCAAGCTGGTGGCCTGCGACTACTCGCAGATCGAGCTGCGCATCATGGCGCACCTGTCGCAGGATCCCGGCCTGGTGCGTGCGTTCGAATCCGGCACCGACGTCCACAAGGCGACGGCGGCGGAGGTGTTCGGACGCAAGCTGGAAGACGTCACCGGCAACGAGCGTCGCGCCGCCAAGGCCATCAACTTCGGCCTGATGTACGGCATGAGCGCGTTCGGCCTGGCACGCCAGCTCGGCATCGGCCGCGGCGAGGCGCAGGACTACATAGCGCTCTATTTCAGTCGCTATCCCGGCGTGCGCGATTACATGGAGCGCACCCGCCAGCAGGCGCGCGAGCACGGTTACGTCGAAACCGTGTTCGGTCGCCGCCTGTACCTGGAGTACATCAACAAGGGCACGCAGGGCCAGCGTGCGGGCGCCGAGCGCGCGGCCATCAACGCACCCATGCAGGGCACGGCGGCGGACATCATCAAGCGCGCGATGATCGGCGTGGATGCATGGCTGGCGGACCACCGCGAACGCGCGCTGATGATCCTGCAGGTGCACGACGAACTGGTGTTCGAAGCCGATGCCGATTTCGTGCCGACATTGCTGCAGGAAGCCACCCAGCGGATGGCGGCGGCGGCACAACTCAGCGTTCCGCTGGTGGTCGACAGCGGGGTCGGCGACAACTGGGACGAGGCCCACTGAGCGGGGCTGGAACCGGTTTCCCTTCCGGAACAATCGCTTGCGAAATGTTCGGGAAAATCCTGTCAGGTATATTTGTATACCGATCAGTTCAATAAAATGAATTGCCCCTGAATCTTACGGATTTTTAACCGGAATCTTCACGAACTATCCATGTGCGGAGTGGTCATATAGCCCGTGACAGATGCAACGTCTGTCACTGATCTCTCCCATCCCCTGGAGCGATCTCCCCCGGAGCGACGACCCCTCCCCAGGTCCCGCTCCCCTGGCCCCGCCGACCTCCCCCTGGTCTGCGGGGCTTTTTATTGCCCGTCGTCCGCCGGACCGTGCCTGCGCTACCGTGCGCGAAGTCCGGACTGGGGTTCAACCATGAGTGCGACGTTCGCCGACATGTTTCAACTGGCCATGCCCTGGTGGGCCTTCGTGCTGCGGGCCTGCGTGGTGTACTTCCTGTTGCTGGCGATGATCCGGATGACCGGCAAGCGCACGATGGGACAGTTCACGCCGTTCGACATGCTGCTGGTGGTGCTGCTCGGCAACGCGGTGCAGAACGCGCTGCTCGGTGCCGATACCTCCGTTGGCGGCGGTCTGTTGCTTGCGGCCACGCTGATCGCGCTGAACTGGACCGTGGGCCTGGTCTCGGCGCGTTCGCCGAAAGTGGAGCGCTGGGTCGAAGGTTCGCCTGTCCTGCTGGCCCGCGACGGACAGGTCTATCGCGACGTGCTGCGCCGCGAACTGATCAGCCGCGAGGATTTCGAGAAGGCGATGCGCGAAGCGGGTTGCCTGGACATGGCCGACATCCGCCTGGCCGTGCTGGAGAACAACGGGCACATCACGGTGGTGGGCCGGCAGCCCTGACAGCGGTTGTAGGAGCGACGTCAGTCGCGACCGAACGTCATCCGATGCGGCAGGAACCGGTTCAGCGCGGACGAGCCGCCGTGGCGTCGCTTTCGAGGGCGCATCGACTGCCTGGCGGCAACAGGATTGTCGAGGGCACGCGGTCGCGACTGACGTCGCTCCTACAGGAGAGCGAGCTCAGGCGAGTTCGGTCAGCCAGTCGCGCGGGCGCAGGTAGTCGAGCAGCCGCTGCTCGTCGCTGCCGTCCTGCGGCGCATAGCCGTATTCCCAGCGCACCAGCGGCGGCAGGCTCATCAGGATGGATTCGGCGCGGCCGCCGCTCTGCAGGCCGAACAGCGTGCCGCGGTCGTAGACCAGGTTGAACTCGACATAGCGGCCGCGACGATAGAGCTGGAACTGCCGCTCGCGCTCGCCGTAGGGCGTGTCCTTGCGGCGCGCGACGATGGGCAGGTAGGCGTCGAGGAAGCCGTCGCCGACGGCGCGCAGGTAACCGAAGTCGCGTTCGACGTCCTCGCTCAGGTCGTCGAAGAACAGTCCGCCCACGCCGCGGGTCTCGTTACGGTGCTTGAGGAAAAAATACTCGTCGCACCAGCGCTTGTGCGCGTCGTAGCGCGCCTGCCCGCCGAAGGGCTCGCACAGGTCGCGGGCGGTCCGGTGCCAGTGGCGGACATCCTCGTCGACCGGATAGAACGGGGTCAGGTCGAAGCCACCGCCGAACCACCACGCCACCGTTTCACCCTCGCGCTCGGCGCGGAAGTGGCGCACGTTGGCGTGGGTGGTGGGCAGGTACGGATTGCGCGGATGGAACACGAGCGACACGCCGACCGCGCGCCACGATGCGCCCGTGAGTTCCGGACGATGGGCGGAGGCCGACGGCGGCAGCCGGTCGCCGGACACGTCGGAAAATCCGATGCCGGCCTGCTCGAACACCGCGCCGTCGCGCAGCACGCGCGTGCGGCCGCCTCCGCGGATCGGCGAAGGGTCGCCCGGCGGACGCGCCCACGCATCCTCGCGGAAGCGCGCGCCCCCGTCGGCGGCTTCGATGGCGGCGCAGATGCGGTCCTGCAGGTCGGTCAGATAATCGCGGACGGGCGTGATGTCGTTCATGCCGCGCATTCTACCGGGGCGTCCGGAGCAGCCCGAATTCCGCCCGCACCTCCGGCCTGCACAGCTGCCAGACCACCAGTCCGTGCAGCACGGCGAACACCAGCGCGCTGACCCACAGCGTCGCCAGCGTCAGCAGGCGCAGCGCGGCGAGTTCCTGCTGCATCTGCGCGAGTCCGGGCTGAGCGGGCAACGCCTGCACCCACGAGAAGGTCGCGTCGATCGCCGCGATGCCGGCGAAATTGGCCGCGGCGCCCAGCACCATGAACAGCACGAAGCCCCACCAGCCCCACGCGCGGCGGCGCAGCAGTCCCACCGATGCCGCGAGAAACGCGAGGCTGACCGCGAGGAAGCCCACCGCGATCATGGTCAGGTGCGTGAGGACCCACAGCGCGGGCGCGGGGATCTGCTGGGTGGCCAGGAAGCCCAGCACCGCGTCGGTATCCACCTGCCCGAGCAGGACCAGCGCCGCGATCACCTGCACCACGGCGTACAGCGTGGCCAGGAGACCCAGCGCGATCGACACCTTCGCGGTGACGGTGACGAAGGCCGACGGCGTGGCGACGGACGGAGCGCGTGCCATCGCCTACTTCAGGGTCTGCTCGAACAGCTTGAGCACGCGCTTGTACTGGTCCAGCCACGAATCCGCGCGGGTGTAGCCATGGCGTTCCAGCGGATACGCGGCCAGTTCCCAGTTGTCCTTGCGCAGTTCGATCAGCTTCTGCGTCAGCACCACCGAGTCCTTGAAGAACACGTTGTCGTCCATCATGCCGTGCGCGATCAGCAGGTGGTCCTGCAGGCCGGCGGCGTATTCGATGGGCGAGGAGGCGCGGTAGGCCTCCGGATCCAACTCCGGTGTATTGAGGATGTTGCTGGTGTACTCGTGGTTGTACTGCGTCCAGTCCACGACCGGGCGCAGCGCGGCGCCGGCCTTGAAGGTGCCGGGCTCGCGGAACAGCGCCATGAACGTCATGAAGCCGCCGTAGCTGCCGCCGTAGATGCCGGCGCGGTCGCGGTCGCCCTGCTTCTGCTCGACCAGCCAGTCCAGGCCGTCCAGGTAGTCCTCGAGCTCCGGATGACCCATGTTGCGGTAGATCGCGGTGCGCCAGTCGCGGCCATAGCCTTCGCTGGCGCGGTAGTCCAGGTCGAGCACGATGTAGCCGCGTTCCACCAGCAGGTGGTGGAACATCTGCTCGCGGAAGTAGTTGGGATAGCGCGCGGTGACGTTCTGCAGGTAGCCGGCGCCGTGCACGAACATCACGATGGGATAGCGCTTGCCGGGCTCCATCGTCTTCGGTCCGTAGTACTTGCCCCACACCACGCCAGCACCGTGCTTGGACGGCACCTGCACGTACTGCGGCTCGATCCACTCGCGCGCCTTGAACGCCGCCGTGCGCGTGTCCGTCAGCGGTTTCGCCTGGCCACCCTCGATGCCGACCACCGACAGCTGCGCCGGCGTGTAGCTGCGCGAATGGCGGACCAGCAGCTGGCGTCCGTCGGGCGAGGCGCTGAAGCTCTCCACGCCGTCCAGCGCGGTGACTTCGCGCAGCTCGTTGCTGGCCAGGTCGAGCCTGCAGACTTCGTAGTCACCCGGCCAGGCGCGGTTGCACAGGAACAGGAAGCCGTTGCCGCCCGGTGCGATCTCTGGATCGGAGACCTCCCACTTGCCCGAGGTGCGTGCGCGGAATTTCTCCGTGCCGGTGGCGGTGTACAGGTGCGAGTAGCCGGACTCTTCCGAGAGCAGCCACAGCGTACGGTTGTCGGGGAGCCAGCCGAACTCGTTGAAGCCCCAGTTGATCCAGGCGTCGTCGGTCAGGCGGTGCCGCGGCTGCAGGCGCGCGCCCGGCAGGTCGACGGTGGCGATCCAGCGGTCCTTGTTGTCGACGGCGTGGAGTTGCACCGCGACCTGTGCGCCATCGTCCGTCCACGCGATGGGGTCGCCGCCACGGCCGCCTTCCACGCGGACGTCGCGGTTGCCCTTCAGGGGCTCCTTGCCGGCGCGCTTGCGCAGCGCGGCCAGCGGGTCCTTGTCGATGCCGGGCAGCGGGTCGAAGGCGAGCGGCTTGACGCTGCCGTCGGCCAGGTCCACGCGCCACAGCGCATGCGGCAACGGCGCGTTGCGACCCACCCGGGTGCGCACGTTCTGGAATTCCTCGTAGCCGGACTCGGTGACGTACAGCGGCATCCTGCCGCCCTGTCCGGCATCGGCGCCCTTCTTGCGCGTCACCACCAGCAGCCAGCGGCCGTTGGGCGACAGCGAACTGGCTTCGATCTCCACCTCGGCGCCCAGGTAAACCGGCGCAGGGGCGCGGGTCGGGTCCGCCTTGCGCCAGGCCTCGGCCTGCTTCTGCGCGGCCTCGCGCTGGGCACGGTCGTCGGCGAGCGTGCGGATCGTGCGCAGCTGCTGCTCGCGCAATGCGTCGGCTTTCGGCGGGGCGAGCGGGTCGCGCTCGGCCTTGAGCTCGGCGACCGTCGAGGTGCCGCTGCCCGCGGTCCACCGGTACCACGTGGCGCCGGCGCGCCAGATCACCGCGCCGTCCTGGGCGAAGCGTGCCTGCTGTTCGGTTTCGTTGGTGCGGGTGATCTGGGTCAGCGCACCGTTGCGCAGGTCGCGCACGAACAGGTCGCCGTTGCGCGACAGCAGCATACGCTGGCGGCCTGTGTCGTAGGCCGGGTTGGCCGCGTCCAGGCCCGCACGCTGGTCGTCGCCCACGCGGCGGGCGGCGCTGCCGTCGAGCGACTGCTCGAAGGTGTCGCGCACCGGGCTGGCATCGCGCTTGAGTTCGTACTGCACCTGCCTGCCGTCCCACGTCCACCACGCGCGCTCGACGGGCGGCCCGATCCAGTCCGGTTCCGCCATCGCCTGTTCGATCGTCAGCGGTGCGGAGGTCTGGGCGTGCGCGGACGGTGCAAGGGCGAACGGCAGCAGCAGGGCAAGCAGGGCAGGGCGCATCGGGCATCCGTTAGTGCGAGGTGAAGGCGGCAAGATTACCAGTCCCGCCGCGCGGTTCCGGCCGCCGATGGTCATGCGCCGGCGTGAACGCGTGCGGGTTTCGCGCCTATCGCATTTCCCGCACAATCCCCGCTTGTCCACACGCGGGGCGCGACACGCGCGGATGCAAGCCTACGTCTACAAGAGCCTGCGCAAGGCCGATACGTTCGTCTACCTGGCGAAGCGCGACGATTTCAGCGTCGTGCCCGAGCCGCTGCGCACCCCGTTGGGCGAGTTGTCGTTCGTGCTGGAAGTGGCCCTGACTCCCGACCGCACGCTGGCGCGCGAAGACGCCGCCGTCGTCCGCGAGAATCTCGCCGCGCGCGGTTTCCACATCCAGTTTCCGCCGCCGCCCGATCCCCGCGTCCGCGCCGATGCCTGAGTCGCGCCTGCAGACCCGACCGGTCGCCATCGCCGCCGTCCTGGCCGGCGTGCTGCTGGCCGCCGCCGGCGGATGGGCCGGTGGCGTGGTCGCGGCGCTCGCCGCCTGCCTAGCGCAGCCGGCGGTGGCAATGGGCGTGTCGTGGCTGCGCGGTACCCGCGTGCTGGCGCCTGCCCATGCGTGGCGCGAGGATCTGCCCGCGTTGCTGCTGGCGTGGGCGGTCGCCTTCGCCGGCAGTGCCGCCCTGCTCGCCTGGCCGCTGGCGTCGCTGCGGGACAGCGGCAGCCTGCCGGCGGCGCTGGGCGTCAGCGCGGTGGTGGGCGCGGTGATCGTCGGGCTGTGGCGGACCTGGCCGCTGTGGCACGGGCTGGAACGCGATGGCGGGTCGCTGGCCGCGCACTGGCGCGGCCTCGTGGAACGCGACTTCCACGCCTGGCGCGGCCTGGCGGTGGCGACCCTGTTGGCGTTCGCGGTCGGCGGCGGCCTCTGCCTGGCCTGGCCCGCGCTGCTGCCCGAGGCCGCACGCGCCGGCCTGGCGGTGGCCTATGCGCTGCTGCTGCCGGTGCTGCACTGGGGCGTCCAGCGCCTGGATGGCGCCGGCGCGCTGCCGGTGGTCGAGATGCCGGACCACCGCCAGGACGACGCGTTCGCGACACCCGTCGAGGAGCCGGCCGACGTCGGGTTCGATCTGGAGCAGGCGCTGTTCGATGCCGCCCGCTCCGGTCGCGTGGACCGCGCGCTGGAACTGATCGAAGCGGGCGCGGACCCGCATGCGCTGCCGGCCGAAGGCGCGCGCGACCAGCGCAGCCTCGGCGCGCTGGCGGCGGTACTGCCCGACCTGCGCCTGCTGCGCGCGCTGATCGCGCACGGCGTCGACCTCAACCACGCGCATGCCGGCGTCACCCCGCTGCTCGCCGCCACGCGCGACAGCTGGCACGGCCGGCCCGACGCCGTCACCACGCTGCTGGCCAACGGCGCCGACCCGCGCATCGCCGACGCCGAAGGCAACACCCCGCTGCATCACGCCGCCCGCAGTTCCGACCCCGGCGTGGTCGCGCTGCTGCGCGATGCGGCGGCGGAACTGGATGCGCTGAACCACGACGGCCTCACGCCGCTGGGCGTGGCCTGCGTGGCGGGCAACTGGCGATTGGCGAAGTTCCTGCTCGAACGCGGCGCGCGGCCCGATCCTCAGGGCGGCCAGCCGGTGCTGCTGGCCGCCGCGTCCACCGAAGAAGACGATCCGGCCGGCGTCCAGCTGCTGCTCAAGCACAAGGCCAAGGTCGATGCGCGCGATGCGCAGCGCCGCAGTGCGCTGCATGAGGCCGCGTTCGCCGGACATGCCGATATCGCCACCGCGCTGATCGCCGCCGGCGCCGACGTGCACGCCCGCGACGGCCAGCAGCGCACGCCGTGGCTGGACGCCGCGCGGGGTGCCCGCCTGACGGTGCTGGAAAAACTGGCCGAGGCCGGCGCCGACCGGCAGGCCGTCGATGGCGACCGGCGCAACGCGCTGATGCTGGCCTGCATGGCCGAGCAGGTGTCGCCTGTCGTCGTGCGCCGATTGCTGGAGTGGGGTGTCGATCCCGCATCGGCCGATGCGCACGGTCGGCGCGCGGTCGATGTCGCGGCGGAAGCAGGGCGCTGGGCGCTGGTCTCCGCGCTGGACCCGGCTTACGCGCTGCCGACCGCCGTGGCGAGCGCCGACGACGAAACGCCGGCCGACCGCGCCCCCGCCGCGCTGCTGCGCGAGGGACTGGCGAGCGGGCAGTTCGATGGTCTGGATGCCCTGGCGCGCCTGAGCTCACGCGAGGAACTCGGCGCACTGCTGCACGACACGGACATGCAGCGGCCTGCGCGGCTGTCGTGGCTGCTGCGCCACGGCGCCGACCCGGACAGCCGCAATGCGCAGGGCGACACGGTGCTGTTTTCCCTGCTCGCGCAAGGTCCTGCGGGGCAGCCTGCGCTGGCCACGCTGCTGGCGCGCGGCGTCTCGCCGGCGGGCGCGGGCGGACTGGCGCGCTTCATGGCGGCGTGTGCGGCGGACGACCGTGCCGCGCGCGCGCTGGAATCCTGCGCGCTGGATCTGCTGGAACGCGGCGCCGATCCGTTCGCGCCGTCCGTGCAGGGTGATCCGGCGCTGTCGCTGGCGGTCCGCCTGGGCTGGCAGCGCGTGCTCGACCGCCTGCTCGACCTCGGCGTGGATCGTGAGGCGCGCGACAGCCATGGCATGACGGCGCTGCACCTGGCGGCCGTGCTCGGTCGCGAGACCGCGCTCAAGCAGCTGATCGCCAAGGGCGCGTCGCCGGATGCCCGCGCCGCCGACGGCCAGACGCCGCTGGGCGTGGCGCTGGCGTGCGGGCGTCGCGACCTGGCCGACTGGCTCGACTGGCGCGTCTGGTCGCTGCCGCGCCGCGCGCTGCGCCCCGCCGACCTGCCTGCGGCGGCGATGGCCGGCGACCGCGATGCCGTGCGCCGGCTGCTGGACCTCGGTTTCGATGTCGATTCCCCGGACGCACAGGGGTGCACGGCGCTGCTGCGCGCGGCCGGCGGCGGTGCCGCCACCACCGTCGAACTGCTGCTGGCCCGCGGCGCCGATCCGCAGCGTGCCGCCAACACCGGCGCCACGCCGCTGTCGGCGGCGGTGAGCATGCGCCAGGTCGAGATCGTCGGCGCGCTGCTGGCCGCCGGTGCCGACATCGAACATCGCCTGCCCGGCGGCGTCACCGTGCTGATGCTGGCCGCCGCGCTCGGCCTGCCGGAGATCGCCGCCCGCCTGATCACCGCCGGCGCCAACGTGCAGGCCGGCGACGCGCAGGGGCTCACGCCGCTGCATTGCGCTGCGCTGTACGGGTTCACCGCACGCGAGAAACCGCGCCTGCTGGCCCTGCTCGACACGCTGCTGCTGTCCGGTGCCGAATCCGAACAGGTCGCCGCGGGCGCGGTCACGCCGTTGCTGTTGCTGCTGGGCGCGCGCGCCGAACCCGGCACCGCCTGCGACGAGGAGGTCGTGCTGGCCGGCCTGGAGCGCCTGCTCGACGAAGACGTCTCGCTGGACGTGCAGGACCCGCGCGGCTTCGGTCCGCTGCACCTGGCCGCGCTGCACGGCCTGCTGCGCGTGGTCAGCCGGCTGCTGCGCGCCGGCGCCGACCCGGAACTGCGCGACACGCTGAACCGCACGCCGCGCGAGATCGCGGTGATGCGCGGCTTCATCGACGTGGCGGCCGAATTCGTCCCGGCCACGCCGGGCGCGGGCGCCTCGATGGCCCGCTTCCTGCGCGACCGCGGCTAGCGCGCCGGCGGCGCGTCCCCGCCCGTCGCGTCGGCCTCGAACAGCTTCTCCAGGTCGCTGACCGCATCGCGCGCGGTCTGGATCACCGCGCCGTCGTCGTCGTAGACCAGGTACTGCGCGCGCAGCAGCTTCTCGTCGTGCTGGCGGAAACGGCGCGCGTGCTCGGCGGCGGTTTCCGGCGGAAGCCCCAGTTCCACCAGCACCTGTTCGGCCATCTCCAGGCTGGACCCCAGCGTCTCCCGGTACGCCTCGGCGCTGAGGTCCATCAGCCGCCACGCATGCTGGCGATTGCGCGCACGCGCCAGCACGCGCGCCTCCGGGTACATGCGGCGGATCAGGCGCGTCGCCTTGATGTTGGTGTCCGGATCGTCCATCGCGATCACGAACACCTTCACGTGCTGCGCGCCGGCCGCGCGCAGCAGGTCCGGTCGCGTCGGGTCGCCGTAGTACAGGCGGATGTTGCCGAAGCGGCGCAGTGTGTCGACGGTCTCCGGACTGTGCTCCAGCGCGACGAACGGGATGCGCTGCGCAGTCAGCAGGCGCGCGACGATCTGGCCGAAACGGCCCATCCCGGCGATCAGCACCTGCGGCTGCTCGTCGGGAATCTCGTCGAACGTGCGCGGCGTGGTGGACGGCCTGGGCTTCACTTCGGCCAGCAGGCGATGCAGGCCCAGCAGCAGCAAGGGCGTCAGCGCCATCGACAAGCCGACGATGGCGCTGAGCTGGTTGCGCAGTTCCACGTCGATCAGGCGCACGCGGTTGGCTTCGCTGAACACCACGAACGCGAACTCGCCGCCCAGCCACAAGGTGCCCGCCAGCATCAGCGCGCCGCGCGGATCCAGCCGGCCCGGCCAGCGGCCCACGCCGAACAGCAGCGCGAACTTCACCGTCAGCAGGATCAGCACGCCGGCGGCGATCAGCTCGGGCTGTTGCGCCACCGCGTCCAGGTCGAGGTCCATGCCGACCGCGATGAAGAACAGACCCAACAGCAGTCCCTTAAACGGGTCGATCTGCGATTCCAGCTCGTGGCGGAACTCCGAGTCCGACAGCAGCACGCCGGCCAGGAAGGCGCCCAGGCCGGCGCTCAGGCCGGCCAGCTGCATGAACCAGGCGATGCCCAGCACCACCAGCAGCGCGGTGGCGGTGAACACCTCCGGCATGCGCGTGCGCGCGACGATGCGGAACAGCTGCCGCAGCACCAGCCGGCCACCGAGGATCACGATGGTGATGGCGCCGATCGCATGGAACACCATGGTCCAGGTCAGCGTCTCGTTCTTGGCGCCACCGAGCAGCGGGATGGCGGCGAGCAGCGGAATGGCCACCAGGTCCTGAAACAGCAGGATCGCGAAGCCGAGGCGCCCGTGCTCGCTGGTCAGCTCCTTGCGCTCGGACAGCAACTGCAGACTCACGGCGGTGGACGACAGCGCCAGACCCAGCCCGATCACCAGTGCGGTCTTCCAGTGGTGCTCGAACACCAGCGCGATGCCGCCCAGCAGCAGCGCACTCAACAGCACCTGCAGTCCGCCCGCGCCGAACACCGGCTTGCGCATCACCCGCAGCCGCGACGGCGACAGTTCCAGGCCGATCACGAACAGCATCATCACCACGCCGATCTCGGCCGCGTTGAGGATGCGGTCCGCATCCCGCACCAGCGCCAGGCCGTCCGGGCCCAGCACCACACCGGCCACCAGGTAGGCCAGCACCGCGCCCAGTCCAAAGCGCTTGAATACCGGCACCGCGATCACCGCGGCCAGCAGAAACACCAGCATCAACTCCAGACCACTACCGTGCATGCATCACCTCGCGGCGATAGTATGCGGGCGAGCGGGGCGAAGGTCGCGCGGGCGCGTCAGGTCATTCGCCGCTGGCGGTCACGCGGCACTGCAGGGTGACCGCCACGCTGGCGCGGCCGGCGAGGCGTGGCAGGGAGACGCCGCCAGGCGAGGCGAGCGCCGCCGCGGTCAGCGCCGCCGGCGCGGGGCACTGCGCATCGCCGCTGACCGAGCACACCGGTGCCGGCAGGCCGGCGTCGGTGCAGTCGAGTCCTGCCGACAGCGGGTCGCGCAGGATCGCGCCTTCCACCAACGAGCCGGCGGTCAGGTTGCTGGCGGTCAGGGTGAACGCCACCAGGCCGCCGCTCTCCACGCTCGCGGGCGTGGCCGCCTTGAGGATGGACAGGTCGACATCGCGCGCGTTGGCGAACGTGCAGGTGATGTCCGACTCGAAGCGCATGCGGTCGCCGGGAATCGTCAGCGCGCCTCCGGACAGCGTGCCGAAACTGCCCGTATTGCCGTTGCGGGCGGCGTTGGCGTCGGTGCATTGCGCGCCGGTCAGCCGCCACCCGGTCGGCACCGGTTCGCTCAGCGTCACCGGGCTCGTGCCCACGCCGGCCCCGGTGATGCCTGCCTGGTAATAGAAGCGGGGCGAGGCTTCGGCTGTGCCGATCGCCGTGGTCGTCACGGTGACGGTGCCAGGCGTGGCGCCGGGCCAGGTCGACAAGCCGCCGGTGGTGAAGCCGAAGCTCCCGGTACCGACGGTGGTGACCTTGGCGATGCGTACGCACGAGGGGATCGAGACCAGGCGGATGGCGATGAAGTCGCCACTCAATATGCCCGTGGCCGTCAGCGACACCGAACTGACCAGCGCCGTGCTGTCGCCGCGGAGGAAGACGGACTGCCTGAGCGTGGCGGGCGCGGCGAGGTCGCGCGGGGCCATGCTGACCTGTCCGGTCGCGGGGTTGTAGAGCGCGCGCGTGGCGGTTCCCAACGCATGCCCGACGAAATCCGACGGCGCGGCTCCGCCGGTCGTCTCCAAAGTGATCCGTGGGTCGTACGGAGGCAGTGTCGTGCTGGTGCCGTTACCAAGATCCTCGATCGCCAAGCCCAGCCGATGTGCGGGCATCGGAACGGAGAAGGTGATGACCAAGCGCGTGAGCGTGTTCGAGTTGGTCAACAGCCAGCGCGTCGCCGACGGTGGCGTGGGATAGGCACGCCCACCGTCGTCCACGAACGTCACCGTTCCGCTGGTAGTGGCATCGTAGGTCATGTTCGACAGCGTGGCGCTGGCGGTGACGCCGCCACCGGCCGGACCGAAGTCGAACGTGCCCGCGCCGCCATGCTGTTCCAGCCGGCAGGACGACGCCTGCGCCCACGCGTCGGTGGGTACCAGCAGGCTCGCGAAGGCGATCATGCACGCGGCGATGGCGGCTGCAGATACGTTGCGTGTTCGCATCACACGCTCCCCCCGTGCGGCAGGAAAATTCCGGTGTGCTGCGTTCTTCGCCATCTGTCAGGTTCCGTCCATCCCTTGTCGGGCCGGTGCATGCGCGTCCAGTCGTCTGCGCCGTCGTTATCGTACGGTGGATCGCGTGGTCAACAGAAGCTGTCACGAGCCGAAGATCGTATACGCCGCTGGCGTGAGGATCGATGTGGAAGCGCGATTACAGTAGTTCGCGCGCGGTGCGCACCGCGAGCGTGGCCGCTGCGCCGGCGAACAGGCGCGTCATCCATCGCGCCATGTATTCGTGAGGTCAGTACGAGATGGATCGGCACGTCATCGCATGAAAGCGCCGCATCGTCGTGCGTGTAGTTCTTCTACGAACATCGACGGATGTCGATCATCATGATCTGTCCTTCGCGCACTGCCGAACATCCGCCACCACGCGTGGTGATGATCACCCTTGCGTCATCTCATCCGATGGGAGTCGCGTACGGCCAGCCCAAATCCATCCGGTCCCGGCATCAAGACGCCGCCAATCAGGCGGGCATCGGTCGCACGCCGAGGTGCTGGAGCCACGGCCCGGAGATCGCCGCAGTCAACCGGGGCGCCGGTGGCGTGGCCCGGGCACGCCGTGCAGGCGTCACCGGGTGGGGATAGTATGCGGCGGCCGGCACGCTCCGCACCTGCAGGCACGCAGCGAGGACTGGAAGGGTGTTCCCGCCAGGAACGCCGTCATATCCGACGTACACGACTCAAGGAGAAGGCAATGCGCATGTGGATGGCTCTCGGGTTGCTGCTGGTGTCGACGTGGGTGCAGGCGGGCGGTGTGGGCGCCGTGCGCAAGCAGGTCGAAATGAGCATGCTGGTGAAGGGTGAGATCAGCGTGGACGCGTCGGGAAAGGTCGTCGACCTGCGCATCGACCGGCCGGAACAGCTGCCGGCGGGCGTGGTGTCCTTCGTGCAGGCGCAGGTGCCCACCTGGGCCTTCGAGCCGGTCACCGTCGACGGCAGCGCCGTGGGCGTGCGCAACCGCATGCGCCTGCTGGCGGTCGCCAAGAAGGACGACGCCGGCGGCTACGAACTGCGCCTGCAGGCGGTCAGCTTCCATCCGCTCGAACGGAATGCCGGCTTCGACGTCGTCAAGGACAGCATGCCGCCGCCGCGCTATCCCGTATCGCTCGCACGGGCCGGCGCCTCCGGCAGTGTCTTCCTGCTGTTGCGGGTGGGTCGCGACGGCAAAGTGCAGGAGGCGTTCGCCGAGCAGGTCAACCTGCGTTCGCTGGCCACCGAGAACGTGATGCAGAAGGTGCGCGACGGGTTCGCGCAGTCGGCGGTGAGCGCGGCACGGCGCTGGACGTTCACGCCGCCGACGCAGGGTCCGCTGGCCTCGGCCGACTACTGGACCGTGCGCACGACCGTGGACTATCTGCTCGACCTGGACACCTTCCAGTACGGCAAGTGGGTGGCCTATGTGCCCGGCCCGCGGCAGACCGCCGACTGGGTCGACCAGGAGCTGGCGAAGCAATCGCCCGAGACGCTGGTGGGTGGCGAAACCTACGCGCTGACGGAAGGGGAGCTCCGCCTGCTGACGCCGCTCGGCAGCGGTTCGTGACCGCGCCCGGCATATCCCCGGAAAGCAAAACGCCCCGCGATGCGGGGCGTTCTTTACTGTTCCGCTTGCGGATCAGCGCTTCATCGAGCTGAAGAACTCGTCGTTGGACTTGGTGTTCTTCATCTTGTCCAGCAGGAACTCCATCGCCGCGATCTCGTCCATCGGATGCAGCAGCTTGCGCAGGATCCAGATCTTCTGCAGCAGCTCCGGCTCGATCAGCAGGTCCTCGCGGCGCGTGCCCGAACGGTTGATGTCGATGGCCGGGTAGACGCGCTTCTCGGTGATGCGGCGGTTGAGGTGCACTTCGCTGTTGCCGGTGCCCTTGAACTCTTCGTAGATCACCTCGTCCATCTTGCTGCCGGTCTCGACCAGCGCGGTGGCGATGATGGTCAGCGAGCCGCCTTCCTCGACGTTGCGCGCGGCGCCGAAGAAGCGCTTCGGGCGGTGCAGGGCGTTGGCGTCCACGCCGCCGGTCAGCACCTTGCCGGAGCTGGGCACGACGTTGTTGTAGGCGCGGGCCAGGCGGGTGATCGAGTCCAGCATGATCACCACGTCCTTCTTGTGCTCGACCAGGCGCTTGGCGCGCTCGATCACCATTTCGGCGACCTGCACGTGGCGCGCGGCGGGTTCGTCGAACGTCGAGCTGACCACTTCGCCGCGCACGGTGCGCTGCATTTCGGTCACTTCTTCCGGACGCTCGTCCACCAGCAGCACGATCAGGTGCACGTCCGGGTGGTTGGTCGTGATGGCGGTGGCGATCTGCTGCATCATGATCGTCTTGCCCGCCTTGGGCGGCGACACGATCAGCGCGCGCTGGCCCTTGCCCTGCGGCGCCATCAGGTCGAGGATGCGGCCGGCGATGTCTTCCGACGACCCGTTGCCGCGCTCCAGGGTGAAACGACGGCGCGGGAACAGCGGCGTCAGGTTCTCGAACAGCACCTTGTTCTTCGACGCTTCCAGCGGCTCGCCGTTGATGGTGTCGATGGTCGACAGCGCGAAGTAGCGCTCGCCGTCCTTCGGCCAGCGGATGCGGCCGGCCAGGTGGTCGCCGGTGCGCAGGTTGAAGCGGCGGATCTGGCTGGGGCTGATGTAGACATCGTCCGGACCGGCCAGGTAGCTGGCCTCGGCCGCGCGCAGGAAGCCGAAGCCGTCCGGCAGGATTTCCAGCACGCCGTCGGCGGCGACGCCCTCACCGTGGCGGGTCAGCACCTTCAGCAGCGCGAAGATCACGTCCTGCTTGCGCGCGCGGGCCACGCCTTCCTGGATGTTCAGCTGCTCAGCGATGTCCAGCAGCCTGGGCGCGGGCATGCGCTTGAGGTCGCCCAGCGAATACTGGGGGAAGCCCTCCGGCACGTTCGGCATCGCGCGCGGCACGAACTGCTCCTGGCCGCCGCCGTTGCCGTCCTGCGGCATGCCGTCGTTGCCCTGGCGGTCGCGGTTGCGCTCGCGGCGGTTGCGGAAGCGGTCGCGGCGGTTGTTGTTGAAGCGGTTGCCGTCGCGCTGGTCGTTGCCGCGGTCGCCGCCGTCCTGTTGGCCGCCCTGTCCCTGCGGGGCCGGGGAGGATTCGCCACCGCCCTCGTGGGACGGCGCGGGGGGAGCGGAAGGCGCGGACTGGGCCGGGGCGCGTTCGGCCGAGACGGGCGGCAGCGGGAGCTGCGGCGCCATCTCGGGCGCACGCTCGGCCGGCGCTGCGGCGGTGTCGGCGGTGGGCGTCTTGGGGGCGCGGGGCTTGCGCACGCGCTTCTCGGCGGGAGCGCCGGTTTCGTTGCTGCTGTCGGACAAGTTGCGAATCCTCGCTAGGTGGCGAGCGCCGGCGTTGCGGCGGCGGGGTGAAGTGAAGAGTGGGTATTCAGATGGGTGCGGCGCATCCCCTGCGCCGGATTTCGGAGCCGACACTATCACCGGCTCCGGGGTAGCGGCAAGCTGCCGGCCTGCCGCGGTTCAAGCGGATTCAGGCTGCGCGCCCGCCTCGGCGGCGCGCAGCGGGCGGATCAGGCGGCCTGGGTCCCCAGGGCCTTGTCGATCATCTGGGTCAGCTGGCCCTTGCCGACGGCGCCGATCTGGGTGGCCTGGATCTGGCCGTCCTTGAACAGCAGCAGCATCGGGATGGAACGCACGTGGTACTTGATGGCGGTGGCGCGGTTCTCGTCCACGTTCACCTTGGCGACCTTCAGCTTGCCGCCGTAGGTCTCGGCCAGTTCGTCCAGGACCGGCGAAATCATCTTGCACGGGCCGCACCATTCGGCCCAGAAGTCCACCAGCACCGGCTCGCCGGACTGCAGTACGGCAGCGTCGAAATCGGCATCGCCGACGTGGGTCACTTTGTCGCTCACGGGGATCTCCTGCGGGGTCCGCGGACGGGCGCGGACGGGTTCGGGCCGGGACGGCCACCACGATTGGGGTAAACTGGGGCGTTCCGCGACCTTTATCAAGGGTTTCCAGGTGGTCGCGCAACCCGGCACAGGGGGCGCAGTGTGCGACGCCGGTCAGGCCGTTGCAAGCACACCCACCGCATTCATACGAGACGCGCGCGGAACACAGCGACGCAAAGAAGAAGGCATGAGCGACAAACCGTTAACCGATATCACGTTCTCCTCGTTCGACCTGCATCCGGCGCTGCTCGCCGGCCTGGAAGGCGCAGGTTTCTCCCGTTGCACGCCGATCCAGGCGATGACGCTGCCGGTGGCCCTGAAGGGCGGCGACGTCGCCGGCCAGGCGCAGACCGGCACCGGCAAGACGCTGGCCTTCCTGGTCGCGGTGATGAACCGCCTGTTGACCCGCCCGGCGCTGGCCGACCGCAAGCCGGAGGATCCGCGCGCGCTGATCCTGGCGCCGACCCGCGAACTGGCCATCCAGATCCACAAGGACGCGGTGAAGTTCGGCGCCGACCTCGGCCTGCGCTTCGCGCTGGTGTACGGCGGCGTGGACTACGACAAGCAGCGTGAACTGCTGCAGCAGGGCGTGGACGTCATCATCGCCACGCCGGGCCGCCTGATCGACTACGTCAAGCAGCACAAGGTGGTCAGCCTGCACGCCTGCGAGATGTGCGTGCTGGACGAAGCCGACCGCATGTTCGACCTCGGCTTCATCAAGGACATCCGCTTCCTGCTGCGCCGCATGCCCGAGCGCACCACGCGGCAGACGCTGCTGTTCTCGGCCACGCTGTCGCACCGCGTGCTGGAACTGGCGTACGAACACATGAACGAGCCGGAGAAGCTCGTCGTCGAGACCGAGTTCATCACCGCGGCCAAGGTGCGGCAGAAGCTGTACTACCCGGCCGACGAAGAGAAGATCCCGCTGCTGATCGGCCTGCTGTCGCGCAGCGAAGGCGCGCGCACGATGGTGTTCGTCAACACCAAGGCGTTCGTCGAGCGCGTGGCGCGCGCGCTGGAGCGGGCCGGCTACCGCGTGGGCGTGCTGTCCGGCGATGTGCCGCAGAAGAAGCGCGAGTCCTTGCTGAAGAAGTTCCAGGCCGGCCAGCTGGAACTGCTGGTGGCGACCGACGTGGCCGCGCGTGGCCTGCACATCGACGGCGTGTCGCACGTGTTCAACTTCGACCTGCCGTTCGATGCCGAGGACTACGTGCACCGCATCGGCCGTACCGCGCGCCTGGGCGCCGAGGGCGACGCGATCAGCTTCGCCTGCGAGCGCTATGCGATGTCGCTGCCGGACATCGAGGCCTACATCGAGCAGAAGATCCCGTCCGAGCCGGTCACTGCCGAACTGCTGACGGCGCTGCCGCGTCCTGAGCGTCCCAAGCCGGCCGCCGGCGAGGGCGACGGCGAAGAGGAGAGCGTCAGCCAGATCTTCCGCGAAGCGCGCGAGCAGAAGGCCGCCGACGAGGAGCGTCGTGGCGGTGGTCGCAAGCCGGGTGGCTCCGGCGGCGCGGGTCGCCGCGAGGGTGCTGGCCGCCGCGAGGGCGGTCGTCGCGAAGGCCCGCGTTCGGCCGACGGCAAGCCGCGTCCGCCGCGCGCGCCGCGTCCGGAAGGCGAAGCGGCCAGGCCGCAGGTAACGCGCCCGACGAACGAAGAAGTCCGTGCCGACGCGGTCGCGTTGCCGGAAGGCGAACGCAAGCCGCCGCGCAAGCGTCGTCGCCGTCGCCACGGCAAGCCGATCGAAGGCGCGGAGGCGGCGATCGCGAATGCGGCACCGGCCGCCGCCAAGCCGGCACCCGCGCCGACGCCGGCCGACGACAATACGGGCTTCCTGACCCGACTGGGTCGCAAGATCCGCTCGCTGGTGTCGGGCGGCTGATCCGGGCTGCCATGCCTCCGCGAAGAAGCCGGGCATGTCCCGGCTTTTTCTTTGCGGCGAGCATGACCGCGTCTCGCGCGCTCCGGCATAATCGACGCACATGAGCGTCCTCCGATTCGAAAACGTCAGCAAGCAGTACCCCGGCGGCCACGCGGCGCTGGAGGACGTCAGCTTCGAGGTGGCCGAGGGCGAGATGCTGTTCGTCACCGGGCATTCCGGTGCCGGCAAGAGCACGCTGCTGAAGCTGATCCACCTGAGCGAGCGGCCCAGCCGCGGCGCGGTGGTGTTCGGCGGCAGGAATCTGCTGAAGGTGCGCGGCGGTCGCATCCCGCTGCATCGTCGCGAGGTGGGCGCGGTCTATCAGGACCATCGCCTGCTGACCGACCGCACGGTGATGGAAAACGTCTCGCTGCCGCTGATCCTGCGCGGCGACCGTCGCAACGACATCGGCAAGCGCGTGCGCGAAGTGCTGGCGCGCCTGGGGTTGGGCCATCGCGAGAAGGCGCTGCCCACGCAACTGTCCGCCGGTGAACAGCAGCGCGTCGGCATCGCGCGCGCCATCGTCGCCGAGCCGCGCCTGCTGGTGGCCGACGAGCCCACCGGCAACCTCGATCCCACGCTGGCGGCGGAGATAATGTCGCTGTTCGCGTCCATGCCCGAGCGCGGCACCAGCGTGCTGGTGGTCAGCCACGACCTGTCGCTGCTCAAGCGCATGAAGAAGCGCGTGCTGATCCTCGACCACGGCAGGCTGGTCGACGACATCTCGCCGGCGGACCTGGCCGAATGAGCGACGCGAAGAACAGCCGCGCGCAGGCGCGCTCCGGGTTCGGCATCTGGCTGGACCAGCATCTCTACAGTTTCGTGTCCAGCCTGGGTCGCACCGTGCGCCGCCCCTGGGCCACGCTGCTGACGATCGGCGTGATGGCGGTCGCGTTCGTGCTGCCGCTGGGCCTGTGGCTGGCGCTGCAGAACGTCGGCCATTTCGCCGGCGATGTGCAGCAGTCGCGCGAGATCGACCTGTTCCTCACGCCGGACACCCCGGTAGCGCGTGCGCAGGCGCTGGCCGAGTCGCTGCGCGGCCGCGACGATGTCGCCCGCGTCGAACTGCGCACGCCCGAACAGGGCCTGGCGGAATTCCGCGAGCGCAGTGGCCTGGCCGGGTCGCTGGACCTGCTGGACGGCAATCCGCTGCCCGCATTGCTGGTGGTGGTCCCCGAAGGCGACGATGCACGCCTGGTGGCGGCGCTCGAGGCGCTGCCGGAGACCGACCTGCTGCAGCACGATGCAGCCTGGCGCGAGCGGCTCGCCGGCTGGATGGGCTTCGGCAAGCGCCTGGTCTGGGTGCTCGCCGCGCTGTTCGGACTCGGTGCGCTGCTGGTGGTCGGCAATACCGTGCGGCTGGACATCCAGTCGCGGCGCGAGGAAATCGGCGTGCTGCAGTTGCTCGGCGCCAGCGATGGCTTCATCCGCCGTCCGTTCGTCTATCTGGGTGCGTGGTACGGCCTGGCGGCGGGCGCGCTGGCGCTGGGGCTGCTGACGCTGGCGGCGCTGGCGCTGCAGGAGCCGCTGGCGGCGCTGGCGCGCAGCTATGGCAGTCCGTTCGTGCTGGCCGGGCTGGATCCGGCCGGTGCGACGGTCGTCGTCGTGGCGGCTACGGCGATCGGCTGGCTGGGCGCATGGCTGGTGACCGGCCACTTCTTGCGTCAGACTCGCCCGACCGCCACCTGACCCCCTGCGCATCTTCATGGCCCAAGAGCTCCGGCATCTGATCAGCGACGCGCCCCGCGTGATGGTGGTGGACGGGTCCAAGCTGGTGCGCAAGCTGATCGCCGATGTGCTGCAGCGCGATCTGCCCGGCGTGCAGGTGATCGGCTGCGCCAGCATCGCCGAAGCGCGCGAGGCGCTGGCGGCCGGCGAGGTGCATCTGGTCACCACCGCGCTGGCACTGCCCGACGGCGACGGCATGGAGATCGCGCGCAGCGTGCGCGAGGCGGCGGGCCAGGCCTACGTACCGGTCATCGTGGTGTCCGGCGACGCGCAACAGCACCTGGAAGAGCGCCGCTTCACCGAATACGTCACCGACTATTTCGACAAGGCGCTGGGCCACGAGGCCCTGGCGACCTTCATCCGCGGCTACGTGCAGCCCGAGCCGGTGACCGGCGCCACCATCCTCTATATCGAGGACAGCCGCGTCGTGGCCGAAACCACCAAGCGCATGCTGGAGCGGCAGTCGCTCAACGTGGTGCACGTGCTGCGCGCGGAGGATGCGTTCGCGCTGCTCACCGCCGAATCGCTGGGCCTGTCCACGCACAAGTTCGACCTGGTGCTGACGGACGTGATCCTGAAGGGCGAACTGAGCGGGCGCGACATCGTGCAGCGCATCCGGGTGGATTTCGCCTACGGCAAGCGACGCCTGCCGATCCTGGTGATGACCGGCGACAGCAACCGCGACAACCAGGCCGAACTGCTGCAGGCCGGCGCCAACGACCTGGTGCTCAAGCCGATCGCCGAGCGGCTGCTGGTGACCAAGGTGCTGTTCCAGCTGCGCTTGGCGCGCATGGACGAATCGCGCAGCCTGGTCTGAGCCGCACGCCGCACCCATGACCGACGAGGACCGCATCAAGCTCGAGCCTTCGTGGAAGGCGCATGTCGGCGACTGGCTGCAGCGGCCGGACATGCGCGAGCTGTCGGCGTTCCTGCGCCAGCGCAAGGCGGCCGGTGCGCGCATCTACCCGCCGGGGCCGCAGATCTTCGCCGCGTTCGATGCCACCCCGTTCGACGAGGTGAAAGTCGTGATCCTGGGGCAGGATCCGTACCACGGCCCGGGCCAGGCGCACGGCCTGTGTTTCTCCGTGCTGCCCGGCGTGCCGGTGCCGCCGTCGCTGCTCAACATCTACAAGGAAATCAACGCCGACCTCGGCATCGCGCCGCCGGACCACGGCTGCCTGCTGCCGTGGGCGCGGCAGGGCGTGCTGCTGCTCAATGCCGTGCTGACGGTCGAGGAGGGCCGTGCGGGCGCGCACCAGGGCAAGGGCTGGGAAGGGTTCACCGACCATGCCATCGAAACGCTGGCGCGCGAACGCGAGGATCTGGTGTTCCTGTTGTGGGGCAGCTACGCACAGGCCAAGGGCAAGGTGATCGACACGCGGCGCCACCGTGTGCTGCGTGCGCCGCATCCGTCGCCGCTGTCGGCGCATCGCGGCTTCCTGGGCTGCGGGCATTTCAGTGCGACCAACCAGTACCTCGTCCAGCGCGGCAAGGCGCCCATCGACTGGCGGCTGCCGCCGAGGGAAAAGCTGGTCCTGTAGCGTGCGCCATGCGCACGACCCGGGATCCATCCGTTTGGGGTGTTGTGGGAGCGACGTAAGTCGCGATGAAGCTTTACCGGTAGATCATCGCGACTTGCTTCGCTCCCACAGCCGAGGATCCCGGGTCCGGCGTCAGCGCGTACGGCGACGCTTCTGCGGCGGTGAGACGGGCGGGGGCGGGGTGACCGGGATGTTCCGGATCTCGGCCTGCAGCTCTTCCAGCATCGGCACCATCTTCTGCTGCACGGCGCTCATGATGTTCTGCATCAGGGCCGGATTCTTGTCGAGCATGCGCTGGCCGGCGGCGCTTTCGTAGAACTTGCTGATCGCGCGCACGTCCTCGCGGCTGTAGGTCTTCTTGTAGACCTCCAGGTAGACCGGCCGCATCTGTTCCCACGACAACGCCTTGCGGATGATCTCCTGGGTCTTGGCCTGGATGCGGGCGACTTCGGCCTTCTGTTCCTCGGTCATTTCCTGGCCGGCGAAATGCTTGTCGAACTCCTGCTGCTGCACGGCCTCCATCTGCGGGATCATGCCTGCCAGCAGGCTCTCGGCGCGCGACGCCTTCAGCAGGCGGTCGATGTCGGCATCGGACGGTTCGGCCGCGAAGGCGGTGCCGGCGCAGGCCAGCGCGACGATGACGAGGAGAAGGCGGGAAAGCCGGCGGGCTGCGGTCAGCGAAGAGGCAATCATGCAGTGCGGGTGGCGTGGAGCGGGGGCACAGGGTGCCTGCCGGGGAGTAAATCAGACGTTAACTGGCGCCCATCCTGCAGCGCTACGCTACGAACCGTCGCCCATCCTGACTACAATCCGCGGCATGGGGAGCCCCGCACTCGAGATCACGCCGACGCTGGCGATTCCGGACGACGAACTGGTCGAGCGCTTCGTGCGCGCGAGCGGCGCGGGCGGCCAGAACGTCAACAAGGTGGCCACGGCGGTGGAGCTGCGCTTCGACGTGGCGGGTTCGCCGTCGCTGCCGGAGCCGCTGCGCGAGCGTCTGCTGACCAGGCGCGACCGCCGCCTGACCGACGACGGCGTGCTGGTGATCGACGCGCAGCGCTTCCGTACCCAGGACCGCAACCGCCAGGACGCGCGCGAGCGCCTGGCCGCGCTGATCGCCGCGGCGCTGGTGGTGCCGAAGAAACGCATCGCCACCAAGCCATCGCGCGCGGCCAAGGCGCGCCGGCTGGACGCCAAGCGCGGACGCAGCGAGGTCAAGCGCGGGCGGTCGCAGAAGAACCAATGGGAGTAACCGCTTGAGCCACGACATCGTCCCGCGCATCCCGCCGAACATGCCGCAGGTGCCGCCCAACCGCTTCACCCGCTGGATGGGCCGCACGTTCCTGCGCATGTTCGGCTGGAAGATCGTCGGCACGCTGCCGGACCTGCCCAAGCTGGTGATGATCGTGGCGCCGCATTCGTCCAACTGGGACGGTATCTGGGGCATGGCGGCGAAGATCGCGATGGGCTTTCAGGTGCGCGTGCTGGGCAAGGCGCAGCTGTTCTGGTGGCCGCTGTCGCCGCTGCTGCGCAAGCTGGGCGTGGTGCCGGTGGACCGCAGTTCGCCGCAGGGCACGGTGGAGCAGGCCGTGCGCATGCTGCGGCAGTCCGAGAAGATGTGGTTCGCGCTGACGCCGGAAGGCACGCGCAAGCGCGTGGACAGGTGGAAGGGCGGTTTCCTGAAGATCGCCCACCAGGCGCAGGTGCCCATCCTGATGGCGTACTTCCACTATCCGGAGAAGATCATCGGCATCGGCGACGTGTACTACCCGACCGGCGACATGGACACCGACATGCGCGCGATCCGTGAGTGGTATCAGCCTTGGCAGGGGAAGAATCGCGGGACGGTGTGATGCGTATCGCCCGTTGGCGCATCCTGTGCCTGCTGCCATGTCTGGCGGCTTGCGGTGCGCATACGCCCGGTGCGGATAAGATGGAGCGCGAAGCGCAGGCAAGGCATCCCGGTTGCGTGCTGGTCGATGCGGGGCCGGGTGAGGGCGACTCCGACGCTGTTTACATGATCTTGGACATGCGGTGCGCCGGCGACGCGATGCGGCGGTTCGAGGCGCTCTATAAGCGCAGCGGCGACCGATGGATCTACCGGTCTGAATCGGAGGTCGATCCCGCATTTCCCAACGATGCGCCGTAAACGAGAAGGCCCGCCTTTCGGCGGGCCTTCTTGCGATCAAGTGCGTTGCGGAACTTACAGCTTCTCGCCCCCCAGCTTCCAGGTGACCTGCAGGTAGTAGCTGCGGCCCATGGAGTCGAACCAGGACGTGTCGTAGTACGGATAGTTGGACCACGTCGCGTCGCGCGGCGGCATCTTGTCCAGCAGATTGTTGACGGTCAGCGACAGTCGCAGGTGGTCGGTGACGTCGTAACGCGCGCCGGCATTGAAGCGCCAGGTGGCACCGGTCCATGCGTCGTTGGCGTAGTTGGCGACCTTGCCCAGGTAATTGCCGAACAGGCTGGCGCCCCAGGCATCGCGGTCCCAGCTCATGCCCAGGTTGCCCTTGTGCCGCGGCAGCGTGGTGGCGCTGAAGCTGACGTCCAGCATGTCCTCTTCCGGGTCGCCGGGATACTGCTGCCGCGTGTGCTCGTCGGCCCACGTGTAGCTGCCGGTGAAGCGGAAGTCGCCGGCACGCTCGGTCTGCAGCCGGTAATTGGCGGTCAGGTCGATGCCCGAGGTTTCCTCGTTGGCGATGTTGATCGGGCTGAAGCGCACGCTGGTGATGAAGCCGTCGGCGTCGCGCACCACGCGCGCCAGCGCGTCCACGCAGGTCGGCGAGCCGATGTCGACGCTGGCGCCGCTGTCGGTGACGCCGAGGCGGCAGTCGGCTTCGGCGATGCGCAGCAGTTCGCGGTCCTGGGTCTGGACCTGGTTCATCACCCGGATCCGGTAGTAGTCCACGGCCAGGTCGAGGTGGGGGCTGGGCGACCACACGAAGCCCACGGAGGCCGACCGGCTGGTCTCCACGTCCAGGTCCATGTTGCCGTTGTAGACGTCGAACGTCGCACCGTCCCAGCTGCCGTCGTCGTAGCATTCGTCGTTGCTGAAACCGGGCTCTTCGGTACGGCACTGGTAGTAGTCGGTCGCGAAGCGCGTGCGGTAGTAGTCGTCGCCGGCGAACAGGTAGTGCATGTCCGGGGCGCGGAAGCCGGTGCCGTACGAGCCGCGCACCAGCAGCGTATCGACCGGACGCCATTCCAGGCCCGCGCTGTAGGTGAACTTGCCGGGGTTCTTGTCGCCGTAGCGGTAGCGGTCGTAGCGGCCGGCCAGGCTGGCTTCGAGCGTGGAGGCTACCGGCAGGCGCAGCTCGGCGGCAGCGCCCCAGCGGTTGCGGTCGCCGCTGCCGTTGCCGTAGCGCGGGCCGTAGTACGCGTCCTCGGTCAGCGCCAGCGGATCGGGATTGATGCGGTAGGACTGGCGGCCGTATTCGATCGCGGCGGCGAATCCCGCATCGCCGGCCGGCAGCGAGAACAGGCTGGCGTTGTCCAGGGTGACGCTGACGTTGTCGTTCTTCGCCTCGGGGTGCCAGGTGGACATCGCGCCGATCGAAGCGAACTCGGCGGTCGTCAGTGGACGGAACAGGCGCGCCGGGTCGGCGTCGTAGATGGCGTAGCCGTCGTCGTCGTAGCCGAGCAGCGGGCCGAGGAAAAGTTCGTTGGCCGCTGCCGCACGGATACGGGGCATCTCCACGTCGGCCTTGTACTGGGAATGGTTGTAGGCCGCTTCCCAGTTCCAGCCATCGCCGAAGCCGCCGGTGAAGCCGGTGGTCACCGCCAGCGTCTTCTGGGTGGTGGTGTTCATGCGGTTGCGCAGGCCGCCGGTCTCCTCCGGCGTGAACTGGCGCGACCAGATTTCGTAGCGCTCGGTGGCGGCGTTGTAGAAGACCTTGTTGCGGTAGTTGTTGGTCGACGCCGGGTCGTGGAACTCCCAGCCCATGTGGTCGCTGGCGGCGAGATTGCCGTTGGTGCCGGTGAGCAGCTTGACGGTCTGGTGGCCCGCCTGCACGTCGGCGAACCACGACAGTGTGTCGTTGATGCGGAACTCGAAGGCGCCATACGCCGTGATGCCGCGTCGTTCGTTCTGGATGGTGCGGTAGGCGATGGCGCGATCGCTGCCGCAATAGGTGCCGTAATCGGGGTCCTCCGCCAGCACGGTGGTGCCCTCGTTCAGGCCGGCCATGCCGACGCAGTCGTCGGTCGGCGCGACGTTGAGGTCGTTGTCCCAGTCGTAGAGCTGGGCGGTCATGCGCGGCAGGCGGCGTTCGTCGGTGGGCGCGTCGAACGTGGAGTCCTGGTTGCGGCGCTCGAACCCCCACAGCGGGCGCTTGTCCAGCAGCTCCACGCCGACGATGCCGCTGAAGTCGCCGCGCTCGAAGCCGGTGGTCAGGGTCAGCTTGTGCGATTCGCCGCCGCCGCGCTCGGTGTCGCCGTAGCGGTAGTCGAGGATCGTGCCGTCGGTGGACTTCTTCAGGATGAAGTTGATCACGCCCGCCATCGCGTCCGATCCGTAGACCGCCGAGGCGCTGCCGGTCAGCACTTCGATGCGGTCGATCATGCCGAGCGGAATGTTGCCGATGTCGGTGAAGTTGCTGCGGCCGTTGAGCGGCAGCGGGAAGTCGGCGATGCGGCGGCCGTTGATCAGCACCAGCGTGTGGTTCGGTCCCAGCCCGCGCAGGTCCACCGCCTGCGCACCCGGCGTGGACTGGGCGTTGGTGGTGTTCTGCTGGCCGTAGACGCTGCCGCTGTTCTGGCTCAGCGAGCGCAGCACGTCGGGAACCGAGGTCAGGCCGGCGGCCTGGATCTGCTCCGCCGTCACCACGGTGATCGGTGCCGGGCCCTCGATCTCCGCGCGCTTGATGCGTGAACCGGTGACCTGCAGCGTCTCCATCTGCGTCACGGGCTCTTCGGCCTGCGCGGCACCGCCGCCGGGAGGCGCCTCCTGGGGCGCGGGACGCGGCGCCGGTGCGCGACGGGGAGCGGCGTCGGCCTGCACGATCAGTACGGCGCCGGACGCATCGCGCCGGGCCTGGAAGCCGCTGCCCTGCAGCAGGCGGTCCAGTGCCTGGTCGGTGGACGTTGCGCCCTGCACGCCGCTGGTGCGGCGGCCCTTCAACTGGTCGGCGCGGTAGACCAGCTGCGTGCCGGACTGCTTGGCCAGCGTGTTGAGCGCCGTGGTCAGTTCGCCCGCAGGCAGGTCGATGCGGCCCGGGGCCGCCTGGGCCTGCGCGGCCAGCGCCGCACTACAGGCCATGCTCAACAGCAGGACGCGCACTGGATACCGCATCGACTTCTCCCCGGGGGCGCTCGGAATGGCGCCTGTCGGCTATCAGGACGAACGAACCGCACAAATCCCCCCATGACCTTCGTCGTGGCGTGCGCGGCCTAGCGTGTATGCAGGACGATGCGGTCCGCGTGCCGCTCGGCGCGCACCGGGAATCCCTGTTCCAGCAGGTGGGCGAAGCCCTCGGCGTTGGACCAGCGGAAGTTGCCGCCTACCCGCAGGTCGGCGACGGCGTCGTCGCCCAGCTCCAGCTTGCGGGTGTTGAAGCGGTTGAACTCGGCGGCAGCCGCGGCCAGCGAGGTATCGTCGAAGGTGAGGAAGCCGTCGCGCCATTCCAGGTACCGTTCCGCTTCCGCCACCGGCAGCGAACGCACCAGCACGCCGTTGCGGCCGGCCGTCGCCACGCTGCCGGCGGGCAGCAGCGACACCGGCTGTGCGCGACCATCGGTAGCCGTGCGGCTCTCCAGCCGCACCTTGCCCTCGGTGACCACCACGCGGATCGCGTCCGGATCGCGGCGCACGGAGAAGCGCGTGCCGACCGCCTGCACGCGACGGCCTTCGGTTTCCACCACGAACGGGCGACGCGGGTCGTGGGCGACATCGAAGAAGGCTTCGCCCCGCGTCAGCGCCACATGCCGCTCGCCACGACTGATGCGCACCTCCAGATGGCTGTCGCTGCTCAACGTGGCCGTGGAGCCGTCGGGCAGGGTCACCGTCTGGATCTGGCCGACCGTGCTGGCATACACCGCCTGCTCGCGGCCGGTCAGTTGCCAGCCGCCCCATGCCAGCGAGCCGAGCGCCAGCAGCGCGAGCGTCGCCGCCAGGCCCTGCGGCCAGCGACGGCGGCGGTGGCTGCCGCGCTCGCGCGGCGCGAAGGTGATGCCGCGAAGGTCCGGTCGTACGTCGGCAGGCAGGTCCTCTGTCCCGGCCATCGGCATGCGGCGCGCCGGCAGCGCGCCGGTCGGCACGCCCGCGCCGAGCGCCTGCAACCGGCCGGCTTCCGCCCACGCGGACTGCAGGCGCAGGAAGGCGACCTTGTGCCGCGCGGATTCGGCCAGCCAGGCATCGAGTGCCTGCTGCTCCTGCGCGGTCCAGTCGTCCGCATCGCGGCGGGCCAGCCAGTCGGCGGCCCGTGCTTCAATCTGTCTGCTGTCGGCCATGCGCCTCGTCCTCGTCCATGACGGGCCGGGCACCTCGCCCGTCCAGCGCAGGCACGGCGTCGCCGCCGTACAGGTGGTCGGCGATCAGGCGCATCCCTTTGGCCAAATGCTTTTCCACGGTCTTCTCGCTGATGCCCAGTCGGCAGGCGACGTCCTTCTGCGGCAGTTCCTCCACGCGCCGCAGCCACACCACCTCGCGGCAACGGTCGGGGAGCCGGTCCAGGGCCTCGACCACGCGCTTGAGCGCCTGGCGGGTCCCGGTCCACCGCTCGGGCGACACCTCGTCGATCAGGTAGACGTTCGAGGACTCGAAATCACCCACTGGTTCGATCGACACCACCCGGCTGCGGCGCAGGCGGTCGGTCATCAGGTGGCGCGCGGTGGCGAACAGGAACGCCTTGGGCGTGTCCGGGCGCGTGCGCGACGCCGCTTCGTATACGCGTGCGTAGACCTCCTGGCGCAGGTCGTGCCACTCGTCCCGGTGCGGCCACGCGCGCTGCAGGAACAGCGCCAGCGCGCGTTCGTGGACGAGGACTTCGCGGACGAACCAGTCGTCGAGTTCGGTGGGCATGGCCGCACTCTATCCCAAGCGACGCGCCGATCCGCATGGGGGAAGCGGGCCGCCCCTTCGTCTCCACCATGCATCGGTGCGTGGCATCCTGCCGCGACCCTCGACCCTGGGAGTACGGCATGGTGTCTGTCTTCGGCCTGTTGCGGCGCGGCGCGGTCTGCGTGGTGGCGCTCGCGTTGTCATTGCCGGCGTTCGCCGCCAGACCCGCGCACTACGTACTCGGCGACACGGCGGCGAAGACGCCCGGACCGGTGCAGCCCGGCCTGCTGCTGATGGGCGGGGGCGACCGCAACTTCGACGCGTTGCGCTGGTTCATGAAGAAGGCGGGCAACGGCCACATCGTGGTGCTGCGCGCGTCGCAGGCCGGCGAGATCGGCGAGGAATTCTTCAACGAGGTCGGCGGCATCGTGTCGGTCGAGACCTGGGTGTTCAGCGACCGCGAAAGTGCAAGCGATCCTGCGGTGCTGCGCAGCCTGAAGCGCGCCGACGGCATCTTCCTGGCCGGCGGCGACCAGTCGCGCTACGTGCGCTACTGGCGCGGCACGCCGGTCGGCGCGGCGCTCGATGCGCATGTCGCGGCGGGCAAGCCGCTCGGCGGCACCAGCGCCGGCCTGGCGATGCAGGGCGAATACCTGTACGGCGCGATGGACGGCGGCAGCCAGATCAGCCCGCGCGCGCTGGCCGACCCGCTCGGTCCGGACAACACCATCGAAACGGATTTCCTCAGGCTGCCGCTGCTCAAGGGCGTGATCACCGATACGCACTTCAGCGAACGCAACCGGCTGGGTCGCCTGATCGCCTTCGTCGCCAAGGCGGAGTCGATGGCACGTCGTCCGCTGATCGGCCTGGGGGTGGATGAAGACGCCGCCGTCGCCGTGGAAGCCGATGGCCGCGCGCGTGTCTACGCGACCGCGCCTGGCGCCGGTGCGACGGTGGTGAAGGGCGGCTTCGTGCAGGCGCAGGTGGAAGACGAGCCGATGCACCTCGAGCGCGTGGATACCGTGATCGCCGGCGCCGAATCAGTGCTGCACCTGCCCAGCGGCCGGGTCGAGAAGCCCGCGGCCGAGCGCCGTTATGCGGTGCGAGACGGGGTGCTGGTGGCGCTGGATTCGCCGCTGCTGGTGATCCATGGCGGTGCGGGCGTCGAACGCGCCGACATGACGCCGGCCGAAGAAGACGCGGCGCGCAAGGCGCTGGAAGCCGCGCTGCGTGCCGGCCATGCGCAGCTCGCCGCCGGCAAGCCGGCGCTGGATGCCGTGACCGCCGCGATCACCGTGCTGGAAGACGCGCCGTCGTTCAACGCCGGTCGCGGTGCGGTATTCACCCACGACGGCAGGAACGAACTCGACGCTTCGATCATGGACGGCACGACCGGCAAGGCCGGCGCCGTGGCCGGCGTGCACCGGGTCAGGAACCCGATCACGCTGGCGCGCGCAGTGATGGAGAAGTCGCGCCACGTGATGATGGTCGGCGGCGGCGCGGAGGCGTTCGCGAAGGAACAGGGCGTTGCGCTCGTGGACCCGTCGTACTTCCGCACCGAGAAGCGCTGGCAGCAGCTGCAGAAGGCGCTGCAGGAAGAGAAGCGGGCGCAGGCGAACAACACGCCGCTGGACCTGCCGGGCAAGGCGTACTTCGGCACGGTCGGCGCGCTGGCGCTCGATACGAAGGGGGCGCTGGCCGCGGGCACCTCGACCGGAGGCATGACCAACAAGCGCTACGGCCGCGTCGGCGACGCACCCATCATCGGCGCGGGCACCTGGGCCGACGACCGCTGCGCGGTGTCCGGCACCGGCTGGGGCGAGTACTACATCCGCGCCGCCGCCGCGCACGAGATCTGCGCGCGCGTGCGCCTGTCGGGGCAGGGCATCGCGCGCGCCGCCGACAGCGTGATCAACCGCGACATCCCCAGGGTCGGCGGCGACGGCGGTGCCATCGCCCTCGGCGCCGACGGCAGCATGGCGTTCCCGTTCAATACCGAAGGCATGTACCGCGGCTGGATCGGCGCCGACGGCGTGCCGCACGTGGCGATCTACAAGGACGATCCGCTGCCTGTGAGGTGAGGAAGGATGGCGGTATGCTCCCCCGGTCGACAACGGGGAGCAGGCGGCATGAAGCGACTTGTGGGGATGGGGTTGTTGTCCGTGGCGTTCGGCGCCGTGGCGGGGGACAAGGCGGACGAGCCGATCAGGTTTTACGCCAGTGCGCGGGTGGTGCTGGATGCGCAAGGCGTGCCGCAGCAGGTGCAGGCGAACGAGAGGCTCTCGCCTGCCGTGCGCGCGGCGGTCGAGCAGCGCGTGATGCAGTGGCGCTTCGAGCCGGCGACCGTCGGGGGTGTCGCCAAGCCGGGTGTGACGCACGTGTTCCTGGACGCCTGTGCCATGCCCGCACCCGACGGCGGCATGACGCTGGCGATGGACTATCGCTCCAACGGGCCGGGCCTTGCCGGCGGCGCGACCCTGGTGGCGCCACCGCTATATCCCGTGGGTGCGGCGCGCAACGGACAGGAAGGCAGCTTCAATGTGTTCATGCGCATCGGTCCGGATGGTCGCGCCTCGATCGAGCGCATCGAGCCGACGTCCGGCAAGGTGAAGCCGTTTGAGAAGACGCTGCGCGAGTGGGTAGGCGCGATGCGTTATGTGCCCGAGGTGGTGGATGCCACGCCCATCGCGACGCAGATGTCGATGCTGGTGGACTTCGAGCTGGGTGGCGGCAACCTGCGGCAGGCGGCAAAGGAGCGACTTGAAAAAGACCGGCAGTCGGCGCAGTGCCAGGCGGCGGCCGGCGAGGGTGCCGATCCGAACCGCCCCGTCGTACTCGACTCCCCCTTCAAGCCGATCACGACCGGCTGAGGACGTGCGCCGTGATGCCTGGAGATGCTCGATGAAAGCTTGGACGCTGTGGATTCTGCTGCTGTGCACCGGACCGGTCTGTGCGGCAGACAAGAACGATCCCGTCCTGTTTCCCGCGACCGCGCGGGTCGAACTGGATGCCGAAGGGGTTCCGCGCGGCGTGCAGGCCAGCAGCCGGCTGCCCGTGCCGGTCCGCGAGGCGATCGAGCGGCGCGTGGCGCAATGGCGCTTCGAACCGGCGCGCGTCGACGGGGTGGCCAAGCCCGGCATCACCCACGTCCGGCTGCAGGCCTGCGCGATTCCCAGGCCCGATGGCAGCCTGCACATCGGTATGGACTACCAGGGCAACGGACCGGGCTATGCGAACGATGCCCTGCGATTGCCGCGGCTGCCTTACCCGCCGGCAGCGGCCCGCGCCGGATCGCAGGCCGATATCGACCTCCACCTGCTCATCGGGGAGGATGGTCTGGTCACCCTGCAGTCGATGAAGGCCACGCGCGGCTCCGTGAAGGAGTTCAAGGCCATGCTGGAAGCGTGGGTGGCGGCGATGCGGTATGTGCCGGAAGAGGTCGATGGTCGCCCCATCGCCACCCAGCTGCGCATTCCGGTCGAGTTCTTCATGTCGGAGCGCTCCCGCCGGCGCGAGCACCAGGTTGCTGCGGCCAAGACCCCCGAATGCATCGCGGCCGCCGGTCAGTCGGATGCGCCGGTGGACCCGGTGGTGCTGGATTCCCCCTTCAAACCCCTCCAGACCGGCTGATCGCCGGGGCGCGGCGGGCTGCCGCTGCGGTGATGCGGCCCGCCCCGTTGGGTCGGTCGGCAGTGTGACCCCTGGCGCAAATGTGACTTCTGTAAGTTAAGATACGGCTCACATTTGCGGTCGGCCCCTCCTTGCCTGGAAGGCGTCCTGGGTCGGCTTGCCAACAGGGGGCAAGCGGTATTGGTCCGTTGTCGGGATGGACCTGGGGAGCGCCTCTTCCACAGAAGCGTCAGGGGATCCGTTCGTCGATGTCGTACCGCGCTATCGAGGCCTTGCGTGCGCAGGGCGCACGTTCCACACGTCTGTCGTTTTCCCCGGTTTCCCAGCCCGCCAGTGTCTTCCGTGGCCGGCAACGCCGTGCCGCGCAGGCCGGCCTGCTGCTTGTCGGCGTGCTGGCGGCAGGGTCGGCATGGGCACTGATCACCGGCACGTGGACCACCAGCGGGTCCACGTCGGCCACCACCACGGTCAACGGCATCACGGTCACCTGGACGGGCAACTCCGACCAGAACTACGCCAACGGCGCCTTCAATACGTCGACCACCGGTGGCTGGTGGACCGAGCCCTACGGCGGCACCGTTCCCGGTGGTGCGTCGCTGGTGATGCTGCACGACAGCGGTACGCGCAACTACACCGTGACCTTCAGCAAGCCGGTCGACAACCCGGTGCTGCACATCGACCGCCTGGGTGGCGCCATCGGCAGCGATCCGAACAGTTCGCGCTGGACGTTGGGCGCGACCAGCGCGACCGGCGGCGCGGTCACGCTGACCGAGCTGAGCGGCAACCCGCAGTTCGTACTGAGCGGCAGCACCTTCTTCCGTCAGACCGGCGCCACCTTCTCCGGCGATGCGGATGGCGAGTGCCGGACCGGCACCACGGGTTCGGTCGCGCGCGGCACCGCCTGCGGCTCGGTGCGGTTCAACGGCACCGGCATCACCAGCCTGACCTTCAGCGTGGCCCAGTCCGGCCCCACGGGCGGCGACGAACTGGAGCTGCGCTGGAGCTTCCCGGGCTCCAACGTCATCGTGCGCAAGCAGTCCGCGGGCGGCACCGGCACGTTCGGCATCACCGCCGGCAACGCGCTGTCGCAGAGCTTCAACCTGACCACCACGGCGCAGAACACGCCGGTGTCGTCCGCCACGTACCCGATCACCAATCACGCCGCCGCGATCACGCTGACCGAGACCACGGTGCCGGCGGGCTATGTGCTGACGGCCGGCACCTGTACCGACCAGAGCAATGCCAGCGTGCCCGCGACGATCAGCACGGGCACGCGCCAGCTGACCATCGCCGCCGGCGCGTACCGCGCCAACCAGACCATCACCTGCACCCTGACCAACAGCGCGACCGCGACGCTGGCGCTGGCCAAGCGGTGGGTGGATGCGGCGATCAACGACACCGCGACGCTCTCGGGCACGGGCGGTGCCAACAACGCCTCGCTGTCGTCCACCGCCAACAGTGCGTCGGAAACCGATACCGGCACCGCCGTGCAGGTCGTGCCGGGCAACGTCATCACGCTGTCGGAGACGCTGGGTGCCGGCAATGCACGGAGCTACACCGCCGACGCATGGTCGTGCAGCGGCGGCAGCCTCAGCGGCAACACGCTGACGCTGACCGCCGCCCATGCCGGGCAGGCCATCGTGTGCACGGTCACCAACCGGGCGCGCGTGGCCGACGTGTCGATGGTGAAGTCGACCACCGCGGGCGCTGCGCCCAGCGGACAGGTGCGGAACTTCACCGTGGTCGTCTCGAATGCGGGTCCTGCCGCCGCCGACGGCGCCGTGGTCAGCGACACGCCGGGCGCGGGCCTGACCTGCCCCGTGTCCGGCAGCCCGATCACCTGTGCCGCCAGTGGCGGCGCCACCTGTCCGGGCGCGGCGGCATTGCCGACCCTCGTCGGCGGCGGTGTCGCCGTTCCCACGCTGCCCGTGGGCGGCGCGGTGACGTTCACCGTGCCCTGCCGGGTGACCGCGAGCGGGTTCTGACCCGCCGGCGCGCTTCCCAAGCGCGTCGGGAGTCTCCATGATGCGGCTCCGTTCCACGCCGCCTGCCTGACGCAATGAGTCGTACCGCCTGGCTGTGGGTGGTCGTGGTGCTGACCACCATCGCCCTGGCCGCCACCTTCCTGGTCACGCCGCGCTTTCCCGTTCCCGTGCCCGAGGCCGGTCCGCCCGCCACGGCGTTCGGCTGGAGCGGGCAGCTGTCCCTGGTCGCCGGCGACGGCGTGCGCGGCACGCGGGACGGTGCCGGCCCGCAGGCCCGCTTCGACGATCCCTGGGGCATCGTCGTGATGGAAGACGGTACGCGCTATGTCGCCGACGCCGGCGACAGCAACCGTATCCGCCGCATCACCCGCGATGGCGTGGTGTCGACCCTGGCCGGCGGCCGCGAAGGGTTCATCGAGGGTACGGGCGCGGCAGCGGCGTTCCACACGCCGTCGGCGCTGGCCCGCGACGCCGCGGGCAATCTCTACGTCGCCGACACCGGCAACCACGCGATCCGCAGGATCACCCCGGACGGCGTGGTGACCACGGTGGCCGGCACCGGCGCGCCGGGGTTCCGTGACGGTCCTGCGTTGCAGGCGCAGTTCAACGGCCCGATCGGCGTGGCGGTGGACGGCGGCGGGCGCCTCTACGTGGCCGACACCTACAACGACCGCATCCGCCTGATCGACCGCGATGGCAGCGTCACCACGCTGGCCGGCGGCGATACGCCGGGCTTCGTCGACGGTTCCGGTACCGAGGCCCGCTTCGACACGCCGACCGGCATCGCCGTCGATGCCACCGGCGTGGTCTGGATCGCCGACCTGCGCAACGATGCGATCCGCCGCATCGGCCGGCGGGGCGGGGTCAGCACGCTGCCGATGCAGCCCGACCTGCCGACGCAGGCCGGACCGCGGCGTCCGCTGTCGCTGGCGCTGACGCACGACGGCCATCTCTATGTCGGCGAGCTGTTCAGCGGTCGCGTGATGCAGGTGATGCGCGATGGTCGCTGGCATGCGCTGGCCGGCCACGTGCCGGGACAGCGCCTGTCGCGGACGGCGGGCCTGGCGGTCGATGCGGCCGGGCAGCTGCACGCCACCGACGCGGGCAGCCATCGCGTGCATCGCATCGCGCCGCTGGCCGCCGGCGCCCTGCCGGCACCGGCGATCATCGGTCCGTCGGCGGACGATCCGTTGCCGCAGACCGCAGGCCGGTGGCCGCTGGCACCGCAGGACGGCTGGCACGAAGTCGTCGGCACGCTCGGCGAAGTGCGCGGCGACTACCGCGGCGAGAGTCGGCACCATCTGCATGGCGGTCTGGACATCCGCGGCGATGTCGGCGCCACCGTGCTCGCCATCGCCGACGGCAAGGTCAGCAGTCCGTCCGCCGCCTGGAACTTCGACGGCCTCAGCGAAGGCCTGGGACTGGGTGCGCTGGACTACATCCACATGCGCGTCGGCCGCACGCCGCGCGGCGAGCTGCTGGATCCCGTGCGCTTCCAGCTGCTGCATGATCTCAGCGGCGATCCCGGCCGCATCCGCGTGCGCCGCGGGACGCGCTTCGCCGCCGGCGATGCACTGGGGACGGTCAACCGCATGGCGCACGTACACCTGTCGATCGGACCGGCAGGCTACGAACGCAACGCCATCGCGCTCGGTTTCACCGGCTTCACCGATGCGTATCCTCCGCGCATCGACGAGGTCGCCCTGTACGACACGCTGGACCAGCCCATCGACCAGCGGCAGGACGGCCGCGTGCTGGTACCGCGCGACCTGCAGGGCGTGCGCATCGTGGTGGATGCCTGGGACCAGGTGGACCGCAACCTGCCGCGGCGCCGGCTCGGGCTGCATGCGCTGGGCTACCAGCTGTTGCACGACGACGGCACGCCGGTCGCCGGCTTCGAGACGCCGCGGATGACCCTCGATTTCCAGCGCTTGCCCGCCGACGAGGCCGTGCAGGTCGCCTACGCGCCCGGCAGCGGCATCACCGTGCATGGCAGCGCGGTGACGCGCTTCAAGTACAGCGTGACCAACACGGTCCGCGATGGCCTGTGGGCCGAAGGCAGCTGGCAGGTCGGCGCGATGCCGCCCGGCGACTACACGCTGCGGATCACGGCGCGCGACTACGCCGGCAACGAAGCCCAGGCGCGCCGCGACCTGAAACTGCGCTTGCAGTAGGGCGGGCCACGGCCCGCCATTTCCCTGCGCCGATCCTGTCGATCCGCGACCTGTCCGTTCGTCGTCTTCCCGAAAGCGGCCGGAACGCCCGTCCGCATGACAGGAGACTGCAATGCGCGTCATGGTCATCGTGAAAGCCAATACCGATACGGAGGCGGGGCGGATGCCCAGCACCGAACAGCTGACGGCGATGGGCGAGTTCAACGAAGCGCTGGTGAAGGCCGGCATCCTGCTGGCCGGCGAAGGCCTGCATCCCACATCGCGCGGCGCACGCGTGCGTTTCGAAGGCAGGCAGCGCACCGTCATCGACGGACCCTTCGGCGAGACGAAGGAACTGGTGGCCGGGTTCTGGCTGTGGCAGGTGCGCAATCTCGACGAGGCCATCGAATGGATCAAACGCGCGCCGTTCGACGGAGGGGAAGAAGTCGAACTGCGCCCGGTCTTCGAGGCCGACGACTTCGGCGATGCGCTCACCCCGGAATTGCGCGAGCAGGAAGCGCGTCTGGCCGCACAGATCCCTGCCTCCAGCGAGCGTTGAGGGTCACGCCATGAGTACGCAGATCTTCGTCAACCTGCCCGTGCGCGACCTGCCGGCCTCGCGCGCCTTCTTCGATGCGCTGGGCTACCGCGCCAACCTGAAGTTCACCAACGACGATGCGGCCTGCATCGTCATCAGCGACAGCATCCACGTGATGCTGCTGGTGGAGCCGTTCTTCCAGGGATTCACGCGCAAGACCCTCTGCGATGCGCGCACGCACACCGAGGTGATCCTCTGTCTGTCGGCCGACCGCCGCAGCGCCGTCGACTACATGGTGGACAAGGCGCTGGCCGCCGGCGGCAGCGAGCCGATGGAGGCCAAGGACTACGGTTTCATGTACCAGCGCAGCTTCCAGGACCTCGATGGGCATCTGTGGGAAGTGGTGTACATGGATGAGGGCGGGATGCCGGCGGAGTGAGTGGCCGCCGTGCCTCGCGCCGTGTTTTGCGGTCACCTGCGAGCGTTAGCTCCCGTCCGATCGCGGTCCCTCCTGCCGCGCGCCACCGGACGCCGGCCACCGGGGCCGGCGCGCTGATGCATCGGGAGATCCGCGATGCAGGTCGTGATCGCGTGCGCTTGTCCATCGCCATGCCGCTGCGTTCTAATCCGGGCGGGGATACGCGATGCCAGGGAGGCATCCATGGGGTGGCAAATACGGAGTGCGGGCATCCTGCTGGGATGCCTGCTGGCGCCGCTGGCGCATGCGCAGGTGGACCTGGAGCCGCTCCTCAAGAAGGACGTGCTGCAGACGCTGAAGATCTCGCCCACCGGCGAGTACTACGCGATGACGGTGCCGCTGGAGGACCAGACCATCCTGGCGGTGGTGCGGCGCGCCGACCAGCAGGTGACCTCGAAGATCACCGCCGGCAGCGACAGCGTCGTCAGCAATGTCTGGTGGGTCAGCGACGACCGCGTGGTGGTGTCGGTGGCGAAGAAATTCGGCTCGCGCGACCAGCCCTATCCGACCGGAGAGCTGTACGCCACCAATGCCGACGGTACCCATCGGCGGCAGATCTTCGCGCGCTACGGGCTGGACGCCACGCAGGTGCAGCCGCGCGCGGCCTACCTGATCGACACGCTGCCCGACGACCCGCGCAAGGTGCTGGTGGGCATGTACGCACTGGACACGTCGACGCCCAGCACGCGGGTGGAGCGGCTGGATGTGTTCAACGGCAGCATGGACACGGTGGCCACGGCGCCGGTGCGCCGCGCCAGCTTCACGGTCGACGCCGCCCGCCGCGTGCGCCTCGCGATCGGCGCGGGCGACGACAACGTCCGCAAGCTCTACCACCGCGCCGACGACCGGTCGTCCTGGACGCTGGTCAACGACGAGGCGAAGACCGGCTTCGTGGAGTGGCCGCTGGGCCTGTCGGCCGATGGACGGATCGCCTACCTGCAGGCGGAGCAGGCGGACGGGCCGGACGCCATCGTCGCGCTGGATACCGTGACCGGCACGCGCACTCGGGTGCTGCGCGATCCGGTGGTCGATCCGTACGACATCATCTACGCCGATGACGGACAGACGCCGGTGGGCAGCTTCTTCATGCACGACAAGCTGCGCACCGCATTCTTCGACGACACGTCGCCCACCGCACGCCTGTACCGCAAGCTGGAGCGGTCCTTCCCCGGTTCCTCCATCGCCATCACCTCGGGCACGCGCGACGGTCGGCTGAAAGTGGTGCAGGCCTGGAGCGACACCAGTCCGGGCGATTTCTTCCTGTTCGACACCACCACCAATACCGCCGACCTCATCTTCAGCCGGCGCAGCTGGCTGGATCCGAAGGTGCTGGCGCCGAGCGAGCCGGTCACCCTGCGCGCCCGCGATGGGCTGACGCTGCATGGCTACCTCACGCGGCCACGCGATGGACGCGATGCGCCGCTGCCGCTGGTGGTGATGCCGCACGGCGGGCCGTTCGGCGTGTTCGACCGCTGGGAGGTCGATGACGAGGCGGAGATGCTGGCACGCGCGGGCTATGCCGTGCTTCGCGTGAATTACCGGGGATCGGGCAACTACGGCCGCGCCTTCAAGCAGGCCGGGGCACGGCAGTGGGGCCGGACCATGCAGGACGATCTCACCGACGCCACGCGCTGGGCGATCGAACAGAAGATCGCCGATCCCGCGCGCATCTGCCTGTATGGCGCCAGCTACGGTGCCTATGCGTCGCTGATGGGCGTGGCCAGGGAGCCGGAGCTGTACCGCTGCGCCGCCGGCTACGTGGGCGTGTACGACCTGGCGCTGATGCACAAGCAGGATTCGCGCGAGAGCCGGTCCAGCCGCAACTGGATGGAGGACTGGATCAGCGACGACCGCGCCAGCCTGGCGGACGTGTCGCCCACCGCGCTGGCGCAACGTATCCGTGCGCCCGTGTTCCTGGCCGCGGGCGGCAAGGACGAGATCGCCCCGCAGGCGCACAGCGAGCGCATGGAGAAGGCGTTGAAGGCGGCCGGCGTGCCGGTGGAGACGCTATACGTGCGCACCGAGGGCCACGGTTTCTACAGCGAAGCCAACCGGCGCACGTACTACACCCGCCTGCTGGATTTCCTGTCGCGTCACCTCGGCGGCGCGAAGGCGAAGTAGCTCAGGCGCCGACGCGCCGGCGTACTTCGTCGAAGTCACGCACCGGCCGCACTTCGATGCTGCCGGTGCCGACCCAGGGGAATCCCTGTGCGATCTTCACTGCCTCGTCCAGGCTGTCGGCCTCGATCAGGTTGTAACCGCCCAGGATTTCCTTGGTCTCGGCGAACGGGCCATCGACCACGCGGGTCTTGCCGTCGCGCACGCGCACGGTGCGTGCGGTGCTGCCGTGTTCCAGCTGCTGCGATTCGATCAGCGTGCCCTGCGCCTTCAGTTCGTCGGCATGGGTGATGCAGCCGTGCATCATCCGGTCGAACGCGCCCTCGGGCAGCGCTTCCAGCAACGCGTCATCCGTGTAGATCATCAACAGGAACTTCATGCGCCCTCCCGGCGTGCGGTGCAGGCCGGGATTGTGCCACGCGATGATGTCCAGTCCCCGTGTCGGGGCTTGATCGCGCTCACTCGCCGGCGGGCGAGCGGTACCAGGCTTCGACGGTGCCCTTGATCTTCATCGTCATCGGATTGCCGCGACGGTCCTTCGACTTGCCCACCGGCACGCGCACCCAGCCCTCGCTGATGCAGTACTCCTCCACGTTGTCACGCTCCACGCCGTTGAAGCGGATGCCCACGCCGCGGTCCATCACCTCGGCGTCATGGAACGGGCTGCGCGGATCGGAGGCCAGGCGGTCGGGAGGCGTGTCGGACATGGGAAGACGTCGTGCTGGGATCAGGAACGCAAGGATACCCGAAGCCCGCCGTTCACCAGGCCACGCGGTTGCGGCTGCAGGCGAGGGTGGCCTGCAGGGTCAGCCGGCCGCGTCGCGGATCGGCGCTCAGCGGTGTCGCCTCGGTGATGGCGGGTGCATGGAAGGCATCGCCCTCGTGGATCAGCAGGCGGTTCCATCGCGGCGGCACGGTCAGCACATGGGTGAAGCTGGCGCTGGAGGCCTGCGGATACCCGGCAGCGAGCGCGTAACGCAGGGCGAAGGCTTCGGACGACAGCGTCCCGGCATCGTGTTCCACCTGCTCGACCTGCTGCGGCGAGACGCGCGGCAGGAAAAAATGCGTGCCGCCCAGCGTCGGATCGCGGAACAGGAACAGCTCCGCCACCGCCATGCACTGGCCGGGCGCCGGCGCGCGCAGGCGGCGCGGGAGCCAGTGCGTCGGCGCAAGCTGCGCAGCGGGCGACGTCGGCAACGACAGGCGGCTTGCGCTGCGCAGGACACGTCGCGTGCCCAGCGCGTGGCGTGCGTGATCGCGGATCACGTCGTGCAGCAGCTCGGTGAACTCCTCCGGCATGCGCAGCTGCACGCCGGGAAAGACACTGGGAGGCGCCGGCTGGAAGTCCTCGCGATAGGCGTCGGCGAAGGCCGGTAGCCGCTCCGGTGCCAGCAGCGCGTCGTCGATGACGATGCACGCACGGCCGTGGCCGATCGGCAGCGACTGGACCACGGGACGCGGATTGAACATGGCGCGGCCTCCCCGGCAGGCCGGCTCGCGGGCCGGCGCCGCCACGATAGACCTTGCGTGCGATGGAGACAAAAAAGAACGCCGGGACGGCCCACCACGACCGCCCCGGCGTGTGCTGCCGTCGAGGAATTACGGCATCAGCACCTTGTCGACCACGTGGATCACGCCGTTGCTGCCCTTCAGGTCGGCCGTTGTGACCTTGGCCACGTTGCCCTTGGCGTCGGTCACGGTCACGCCGCCATCGACGACCTGCGCCTTCAGCTCGCCGCCCTGCACGGTCTTCAGCGTGGCGGTGCCGCCGCTGGCCTGGATCTGCTGGGTGAGCGTGGCGGCGTCGACGTTGCCCGGCACCACGTGGTAGGTGAGGACGGACGTCAGGTCCGCCTTGCTTTCCGGCTTCAGCAGCGTGTCCACGGTGCCGGCCGGCAGCGCGTCGAACGCCGCGTTGGTCGGTGCGAACACGGTGAACGGACCGGCGCCCTTCAGCGTGTCCACCAGGCCGGCCGCCTGCACGGCAGCGACCAGCGTGCTGTGGTCGGGCGAACCGATCGCGATATCCACCACATCGCTCTGTTCGGCGGCCGGCATGGCGGCGTCGGCCGGGGCGGGATCGCTGGCTTCGGCGACGGGCGCCGGTGCGGCGCCGGCATCGGCTTCGGCGGTCTTGGGCGAGCAGGCTGCGGCCGTGACGACGGCGAGCAGGGCGACGGAAAGGACGGTGCGGTTCATGGATGTCTCCTGGGTGGGTAGGGATGTCGTTGTTGCGCTTGCGGAGACATCTACGCCCGCGCCCCACCCGCGGATGCATCACGTGGCCTTAATATTCAGCGAACCTTGACATCGGCAACCGCCCCTCCCGCCCCGCCACGCGACCACACCCCATGACGCTGCCCGACCACGAATTCGATCCCGACGACAACTTCCGCCACGCCTTCGACGATGAAGACGACATGGACCTGGACGACACCGAGGCACTGGTCTGGAACCTGCTGGTGCTGATCAATCCCGGCGACGAAGAGACCGCGCTGCGGCAGTTCGCCGCGTACCGCGACGCCGGCGGCGACGAAGGCATCGAGCCGGACCAGGTGCTGTGGACGCTGAAGGACGCCATCGACTGGACCTCCGGTTTCTACGTGGACTGGAAGGACACCGAATCCTTCATCGACTGCATCAACCAGCTGGCCGCGCGCTACGCCATCGAGATCGACTGGGGCGGCGACACCAGCGACGAGGAGTTCCTCGACGGCACCGACGTACCCGCGTTGATGGCCATCGCCTACGACCGCCTGCGCGAGCACGGCTATACCCTGTGGAACTGGAACACCGACGGCGACGCATATGCCGGCTGGATGGCGCTGCGCCGCGATGACGAAGGCATGCAGCAACTGGCCGCCGTGATGGGCGTGGAGATCCGGCCGGGCAGCGACGCCTTCTGATCGCGCTCCTGCGACGGGGCGCGCTAGACTCGCCCGGTCCCCCGCTCGCGAGTCCGCCCGTCATGCGTGTGCTGCTGGCCTGTCTTGCCTGCCTGATGCTGCTGGTCGGTGCCCGCGCCCATGCGCAGGATGTCGCCACGCTGCTGTCGCCCTCCAAGCCGAAGGCGCCGGAGGCCATCGCACTGGCCGACATCCCCGGACGCGCCGATGCCGACGAGCGCTATGCCGAGGAAGTGTCGCTGCGCGCCGCGCGTGCCGATCCGCTGGGCAGGCTGGTGCCACGGCTGGACGCCATCGAGAAGTCGGTGGCGGACAAGAACGGCCTGTTCGCCTACGGCGAGCTGCGCACGTTGCCGGTACTGCGGCTTGAAAGCATGGAGCGGCACTGGAAGTTCGACGCGCGCCAGTACGCGCGCTGGCGTGCCGACATGCAGGGCCTGGTCGCGCCCTATGCGCAGGATGCCGCCGAGCTGGCGCTGCGGCGCGCCGACTGGGAGCTGACGCGGCAGGGCATGTCGCCCGACAGTACGCCCGCCGCCCTGCGGTCGCGCGTGGACGGCGTCGCCGCGCGACTGCAGCAGGCCGAGCAGGCGCTGTCGTCGCCGCTGGCCGAACAGATCGGCCTGGGGCGCCGCGCCAACCTGCTGGCCGCGCGCATCCAGGCCGGCCAGCAGGCGGTAGGCGATGCCATCGCCTACACCGACCGGCGCCTGTTCCGGAGGGATGCGCCGCCGCTGTGGAGCGTCGACGACGCCGGCGCGCTGCGCCAGGACGTGGCCGCCAGCCTGGGCCGCGAAGTGGAGTCGGAAAACCGCTTCGTGGCGCAGTACGCCGCTGCCGACTTGGGCAACCAGCGCCTGCTGTACGGACTGCAGTTGCTGCTGCTGCCCTGCCTGCTGTGGGTGGCATGGCGCCATCGGCGTCGCGGGCTGGACCCCACCTCGCCTTCGGCGACCGATGCCGAGCTGCGCGTCATCCGGCGCCCGTTCTCCACCTGGGTGCTGCTGTCGATGATCGGCGTGCTGGTGTTCGAACCCAACGCGCCGTTGTTCGTGCACCAGCTGGCGATGCTGGTCGCGCTTGTGCCGGTGCTGCGCCTGATGCCGCAGCAGGGACGCCGTCTGCTCGGTCCATGGCCGTATCTGGCCACCGCGTTCTACCTGCTGCAGCGCCTGGCCGTGCTGCTGATGGCCAGCGCCTACCTCTATCGCCTCTACTACCTGACGCTCGCCATGCTAGCGCTGGCGGCGACGGGCTGGCTGCTGTGGCGTTCGCGCGGCGAGCGCTTCGCCGGTGTGGCGGGCCGGGCCGGACGGCTGGTGCACGGGCTGGCCTGGGTCGCCGTGGCGATGCTGTTGGCGTCCATCGCGGCCAACGTGCTGGGCAACGTGTCGCTGGCGGAAATGCTGACGACCGGCATCATCGAGAGCGGCTACTTCGCCCTGGTGCTGTATGCCGCCGTCACCGTGCTGGACACCCTGCTGCGCCGGCTGGGTGCGCGCAGGGAGGTCAGGCGCCTGTGGCTGATGCGCCGCCACGGCGGCAACCTGCTGGACACGCTGTCGACGTGGGCGAGGGTGGCGGCCGTGGTGGGCTGGGTCGTCTACACGATGATCCGCTTCCGCCTTTTCCGTCCGGTCTACGACACCGGCAAGGCGATCGTCACGCACCGGTTCGAGTACGGCGAGCTGTCCATCAGCCTGGGCCACGTGCTGGTGTTCTGCATCGGCGTGGTGGTGGCGGTCTGGATCGCGCGCACCTTGCGCGCACTGCTGCGCGAGGAAGTGTTGCCGCGCCTGTCGCTGCCGCGCGGCGTGGACAACAGCGTCGCCTCGCTCAGCTATTACGTGCTGCTGTTGCTGGGCCTGCTGGCGGCGTTGTCGGCGGCGGGCTTCAAGATCGGGCAGCTGGCCTTCATGTTCGGTGCGCTCGGCGTGGGCATCGGCCTGGGCCTGCAGGATGTGGTGAAGAATTTCGTCTCCGGCCTGATCCTGATGTTCGAGCGCCCGGTCAAGCCCGGCGACGCCGTCGACATCAGCGGCACCGCCGGACGGATACGCGCCATCGGCATGCGTGCGACCACGGTACGCACGTTCGAGGGCGCCGACGTGGTGGTCCCCAACGGCCTGCTGCTGTCGGACAAGGTGACCAACTGGACGCTGGTGGACCAGAACCGCCGCGTCGACGTGGATCTGGGCGTGGCCTACGGATCCGACGTCACCCGAGTGATGCAACTCTTGCAGGAAACCACGCGCAGCACGCCCGGCATCGCCGACGATCCGGCGCCTGCCGTGCTGTTCACCGGCTTCGGGGCCAGCTCGCTGGATTTCGCCATCCGCGCCTGGACCCAGCGTTTCGACGAATGGTCGACGATCCGCAGCGACCTGATGCAGCGGCTGCATGCCGCGCTGGTCGGGTCCGGCATCGAGATCCCGTTCCCGCAGCAGGACCTGCATGTGCGCTCGGTGTCCGAGGATCTGCTGCACTCCCTGCGCCGTCCGCCGGCGGCGGACAGGGAGGCCAGCGAAGATGGCCGCTGATGCCGGCAGCGTGCTGCGCACGCTGGGCACGTTCGACCTGGCGGCCATGCGCGGCCTGCTGCGCATGTTCGGGCGCGCGTTCGACGACATGGCGACCTACACGCAGTCGCCGCCGGACGATGCCTACCTCGCCGGCCTGCTGGCCCGCGATACGTTCATCGCGGTGGCGGCGTTCGACGGCGACACCGTGGTCGGCGGCCTGGCGGCGTACGTGCTGCCGAAGTTCGAGCAGGCGCGCAGCGAGGTGTACCTGTACGACCTGGCGGTAGCGGAAACGCACCGGCGTCGCGGCATCGCTACGGCGCTGATCGCCGAGCTCCGTCGGGTCGCGGCGACGCGCGGGGCGTGGGTCGTGTTCGTGCAGGCGGATTACGGCGACGACCCTGCGGTGGCGCTGTACACGCGCCTGGGCACGCGCGAGGACGTGATGCACTTCGATATCGAGGTGGAGTGAGCCGCGGCGATGTCGAAACCGGGTTCCGCCGATCGTCGAAGGCAGGAACGTCCCGGGAGTATGCAATGAAACCGTTCTTCGATGTCCAGCGTATCGACCATGTCGTGCTGCGCGTGCGCGACCTGGATTGTAGCGTCCGCTTCTATGGCGACGTGCTCGGCTGTCCGGTGGAAAGACGCCGCGAGCATCTCGGACTGGTCCATCTGCGCGCAGGCACCTCGATGATCGACCTGGTCTGCATCGACGGGACGCTCGGCGAGCGCGGTGGCGCGGCGGCCGGGCGCGAAGGGCGCAACCTCGACCATCTCTGCCTGCGCATCGAGCCGTTCGACGAAGCGGCGCTGGTCGCGCATCTGGCCCGCTTCGGCGTCTCGCCTGCCGGTCCTGCCGAGATCAACTTCGGTGCGGAAGGCGATGGCCTGTCGCTGTACTTCAACGACCCCGACGGCAACACGATCGAGCTGAAGGGCGCGTCGCGCCCGGGGTGATTCGCGTGCTGCGACGTGGGGTCAGGGAGAGGCACTGGCCTGCGGTTCGGGCGGCGCGGGCGCCTGCGCAAGGGCGGCCGTGTCCACCGGCGCATCCGGCATCGCGATGTCGGCATCCGGCAGCGGCGCACCCGGCGCCAGCAGCTTGCCTTCTCCCTGCAGCGCCTCCTCGGCCGCCTTCGTCATCACCACGATGCTGATGCGGCGGTTGATCGGATTCTGCGGATTCTGCTTGTCGAACAGCACGGACGAGGACAGGCCGACCACGCGCGACACCTTGTCCTCGTGCATGCCGCCGGCCACCAGCGCGCGGCGCGCGGCATTGGCGCGCTCGGCGCTGAGTTCCCAGTTGGTGTAGCCGCGGTTGGATGCGTACTGGGTGGTGTCGGTGTGGCCGGTGATGCTGATGTGGTTGGGCACCTGGTTCACGAAACCGGCCAGCTCGGCCAGGATCGCCTGCGTGTACGGCTTCAGCACCGTGCCGCCCAGGTCGAACATCGGCCGGTTCTGCTGGTCGACGATCTGGATGCGCAGGCCTTCTGGCGTCAGGTCGAGCAGCAGCTGGTCCTTGAACGGCTCCAGTGCCTGGCTCTTGCCGATCGCTTCCTCCAGTGCCTGCATCAGCGATTCCAGACGCTGCTTCTCCTGCGCCTTCTGCTGCTCCTCCGACGCCTGCTGCGCGTCGCCGGGCGGCTTGGCGAAGGGGTTGTCGCTTTCGCCCTTGGGCATGTCCATGGTGCCGCCGAGCTTGATCATCGACGTGCTGGCGCCACCCGGGCCGGCCGGGCCGGGCGCGGGCGAGAAGCTCTTGCCGCTGAGCGGACTGGGATTGCGGAAGTATTCCGAGATCGCCGCGCGTTCCTTGTTGGTGGTGGCGCCCATCAGCCACATCACCAGGAAGAACGCCATCATCGCGGTGACGAAGTCGGCGTAGGCGACCTTCCACGAGCCGCCGTGATGGCCGCCGCCGGCGACCTTCTTGACCCGGCGGACGATGATGGTGGGGCGCTGCTCGCTCATCGCCGTGGCTTACTTGTTGGCCTTGAGGTGCGCTTCGAACTCGGCGAACGGCGGGCGCACATCGGAGGGCAGCGTCTTGCGGGCGAACTCCAGCGCCACGGCCGGGTTGTAGCCGCGCAGGCAGGCGAGCAGGGCGGTCTTCACCGACTCGTACATGCGGCTGTCCTGTTCCACCTGGGCCTCGATGGCGGCGGCCAGCGGCGAGACGAAGCCATAGGCCAGCAGGATGCCGAGGAACGTGCCGACCAGCGCGGCGGCGACGTGCGCGCCGACCGCGGCGATGTCGCCGCCGATCGAGCCCATCGTCACGATGATGCCGAGCACCGCGGCGACGATGCCGAAGCCGGGCAGGCCGTCGGAGACTTTCTGCAACGCGTGCGCGGGCGCCATCGCTTCGTGGTGGTGCTTCTCCAGTTCGAGTTCGAGCAGCGGTTCCAGTTCGTGCGGCTCGATGTTGCTGCCCACCATCAGGCGCAGGCACTCGGTGAGGAAGTCGAGCAGGTGGTGGTCGGCCAGGATCTTGGGGTACTTCTGGAACAGCGGGCTGTTGGTCGGATTCTCGATGTGCTCTTCCAGCGACATGAAGCCGTCGCGGCGCGCCTTGTTGAGCATCTCGTGGATCAGCGTCAGCACGTCCAGGTAGTCGGACGACTTGTACTTGGCGCCCTTGAACACGGACAGCGTGGCGGCGATCGTGCTCTTCACCACCTTGGTCGGATTGCTGGCCATGAACGCGCCCAGCGCGGCGCCGCCGATGATGACCAGCTCGAACGGCTGCCACAGCGCGCCGAGCTTGCCGTGCGATCCGAGATAGCCGCCGATCACGCTCAGGGTGACGATGATGAAGCCGACGATGATGAGCATGGCGACGCGGCCGCAGGGTGGGGTCACCCAAGGATCGGCCCGCCTCCCGGTTTCTTGAGCCGCGACCGTTCGTCGGTGCCGGATCGGGAATGACCTTCGGCAGGGTTGACTACAGCTGTCGCCACGGGCATTTTGACGACAACTGTAGTCATCAGGTGACGCCATGTCCGGCAAGGCCCGCAAGTCCATCGGCGACCAGGAACTGGCGCTGCTGCAGCATCTGTCCGCCCACGGCGAAGCCAGCGTCGGCGAGGTCGCCGCCGCGTTCGGAGAACCCCGCGGCCTGGCCCGTTCCACCGTGCTGACGATGATGGAGCGGCTGCGCACCAAGGCCTACCTGCGCCGCCGCCAGGTGGACGGCGTGTACCGCTACGCGCCGGTCGCGCAGTCGGACGACGTGATGCGCAGCGCGGTGGGCAGCTTCGTCGAAAAGACGCTGCAGGGCTCGCTGTCGCCGTTCGTGGCGTGGATGTCGCAGCGCACCGAGGTCAGCGACGACGAACTGGCCGAACTGGAGGCGCTGGTCGCCACCCTTCAGTCGAAGCGGAAGGAGGGCTGAGATGGACCTCATCGCACTCGCCGATGCCGCGATCGCCCGACTGCTCGCGGTCGGCCTGCAGTCGCTGATTCTCGCCGCCCTTGTGTGGGCGCTGTGCCGTTACCTGCCGCGCCTGGATGCGCGCACCCGCGCCTGGCTGTGGTGGCTGGTGGCCACGCAGATGGTGGTCGGCCTGGTCTGGCATGCGCCGGTGGCATTGCCGCTGCTGCCGGCCGAACCGGTCGCCGCGCCGGTCGTGCTGGCAGTGGCCGCGGACGCGTCGGCTTCGTCCACGCCGGCGATGTCGGTGGTGCCGGCGGCGACGGCGCAGGCCGAGGGAATCGACACGCGGGTGCTGCTGCTCGCGGCCTGGCTCGCCGGCATCGCGGTGATGCTGGCGAACACGCTGCGCCATGCGTGGCGGCTGCGCGGGCAGATCGCACGCGCGCAGCCTTGTCGCGACCGCCGCGTCCTGGCTGTGTACGGCACCCTGGTACGCCGGCTCGGCATTGCGGCCGCTCCCGCCCTGCGCGTCAGCGACGAGATCGACTCGCCGATGCTGGCGCGGCCATGGCGGCCGGTCCTGCTGCTGCCTGCCGACCGTGTCGGCGCGATGAGCGACGACGACCTGCAGATGGCGCTGCACCACGAACTCGCGCACCTGCAGCGCCGGGACCTGTGGTGGGCCTGGATGCCGGCGCTCGCGCAGCACCTGTTCTTCTTCCATCCGGTCGCGCACCTGGCGGCGCGCGAGTACGCCTTCGCCCGCGAGGTCGCCTGCGACGCTGCGGTACTGCAGGACGAGCAGCACGCCGCCCACGACTACGGACGCCTGCTGGTGAAGCTGGGCGTTTCCACCGCGCCATCGCCTGCACTGGCGGGCGCCTCTCCCACGTTCCGCATCCTCAAGAGGAGACTGCTCATGCTGCAGCACACCGCTTCGCCCCTGCGCACCGGCGCGCTGGCCCTGACCCTCGGCATCGTGCTGCTGGGCGTGGTGCCGTACCGCGTGATCGCCAGCAGCACACCGAAGGCGGCGCCGGCGCCGATGGCCCCGATCGTGGCTGCGCCGGTCGCGGCATCCACCGTCGCGCCGCACGCCGAGCCTGTCGTCGCACCGTCGCCACGCGCCGCACCCCGCCCGATCGTGGTCGCTGATGCGCGCGACATGCCCGCGCCCCCTGCACCGCCGGCACCGCCTCCCGCGCCCACCATCGTCCCGCCGCCTGCACCCGCGCCCCCTGCCGCACCGTCCCCGATGCGCGGCACGTGGAGCATCGGCGGCGCGCACAATGGCGACGCCTATGTGCTGATCGACGACGATCGGGTGACGATGGCGGGGCACAGCGACGACATCCGTATCGCCAGGGCGTTGCAGCAGGGCAAGACGCCGGTGCTCTGGCTGCGCCAGGACGGCAGGGAATACATCGTGCGCGACCCCGCCACCGTCAGGCAGGTGAAGGCGGCGCACGCGCCGGTGGAAGCGCTGGGTGCGGAGCAGGGCAAGCTCGGCGAACGGCAGGGCGCGCTCGGCGAACGCCAGGGCGCGCTGGGCGTGAAGCAGGGCGAGCTGGGCATGAAGATGGCCGCCATCGGCGTCGAACGGGCCAGCGCCTCGCTGCGGCGCGACGACGCCCGGGACGCAGCCAGGGAACGCCGCATGAACGCGCTGCAGGACGAACAGGAAGCCCTGGCCCGGCAGCAGGAAGTGCTCGCCCGCCAGCAGGAACCGCTCGCGCGTCAGCAGGAAGCGTTGGCGCGCAAGCAGGTGGCCGCGACCGACCAGCTGCAGCGCGATGTCGACCGCTTGCTGGACGAAGCGATCCGCAGCGGCAAGGCCCAGCGCCTCTGATCGGTGCCGTAGAGCGGAGCTTGCTCCGCTGCCTTCCGATCCGATCACCGGATCTTCAAAGGCCACGGAGCCGAGCAAGCTCGGCTCTACGCCATCACGGCGCTGTCGTTGCACCGCTCCACTGCGAACGCGCGACGCGGATGATCGCGCGAACCTGTTCGCGGTCGCGATGGCGTGAAATGGCGACGGCGCCCAGCCGCAACGCCTCATCGCGCAAGGCTTCGGTCACGTCGTAGTGCGCGCCGCTGCGCTTGTCCTGGAATGCGCGGCGCGGCATCCCGAGTCGCGCGGCCATCCCATGCAGTTCGTCGAGCGTGTCGGCCATCAGGTGCGCCCAGCGCTGACCGCGCCACAGCGTCACCGGATCGTCCACGTACACGCTCATCGCGGCGTGGTGGGCTTCGGTGGCCGCACCATGCGGTCCATCAGGTGTTCCAGCGTGGCGGGCAGGTCGCCGCAGCGGCCCATGTGCACCGGCGAGGTCTGGATGATGGAACTGCGCTTGGCCGTCAGCCAGTGGAAGCGCGCACGCGGCGGCAGCAGGCCGATCGGCGCGGCGGCGTCGCCGCCGCGGCAGATCGCCGGGATGGTGTCCAGGTGGCGGCGCAGCGAGTCGAGGTCCAGTGTGGGATCGAGCGCGAGCAGGCGCGCCTCGTCCAGTTCGATGCGCGCTTCCAGGAAGCCGGCCCGTTCGCACGACAGGATGATGCCGACATTGACGAATTCCTCGCGCTCCACGCGCGGGACCACGCGGATCACTGCGTAGTCGTAGGTGTCATGCGCGCGCACGGATCGTCTCCTGCACGAACGCGCTGCGCTGCGCTACACGCTGCGTCAGGTAGCTCACGTACGCGGCGCGCTGTGTCCGCGGATCGCCGAAGGCATCGGGCCCCTCCAGCCACGCATCGGGCACCTCGTCGACGATGCCGGCGATCACATCGTCGGACAGGCGCGACGCCAGTTCCGCATCGACGTCGGCAATCCCTGATGCCCAGCGCAGCAATACGTGGTCGCGGATCAGCGGGAACGGCTTGCCCGCACCGGAGGTGTCGCCATCCCAGCCGTGATGGAAGTACAGCGCCGCGCCGTGATCGATCAGGTGCAGGCGGCGGTGCCACATCAGCAGGTTGGTATTGCGCGCCGTGCGATCGACATTGCTGATGAAGGCGTCGAACCAGACGATGCGCGAGGCGAGATCGGCATCGGGCTGTTCGGCGACCGGGTCGAAATTGACCGCGCCCGGCAGGTAGTCCATCGCCAGGTTGAGACCGGCGCTGGCCTTGATCAGGTCCTGGATCTCGGGGTCGCCCTCGGTGCGGGCGAGGTCGGCATCCAGCTCCATCAGCGCCAGGTCGGGCATCGGCAGGTCCAAGGCCCTGGCGAGTCCGCCGCAGATCAGTTCGGCGACCAGCGCCTTCGGTCCCTGGCCGGCGCCGCGGAACTTGAGGACATACAGGCCCTCGTCGTCGGCCTCGACCACAGCAGGCATCGAACCGCCTTCCCGCAGCGGGGTGACGTAACGGGTGGCGGTGCGGAGCGGGAGCGTCATCAGGCCGTCAGGATACCGCGCCCGGGATGCCTGCTCAGGTGGAGCGCGACACGCCCATGCGCCGCAACGCCAGGTAGACCGCGACGCTCGACGCCATGCCCAGCAGCAGGGCGAAGGCCAGGCCATGCGGGCTGTGGGCGAACGGCAGTCCCGGCAGGTTCATGCCGAACACGCCGGCCACCAGACTGGGCGGCAGCAGCAGGGCGGTGACCATCGACAGCACGTAGAGGTGGCGGTTGGTGCGTTCGGCCAGCTTCGCCGCGACCTCGTCCTGCAGCAGGCGCGCGCGTTCCTGCAGCGTGGCGACATCGCCATCCAGATCGTCGAAGCGCTGGGTCAGGCGCGAGACCGCGGGCAGCAGTTCGTGCCCGGTATCGGCCGGATGCCGCTGCTCGAACTGCTTCAGTACGCGCCGCATCGCGGTAAGCGGACGGTGCAGGCGTACGGTCTGGTGGCGCAACTGCGCGAGATCGCGCCGCTCCTCGCCGATGCTGTCGGCCAGCACGCGGTCCTCGATGCGGTCCAGCCGCACCGACAGGCCGTCGCTGCTGCGCTCGACCGTATCGGCGAAACGTCCGGCGATCAGTTCGAGCAGCCGTAGCGGCGAATCCGCGACTGCGTCCTTGCAGACCGAACGGCGCGCCGCTTCCACCGACCGCAATGCGTGACGCCGCGCGGTGACCAGCAGCGTCGGCGTCAGCGCGAAATGCAGCCAGCCGATCCCGTCGTCGCCGCGCAGCTGGCCTTCCGCGGCGAGGTCGACGCCGCGCTGGTGGGTCCAGTCGACGAACACGCCGTGCACGGCTTCGTCTTCGAGCTGCAGATTGACGTGCGAATCCGGCGCCAGCAGCGTGGCGCATGCGTCCTCGGGCAAGGGGAGCTTCGCCGCTACCTGCGCGCTGCGGGCGTCGCTGAGGTCCAGATGCAACCAGTGCCAGCGATCTCCGGCGGCCTGCAGGGTGTCGAGGCCGCACTGTCCGGCCTCCAGTACGCGGGCGCGGCCATCCGCGTCGAACCGGTACAGCCACAGCGCGCCGGGCAGCCCGGAGAACGGCGAGGAGCGCGCTTCGGAAGGGACGGGGGCCATGTTGCAGCCGTGCGACGGTGAAGTGACGGTCAGGCTACCGCCGTCATGTGCCCGTCCCGTGACAGGCGCCGCCGTCGGCTACCCGGCCGGTTGCGCTTCCGCACCGCCGCGCTGCAGCGGATCGGGCAGGGCCTCGCCATTGGGCGTGAACGCCAGCGACACCGAATTCAGGCAGTGGCGTTCGCCGGTCGGCGGCGGGCCGTCGGGGAACACATGGCCCAGGTGCGACTGGCAGCGCGCGCAGACGATCTCGGTGCGGACCATGCCGTAGCTGGTGTCGCGGATGCGGCCGACATGCGCTTCGTCCACCGGCTGGAAGAAGCTCGGCCAGCCGGTGCCCGAATCGAACTTGGCGCTGGAGCGGAACAGCGGCAGCCCGCACAGGCGGCAGGTGTAGACGCCGTCCTGCTTGTTGTCGAGGAAGACGCCACAGAACGGCGCTTCGGTGCCGTGCTGCAGCAGCACGCGGCGCTCTTCCTCGCTCAGTCCCGCGATCAGGGTCTCGCGCTGCGCGTCGGTCGGCGGGGTGAGGTCGAAGGCGGTCATGGCAGGGCTCCGTGGGGGACGCACCGGATATGGTGCCGCGCAACCGGGCATGCAAGGCTGGACTATGATCCGCGCTCACGTCTGCCCGAGACACGGATGCGCCCGATCCTGCCCTTCATCGCCCTGCTGCTGGTCGCGCCCGTGGCCTCGACGCAGTCGCTGCCCGCGCCCGCATCGGCGGCCTGCGTCGATGCGCGCCAGCTCGTCGAACTGAGGCAGGCCTCGTCCCGTCAGCTGGCGGGCCTGGACCGCAGCGGCCAGCGCGTCCGCATCGACCTGGGCGACGACTGTCCGGGCAGCGCAGGCGCCAGCGCGCAGCTGCTCGCCCGCGGCGGGCGCGTCTGCGGTGCCGAGGGCGAGGCGGTGCGCATCGGCACGGCCACCTGCCCGATCGTCGCCGTGACGGCCGTCAGTGCGCGCGACTACGCCGGCCTTGCGCGCGCCGCCGCCGCGCTCGCCGACGACACCGCCACCACGCTGGAGACGGTCGAAGTGCGCGGGGAGCGCCGTCGCGGTTTCGGCGGCTCATCCAGCTACTGCTTCGACACGCGCTACCTCCGCTCATGGTCCGAGGACGGCAGGGGCATGCTGGTGGAGGTTTCGCCTGCGCGGTCCGGCGGCCATCGCTACTACCGCGTCGAGTTGCCGCAGAGTTGTCCCGATCTCGATGCCGCGCCTGCCATCAGCTTCCGTTCCGGCGTGGGCATCAGCCTGATCTGCGGCAATCCGGGCGATCGGGTGGTCGCCGACGGCACCGGCGACAGCGTGTCGTTCGACGCGTCGTCGCCGTACCCGGTCAGCGACGACGTGCGCGCCTCGCGCTTCCGCGCCGGCATGCGCTTCCAGTGCACCGTGTCGGCGGTCTATCCGCACGAATCCGAAGACGGAAACGGACAGGCCCCGCGTTGAGCGGGGCCTGCCTGTCGCGATCCTGCGCGGACATCAGCGCGTCGAGGTGAGCGCCGCGCCGCTGCGGAACTCCTTGCGCAGCCAGTCGTCGATCAGCCGCTTCTCGTAGCGCAGCGCATCGTTGTTGTTGATCTGCGTGCCCATCAGGAAGGCGTGGTCGACCAGTTTGCGCTCGCCTTCGGCCACCACCTGGCCGTCCGCGCCCTTCAGCGTGAAGCTGAGCGTCATGCGCGGCGGGTACAGATCCTTGACCACTCGGATGTCGTTCATGCCGATCCGCACCGTCGGCTCGTAACGGCCGGCACGGTCGATGTCGGTGATGGTCAAGTCCAGGGTCTGCCCTCGCGCGAGGCGCTGGCCGGCCTCGTCGCGCAGGTAGGTCGCCAGTTGGGTGACCCAGGTGCCGCGTTCGGCTTCCCAGCGGTTGCCGCTGTACTTGATCTCGCTGAACTGCGCGGGATCGGTCCAGCTGACGCTGACCGCGCCGCCATCGGCGGGCACGCTGCGCGGCAGGTTCGGATCGGTGACGGTTTTGGGAGCTGCGGTGGCGCCGGCGGCGAACGCCAGCGCGACGACGGCGGAGAACAGCAGGGCAGGCGCCTTCATGACGGAACCTCCGTGGGAGTCACACGAAGTGTGCGCCCGCCGGTGGGGTGAGACAACACGGCGGCGCGCCACGCGCCGCATGGCGTTCAGTCGCGGTTTCCAGGCCATTCAGAGGTTGCGCAGACGCTCCACGTCGCGCACCGGCGGCGCACCGAACATGCGGCTGTATTCGCGGCTGAACTGCGACGGGCTTTCATAGCCCACGCGGTGCCCGGCACTCGCCGCGTCCAGCACTTCGCTGAGCATCAGCCGGCGCGCTTCCTGCAGGCGCAGCTGCTTCTGGTACTGCAGCGGGCTCATCGCGGTGACCGCCTTGAAGTGGTGGTGCAGCGCCGACGTGCTCATGTGCACCTCGCGGGCGATATGGTCGATGCGCAGCGGCTTGGCGTAATGCTGGCGCAGCCAGTGGATCGCCTTGGCCACGCGCTGGCCCTGGCTGTCGGCGATGCCGATGTGGCGCAGCATCGCGCCCTGCGGGCTGCACAGCACGCGGTAGAGGATCTCGCGTTCGATCAGCGGCGCGAGCAGGGGGATGTCGCGCGGTGTGTCGAGCAGTTTCACCAGCCGGATCGCGGCCTCCAGCAGTTCCACACTGCTGGGCGCCAGGCACAGGCCGCGCGAGGGTGGCGGCAGCGGGGCGTCCGCGGATTCGGCCTGGGTGACCAGTTCGGCGATGGTGGACGCCGAGAGTTTCAGGATCAGGCACAGGTACGGCGCATCCGCGGAGGCCTGGGTCACCTGTGCGGTGACCGGCAGGTCGACCGAGGCCACCACGAAGCGGCTCGCGTCGTAGTCGTATACCTCGTCGGCGAGGATCGCGCGCTTGGCGCCCTGCACGATCAGGCACAGGGCCGCCTCCTGCACGCCGCGCATCGGCAATGGCATCGGCGCGCTGAGGCGCGAGAACTGCAGCGACGGGATGGCGGTCGTGTGCAGGCCGTCGCTGCGGGCGGATCGTTCAATCAGGCCGGCCAGTTCGCGGAGGCAGCCGTCGTGGGCGGGCGTGGTGTCTGCCATGGGGAAGCCTTGGGGGACAGGGGGTGGGGATGGGGCGAGTCTACGCACGGTGCCGGCGGATGGAACCGCTCGCCTCGAGCCTGCGCAGGATCAGGCAAGCATCGTGGAGAAACCGGATATCGACGCGGCGGTCGCGGCGCCCAGACTGCGCACCGTCCCGGCGCACCCGCGCCGTGCTTCCCCCAACGAGGTGTCCCATGTCCGGAATCCAAGGAAAAGTCATCGCCATCACCGGTGCCAGCAGCGGCATCGGCGAAGCCACCGCCCGCGAACTCGCCCGCCGTGGCGCAACGGTCGTGCTGGGTGCGCGCCGTACCGACCGGCTGGAGAGGCTGGTCGCCGGGATCGAAGCCGCCGGCGGCACGGCCCGCCAGCGCGCGCTCGACGTCACCCGTGCCGACGACGTGCAGGCTTTCGTCGCGTTCGCGCAGGCCGAATTCGGCCGGCTCGACGTCATCGTCAACAATGCCGGCGTGATGCCGCTGTCGCCGCTGGCCGCGCTGAAGATCGACGAATGGAACCAGATGATCGACGTCAACATCCGCGGCGTCCTGCACGGCATCGCCGCTGCGCTGCCGGTGATGCAGGCGCAGGGCGGCGGCCAGATCATCAACGTCGCGTCCACCGCCGGCCATCGCGTGTGGCCCAGCGCGGCGGTGTACTGCGCCACCAAGCACGCGGTGCTGGCCATCTCCGAAGGCCTGCGCCAGGAGCATGACGATCTCCGCGTCACCGTGGTGTCGCCGGGCGTGACCACCAGCGAACTGGCCGAGACCACCAGCGATGCCGGCATCAAGGCGTGGCTGGAGGATTTCCGCCAGGTCGCGATTCCCGCCGAGGCCATCGCGCGGGCCATCGCCTATGCGGTGGAACAGCCCGACGACGTGGATGTCAGCGAAGTCATCGTGCGCCCGGCCGCAAGCGCGAACTGAGCGTTCCATCGCAAGGGGTTGCCGTTGCGGCGACGGGGGAGTGCAATGGCGCACTCCCCCGTTCCAGCAGGCATTCCCCATGGACTATCGTTATCTCGGTGCATCCGGTTTCCGCGTCCCCGTGCTGTCCTTCGGCACCGGCACCTTCGGCGGCCAGGGCGCGCTGTTCAGCGCCTGGGGCAGCACCGACGTGGCCGAGGCGCGCCGCCTGGTCGACATCTGCCTCGATGCCGGCCTGACCATGTTCGACAGCGCCGACATCTATTCGAAAGGCGCCGCCGAAGAGATCCTCGGGCAGGCCATCAAGGGACGCGCACGCGATTCGCTGCTGATTTCCACCAAGGCCACGTTCCGCTTCGGCGACGGCGAGAACCAGGTCGGCTCGTCGCGCCACCATCTGATCAATGCGGTCGATGGCGCGCTCAAGCGCCTCGGCACCGACTACATCGACCTGTTCCAGCTGCACGGCTTCGATGCGCGCCCGCCGGTGGAGGAAGTGCTGTCCACGCTCGACACGCTGGTGAAGGCGGGCAAGATCCGCTACCTCGGCGTGTCCAACTTTTCCGGCTGGCACCTGATGAAGTCGCTCGCGGCCGCCGACCGCCACGGCTGGACGCGCTACGTCGCGCACCAGGCGTACTACTCGCTGGTCGGTCGCGACTACGAGTGGGAGCTGATGCCGCTAGCCGCCGACCAGGGCGTGGGTGCCGTGGTGTGGAGCCCGCTGGGCTGGGGTCGCCTGACCGGCAAGATCCGTCGCGGGCAGCCGCTGCCCGAGACCAGCCGCCTGCAGTCGCAGGCCGCCAACGACGCCGGACCGCAGGTCGATCTCGACTACCTGTACGACGTGGTCGATGCGCTGGACGAAGTCGCGCAGGAGACCGGCAAGTCGATCCCGCAGGTCGCGCTGAACTGGCTGCTGCTGCGCCCCACCGTCAGTACCGTGGTGATCGGCGCGCGCAACGAGGAACAGCTGAAGCAGAACCTCGGCGCGGTCGGCTGGAACCTCACCCCGGAGCAGGTGGCGAAGCTGGACAAGGCCAGCCAGCGCCCGAAGCCGTATCCCTACTGGCACCAGGCCGGCTTCGCCTACCGCAATCCGACGCCGGTCTGATCGCGCCGCGCAACGGAATCCCTGCAGGAGCGACGTAAGTCGCGACCGCGCCGGTACCCCGTGCAGAAACAAGAACGCAGCAGCGCGCCCGAACAGAAAACCATCGGCTTTCCGTGGGCGGCCAGGTGCGCGGTCGCGACTTACGTCGCTCCTACAGGGTGGGCTTGCTACATTCGCTCTCTCTTCATTCGACTTCCGGATCCCCCATGCGCCTGTGCGTCCTCGCTGCCGTCCTGTCCGTCGCCTGCGCGCCTGCGTTCGCGGCCACCACCTACGTCAAGGCGGGGCGCCTGCTGGATGTCGAATCCGGTCGCCTGCTGACCGATCAGGCCATCGTCATCGAGGATGCGCGCATCACCGCCATCGGTCCGGCCGCGGACACGCCGGTGCCGGCGGGCGCGACGGTGCACGATCTCTCGGGCAAGACCGTGCTGCCCGGCCTGATGGACGCGCACGTACATCTCCATGGCGATGCCGATCTGCAGGGCTATCGCCGCCTGGCGATCTCGCTGCCGGCCGCCGCCATCAAGGGCGCCAAGAACGCGCGCACCACGCTGCTGGCCGGCTTCACCACCGTGCGCGTGCCCGGCTCGCCCGGTTACGCCGACGTGGCGCTGCGCGATGCGATCGCGAACGGTGAGGTCGACGGCCCGCGCATCCTTGCCGGTGGCGTGTCCATCGGCATCACCGGCGGCCACTGCAGCGACAACAACCTGCTGCCGGCCGAGTACAAGGCGGTCGGCGAGGGCGTCGCCGATGGCCCGTGGGCCGCGCGGCAGAAGGTGCGGCAGAACGTCAAGTTCGGCGCCGACTTCATCAAGACCTGTTCCACCGGCGGCGTGCTGTCCAAGGGCACCGAAGTCGGTGCGCCGCAGTACTCGCTGGAGGAACTGAAGGCGCTGGTCGACGAGGCGCACGCGCTGGGGCGCAAGGTCGCCTCGCACGCGCACGGCGCCACCGGCATCCGCAACGCGCTGCTGGCCGGCGTGGATTCCATCGAGCATGCCAGCTTCATCGACGATGAAGGCATCGCGCTGGCGAAGAAGCACGGCACGGTGCTGGTGATGGACATCTACAACACCGAGTACATCCTCGGCGAAGGCGAGAAGGCCGGCTTCCTGCCGGAATCGCTGGAGAAGGAGCGCCGCGTCGGCGCCACCCAACGCGAGAATTTCCGCAAGGCGCACCAGGCCGGCGTCGTCATGGGCTTCGGCACCGACGCTGGCGTGTATCCGCACGGGCTCAATGCGCGCCAGTTCTCGCGCATGGTCCAGTTCGGCATGACGCCGCTGCAGGCGATCCGCTCGGCCACCGTGGTCAATGCGCGGCTGTTCGGCATCGACAAGGAGGTGGGCGTGCTGAAGCCGGGCTACTCAGCCGACCTGATCGCCGTCGACGGCGATCCGCTGCAGGACGTGGCGGTGCTGGAAAACGTCGGCTTCGTGATGAAGCAGGGTCGCGTCTACAAGAACACCGGCAACGACTGAGGCGCCGCGCATGTCCAAGCCCGTGAAGATCGATTTCGTCTCCGACGTCGCCTGCCCTTGGTGTGCCATCGGACTGGCCGCGCTGGAGCGCGCGATGGCGGCTGTCGGTGATGACCTGCAGGTCGAACTGCATTTCCAGCCGTTCGAGCTGAATCCCGACATGGGGCCGGAGGGCGAGTCCATCGCCGACCACCTCGCGAAGAAGTACGGCCTGACCGCCGATCAACTTGCGCAGAACGGCGAAGCGCTCCGCCAGCGCGGCGAAGCCCTCGGCGTGCGCATCGACCTGCAGAAGCGCGACCGCATCTACAACACCTTCGATGCGCACCGCCTGCTGCACTGGGCAGGCGAGCTCGGCGCCGCGCAGCAGCTCGCGCTCAAGCGCGCCCTGCTGCAGGCCTACCACGGCGAAGGCCGCAACGTGTCCGATCGCGACACCCTGGTCGACGTCGCCGCGTCCACCGGCCTGGATGCCGCCGAAGCACGGCGCGTCCTGGAGGCGGACACCTACGCCGCGCAGGTCCGCGAGCGCGAGCATTTCTACCAGCAGCGTGGCATCCGCGCGGTGCCGTCGGTGATCCTCAACGACCGCCACCTGGTGCAGGGCGGGCAGCCGCCCGAGGTGTTCGAGCAGGCCCTGCGGCAGCTGGCCGGCATCAGCGGCTGACGCGGGTGTAGTGCGTTTCCACCGCGCGCATTTCCTCGCCCTGCGGGGTGATGTTGAACATGGTGATGACCAGGGTGTCCGGATCGGGTTGTTCCAGCCTCGTCCGCCAACCCCAGCGCGGGCCGCCCTGTCCGTCGCCGTAGCTGCCGAGCATGTCGGGGTGGGGCGCGCCGCCTCCGCTGCCGGTCGAGAACATGATGCTGGTGCCGGTGCCGAAACTTTCCACCCACGCCGATTCCCAGTTCCCGTCGTCCAGGTGGTAGCCGTAGATCACGACGCCTTCGATGGGGTTGTCGTTGAAGCGGGTTTCGTATTCGTGGATCAGGAAGCGCCCGCCCAGCGCACTGCGGATGCGCCCGCGTTGGGGTGCCTCGCCGGCCAGTGCGTCCGGGGTGAACCACAACCGGAAGCTGCCTTCCCAGTCGCCGGCCATCTGTGCGAGCTGCCGGTGCCGGCCTTCCGCCAGCGATGCCTCGAATGCCTGCTTGCCCATGGCCAGCGCCTCCGCACGTGGAGTGCGCATCATGCCATCGGGGAGACGCGCGGACCGCTCGGCGGCGCCCGCGCGCCGTGCCGGCGCGGCTCAGCCGTGGCGGGCCAGCAGCACCGACTCGTTGCTGGGCATTTCCACGACCACGGCGGTCGGGATGCCATGGTGCTGGTGCAGGGTGGCGGCGAGCAGCTTGGCGCTTTCGCGCGCATCGCCGAGGTTGTCGAACCAGTTGCGGCCGTACTGGCCTTCGTAGAGCTGCCAGCCTTTGTCGTTGGCGGCGATGGTGAACAGCAGGCGGGGCATGACGGACTCCAGTCAACACGCCGGGCAGGGAACCGGCGTGCGCACTGTGCGCGAATGTGCCAGCTATCACATTCGGCGGACACCCCGCGTCCGCGTAGGAAAAATCCTACCGGGCGGCCGGCCGTTGCCGGCGTCAGCGCAGCAGGGGTTCCAGCGAGGTCCAGACATGGTCGCGCAGCTTCGGTTGCACGCCGGCGACGGGGTGCAGGTTGTCGGCCTGGTAGGCCGAGCGGTCCAGTGCGATCGGTTCCAGCAGGAACGGCAGCAGGGCGGTCTTGTACTGGCTGGCCAGCGCGCGGTAGTTCTGCTCGAAGCCGCGCGTGTAGTCGGGTCCGTAGTTCGGCGGCATGCGCATGCCGACCAGCAGCACCTTCGCCCTGGTCGCCTGGGCCGCCTTGATCATCTTCTCTAGGTTGGCACGGGTCTGCGCCAGCGGCAGGCCGCGCAGGCCATCGTTGGCGCCGAGCGCGATGACGACGACGGCGGGCCTGTGCCGTTGCAGCTCCGCCGCCATGCGTGCCGCGCCGCCTGCGGTGGTCTCGCCGCTGATGCTGGCGTTGACGATGCGCCAACCCGGCTTGGTCTTGCCGATGCGGTCCCCGGTCAGCGCCACCCAGCCCTGCGCCGGCGCCAGGCCGTAGGCGGCGGACAGCGAATCGCCCATCACCAGCACCGTGCGCGTGCCCGTTGCCGGTGCAGCCGAGGCCGTCTGCGCTGCGACGGGCCGTGCCGACCATGCGACGAGCAGCAGCACCGACAGGCCCAGAACCCATTGCATGCGGGCGCGCAGGGCCCCATACCTGTTCAAATTAAGAAACATTTAATCCGTGCTCCCGATGATTCACGAAACGACCGACGAGACGATCATGGCCGACGCCAGCAGACTCCCCCCTGAAGCTCCCGCCCCCGTGCGCCATGCCGTGCTCGACGTGCAGGGCCTGGGCAAGCATGTCCCGCTGCCCGACGGCGACCTGACGATACTCGACGACATCGGCTTCCGCATCGAACACGGCGACACCGTGGCCATCGTCGGTGCGTCGGGCTCCGGCAAGAGCACGCTGCTGTCGTTGCTCGCCGGCCTGGACGTGCCCAGCACGGGCACGGTGACGCTGGACGGTGAGCGGCTCTCCGGGATGGACGAGGACGGCCGTGCGCGCGTGCGCGGCGAGAAGGTCGGCTTCGTGTTCCAGAGTTTCCAGCTGCTGCCGTCGCTGACGGCGCTGGAGAACGTCATGCTGCCGCTCGAACTGCGCGGCGACGCCGATGCGGAAGGTCCGGCGCGGCAGATCCTGGAGAAGGTCGGGCTGGGCCAGCGCCTGGGCCACTATCCGCGGCAGCTGTCGGGCGGCGAGCAGCAACGCGTGGCGCTGGCGCGCGCCTTCGTCACGCGGCCATCGCTGCTGTTCGCCGACGAGCCCACCGGCAATCTCGACACGCACACCGGCCAGGCGATCATCGAACTGCTGTTCGCCTTGAATGCGGACGCGGGCACCACGCTGGTCCTGGTCACCCACGACGACCATCTCGCTGCGCGCTGCCGGCGCCTGATCCGGCTGGACGCCGGCCGCCTGCAGGGCGCGACCGCATGAAGACGCTGGCGCTGGCCTGGCGCCAACTGCGGCGCGACCTCGCCGCGGGCGATGTGCGCATCCTGTTCGCCGCGCTGGTGCTGGCGGTCGTCGCGGTCACGGCGGTCGGCTTCGTCACCGACCGCGCCGAACGCGCGCTGGCGATCGAAGCGAACCGTCTGCTCGGCGGCGACGTGGTCGTGCGCGGCGATGCGCCGCCGACCGACGCACTGCGCACGCTGGCGCAAGCCCCCGGCCTGCGCGTGACCGAAACGCAGGAACTGCAGAGCATGATCCGCGCCGGCGACTCACTGTCGCTGGGCGATCTGCGTGCGCTGGGCGAAGGGTTTCCCCTGCGCGGCAGCTTCCGCGTGGTCGACCGGCCAGGCGGCGCCGAGCGCGATGCGGGCGGCATCCCCGCACCGGGCACGCTCTGGATCAGCCAGGCGGGCGCGGAGACGCTGGGCGCCAAGCCCGGCGACGAGATCGGCATCGGCACGCGCACGCTGACACTGGCGGCGCTGGTGACGCAGGAACCGGATGCCGCGCTCGACTACTTCAACGTCGCACCGAAAGTCTTCCTCAACCTCGCCGACCTGCCTTCAACCGGACTGGTGCAGGAAGGCAGTCGCCTGCGCTACCGGCTGGTGGTCGCCGGCGACGCCGCTGCGGTCGAGACGTTCACCGCCGCAGTGAAGCCGCAGCTCGCGCGTGGCCAGCGCATGGAAACGATCCAGGATGCGCGCCCGGAAGTGCGCTCCGCACTGGATCGTGCCAGCCGCTTCCTCGGCCTGGCCGCGCTGGTCTCCGTCGTGCTGGCGGCGGTCGCGGTGGCGATGGCGGCGCGCCGGCACAGCGAACGGCATCTGTCCGGCACCGCGGTGATGCGCTGCCTCGGCGCGCAGCAGCGTACGCTGGTCGGCATCCATGTGGGCGAACTGGTGCTGCTGGGGCTGGCGGCCTGCACGGTCGGCGTGCTGATCGCCTTCGGCCTGCAGTGGGGCATCGGCAGCTGGCTGCAGCAGTCGCTGAAGATCGACATCCCGCCGGCGGGCCTGATGCCTGCATTGCAGGGGTACGGCGTGGGCATGATCGTGCTGCTCGCCTTCGGTGCGCCGCCGGTGCTGGCGCTGCGTCGCGTGCCCGCGCTCCGCGTGCTGCGTCGCGACCTGGACCGCACCGAGCCGAGCGCCTGGCTGGTGGCGTTGACCGGCTTCGTCGGCCTCGGCGCGCTGCTGTGGTGGAAGGCGGGTTCGCCGACGCTGGGCACGGCGATGCTGGTCGGCATCGTCGGCACGCTCGCCGTGCTTGCGCTGCTGGCATGGCTGTTGATCGTGCTGGTGCGCCGTGTCCGCTCGCGCCTGCGCGGCAGCCTGCGTTACGGCCTGGCCAACGTCAGTCGCCGCGCGGGCACGTCGATCGCCCAGGTATCGGCGCTCGGCCTCGGCCTGATGGCGCTGCTGCTGCTGACCTTCGTGCGCACCGACCTGCTCGACCGCTGGCAGCTGGCGCTGTCGGCGAATGCGCCCAACCGCTTCATCATCAACGTGCAGCCGGACCAGGTGGAGCCGGTGAAGGGTTTCATGCAGGCACGCGGCCTGTCGGCAGTCGACCTGTATCCGATGATCCGCGGCCGCCTGGTGGAGCACAACGGCAAGCCCACCAGCGGCGCCGACTACGCGGGTACCGACGAGCGCGCGCAACGGCGTGCCGATCGCGAGTTCAACCTGTCGATGGCGGCGACGCTGCGCGACGACAACAAGGTGACGGCCGGCGCGTTCTGGACCGGGCGTACGCCGGCATCGCCGGAGCTGTCGGTGGAGGAGGAGTTCGCCGAAGACCTGGGCTGGAAGCTCGGCGACGAGGTCGCGTTCGACATCGCCGGCCAGCGCTTCGAGGGCCGCATCACCAGCCTGCGCAGCGTCGACTGGGAGAGTTTCCGGCCGAACTTCTTCGTGGTCGCATCGCCGGGTGCGCTCGATGGCTACTCGGCCAGCTACATCACCGCCGTCAGCGTGCCAGCGGGCGACAGCGCCTTCACCCGCGACCTGGTCAACCAGTATCCCAACCTGTCGGTGATCGATGTGGAAGCGGTGCTCAACCAGGTGCGCAGCACGGCGGAGCAGGTCTCCCAGGTGGTGCAGGTGGTGTTCTGGTTCTCGCTGGCGGCCGGCCTGCTGGTACTGATGGCCGCGGTGAGTGCGAGCCAGGACGAGCGCTTGCTGGAAGGCGGCGTGATGCGCGTGCTCGGCGGCAGCCGTCGCCAGCTGCGCTTGGCGCAGGCGTCCGAGTTCGCGGCCATCGGGCTGCTGTCGGGCCTGGTCGCGGCGATCGCCGCGTCGGTGCTCTCCGGCGTGGTCGCCACGCAGGTATTCGACCTGCCGTGGAAGGCCAACTGGCAGCTGGCGGCCATCGGCGGTGGCCTCGGCATGCTGGCCGCACTCGGTACCGGTCTGTTCGCCACCCGCAAGGTGCTGGACGCGCCGCCGTCGGTGACGCTGCGCGAGCTGCAGGGCTGATGCTTCTTGCTGATGTGGGAGCGACGTAAGTCGCGATGAGGCTTTACCGGTACCCGTTCGCGACTTACGTCGCTCCCACACAAGCAATGGCAGCTTTAAAAAAAAGGGGCGAGCCGAAGCTCACCCCTTGATGCACACCACCTGGCGCAGCGTGTGGACGATCTCCACCAGGTCGGACTGCGCGGCCATGACCGCGTCGATGTCCTTGTAGGCGGCCGGCGACTCGTCGATCACGCCGGCATCCTTGCGGCATTCGACGTGCGCCGTGGCCTCGCGGTGCTGCGACAGCGTGATCTGCTGGCGCGCGGCGGTACGGCTCATCACGCGGCCTGCCCCGTGGCTGCAGCTGTGGAAGCTGTCCGCGTTGCCCTTGCCGCGCACGATGAAGCTCTTCGCGCCCATGCTGCCGGGGATGATCCCCAGTTCGCCTGCGCGCGCGCTCACCGCGCCCTTGCGCGTCACCAGCAGGTCCACGCCGCCGTGCGTTTCCTTCTGCACGTAGTTGTGGTGGCAGTTCACCGCCATCTTCTCCAGCTGGAACTTCGGCAGGCGGTGGCGCATCTCCGCCAGTACGCGCGACATCATCGCTTCGCGGTTCTCGCGGGCGTAGTCCTGAGCCCACGACACCGCTTCCACGTAGTCGTCGAACAGGGGCTCGCCTTCCATGAAGAAGGCCAGGTCCTTGTCCGGCAGGTGGAAGCCCAGCACACGGTGCGCCAGTTGCTCGCGCGCCCGCTCGATGAAGTAGTTGCCGATCAGGTTGCCGGTGCCGCGCGACCCGCTGTGCAGCATCACCCACACGGCATCGCTTTCGTCGAGGCAGAGCTCGATGAAGTGGTTGCCGCCGCCCAGTGTGCCGATCTGGCGATCCAGCTTGTCGGTACGGATCCTGCGGTGCTTCTCCTTGATCACGTCGAGTCGCTCGGCCAGCCCCGACTGCGCGATGCGCGTGCCGATGCTGTCCGGCAGCTTCCAGTGCTCGCCGCCACGGCCGTTGCCGACCGGCACGCTGCGCTCGATGCCCGAGCGCAGTTGCGCCAGGCTGTCGGGCAGGTCCTTCGCGCGCAGCGTGGTGCGCACCGCGGCCATGCCGCAGCCGATGTCCACGCCGACCGCCGCCGGGATGATCGCGCCGCGGGTCGGGATGACCGAACCCACCGTCGCACCCTTGCCCAGGTGCACGTCGGGCATCACCGCGACCCACGGCCCGACGAACGGGATGGAGGCGATGTTTTGCAGCTGCTCGTGGGCCTGCTGTTCCAGCGGCACGCCGCGCACCCAGCCCTTGATCGGCGTGGTGCTGCCCTCGGCGTGCAGCAGTTCGAATCGGGATTGCATGTTCATGTGTTCACTCCATTGAAAGGATGAAGCCCCTTCCCCCGCAAGCGGGGAAGGTCGGGATGGGGGCGAACGGCACCGCAGCGCCGTATCGCGCCAGAGGTTGGGCCGCGTTCCCGCGCTCTCCATGCGCTGACGCGTGCCATGCTCCGGCGTGCCCCCACCCCAGCCCTCCCCCGTGAACGGGGGAGGGGGCAGGTTCCTGCTACTTCAACGTCACCAGCTGCTTCAGCACGCCATCCAGGCCGCCGAACACGGTGAGCTTGTCGATCTTCTCGGTGACCTTCTCCAGGGCCTCGAGCTCCTTCAGGCGCATCAGCACCGGCGACTCGTCGATCAGCTTCGCGGTGTTGAGCAGGGAACGCGTGGCGTTCGCCTCCTCGCGGCGGCGGATCACGTTGGCTTGCGCCGTCTTCTCCGCCTGCACCACCCCGTTGAGGATCTCCTTCATCTCGCCCGGCAGGATCACGTCCTTCACGCCCACGCCCAGCACCTCGACGCCGAAGCCGGTCAACTGGCCGCGCACGTAGGCGAAGATGTCGGCGTCCAGCGAGGCCTTGTCGCCCAGCAGTTCGTCCAGCGTCCTGGCCGCGACCGCCTTGCGCAGGCCGTACTGCAGCTCGCGGTAGACGAAGTCGCCGACCTTCGCGACCTTGGTGCGCGCGGCCACCACGTCGGTGACGCGTGTGCTGGCGGCCAGGTTCACGCGCAGGCTGACCTTGTCGCGGGTCAGCAGCTCCTGGCCCGACACTTCGATCGTCTGCACGCGCAGGTCGACGATGTCCACGACCACGTTCTTCTGGAAATTCCAGAAGGCGTAGGAACCCGCGGACAACGTGCGCTCGAGCTTGCCGTCGATGAACACCAGGCCGGCGAACTCCGCCGGCACATCGGCCACCACGGCCAGCTTCGACAACGTGCCCAACTGGCGCAGGCGACGCGCGACGGCACCCTCGACGTCCAGCGAGGCCAGCGTCACCGCCTGCACCTCGACCTTCACCAGGCCGATCCAGTACAGGCGCCGCGTGCCGGGCGGCAGCACGTCTTCCAGCTTGCCGTTCTTCAGCACCAGGCCGACCTTGTCCACGCCGATGTCGGCATGCACGAAGACCTCGCCCAGGCGTTCGCCCAGGCCCGCGATCAGCGCGTCGACGTCATGGCCGGAATACTCCGGCGATGCGATGTTGAAGGTGCGCACCTCGGTCCGACCCATCGGGTCGAACCAGCGGTACACGCCGGGTGCGAGCACGCGCTCGAACCGAAGGTTGCGATACACCAGGCCGCGCTCGCCGTCACCGATCACGACCCTCTTGGTCCAGAACATGGCGTTGTTCTCCTTGTTGGCTCTGGTGGTTCGATCCGGATCCAACGGATCGCCGCGGTGGATCGAGTCCCGCGACGAACGGTGCCCATCGCGATGCGCGATCGGCGGAAGAAGGTGGAAACGCCCCTGGACGAGGGCGGTGCGGGCGACCGGCGCTGTCGGCGGACGCATCGCAGCGAGGGCGCAGTCCATGGACTGCGTCGAACGCTGCGCGCGTCCGCGTCGAGGGCGCGGTGCCGGCACCATCCCCGCTGCGATGCATCGTCTTCCTGCATTCCTTCGCGGAAAGGCGTTGCGCCGCACGGGGCGTTTCCTGGGGGGACTTTCGTCCCGGTGTCATGACGTGACAGGTCATGTGCCCTTGCAGGCGTTGGAGCGGGAATCGAACCCGCGACAGTCGGATTAACCGTCCGATGCTCTAACCATCTGAGCTATCCAGTGGTGGACGAACCGGATTCGAACCGGTGGCCAACGGCATGCGCCGCTGCTCTCCCACGCTGAGCTATCGTCCGCTCGAGGAACACCGTCTCCCACGCTTCGGCATACGCCACGGCAGCGCCGCGCGCACCGGACGGGATACAAACCCGTGCCGCTGTCGCGTGTTCGATCGATGCTCCGCATTGCCGGCGGTCGCCCACCGGCAATCCGTTCGGGCGCCATGCGCCCTTGTCGGCGTTCTCTCCACGTGCAGCCCGCATCGGGGCATCACGACGCAGCGCACATGCGCCAGTCGCAGCCGCGCCCCTGCATCGGGGCGCGCACGCGCGCTACCCGGATGCCCCAGGGCGGAAAAGGATTTCCGTGGTGGAAAGAGACGAACCTGTTCGATGCATGCGCATCCTCCGCGAACGCTGAAAACAAAACGCCCCCGGGACTTGCGACCCGAGGGCGTTCGCGTTCCTCGGGAGATCGGGGTGGCCGATCTCCCAGGGAGTCAGCCGGATGTCAGAAGTCCAGGTGCCGTGCGCGTTCGGTACCGCGCAGGTCGCTGCCGTTCGCACGCAGCGCCAGGCCGCAGCGTGATGGCTGCAGGGCGGGCTTGCTGTCGAAGGAATAGGCGGGCTTCATGGGAAGAATTCGATTGCTGAAAAAACGGCCATGTGGCCGACGGGCGCGGACGATACGCCGCTTGTTTGCGGAGCGCAACACTTTTTTGATCTTATTTTCGATGGCCGACCGATGGCGTCGGAAAGAAGCACCAGCGGCTGCCGCTAGAATGACGCACCCCGTCCTTCGCGCCTCGCACCGTGGCCTCCATATTCTCCGATCCCGCGCTCGACGCGCTGATGCTGCCCTTTGCGCAGGGCCAACTCGCCTGGCCCGAAGGTCGGGTCCTGTTCCTGCGCGCGCGCGATGGCGCCGCGTTGCGCCAGTTCCCGCTGCCGCAGCTGGTATGCGAACAGAGTTTCCGCCCCGATGCCGAACTGCTGGAACGCGCGGGACTGCGCGTGGTGGCCGACGCGGCCGATGACGGTGCGCGCTATCCGCTGGTGCTGGTGTTGCCGCCGCGCCAGCGCGAAGAAGCGCGCGCGTTGCTCGCGCGCGCCGTGCAACTGGCGGCGCCCGACGGCGTCGTCGTCGCCGCGATGACCAACAACGAGGGCGCCAAATCGGGCGAAGCCGACCTGAAGCAACTCGCGGGCCTGGCCGGCACGCTGACCAAGTTCCATTGCCGCACGTTCTGGACGCGCAGGCGCGCGGACAGCATCGACGACGCGTTGCTCGCGCAATGGTCGGCGCTGGACGCGCCACGCCGGATCGAGAGTGGCCGCTACCTCAGCCGTCCGGGCGTGTTCGCCTGGAACCGGATCGATCCGGCTTCCGCGCTGCTGGTCGAATGCCTGCCGACGGATATCGCCGGACACGGCGCCGACCTGGGCGCGGGATGGGGATTCCTGTCGCTGTCGCTGCTGGCGCGCAATCCCGCCATCGCCGCGCTCGATCTCTACGAAGCCGAGGCACGCGCGTTGTCGCTGGCCAAGGCGAACCTCGCGGATGCCGGTGCGAGCGCAACGCTCGATTTCCACTGGCACGACGTCACCGCGGGATTGCCCCAGCGCTACGACTTCATCGTCAGCAACCCCCCTTTCCACACGCAGAGCCGTGCGGACCGTCCGGACATCGGCCAGCGCTTCATCACGGCCGCAGCCGCCGCGCTCAAGCCGGGCGGGCGCCTGTGGCTGGTGGCCAACCGCCACCTGCCGTACGAGCAGACCTTGAACGACCGCTTCGGCGAGGTGCGCGTGGCCGGCGAACGCGACGGTTTCAAGGTCATCGCGGCAACCAGGGCGAGGCGGTGAGCGCATGAAGATCGTCAAGCACATCGCCAACCTGGGCTATGGCAGCCGCAAGCAGGTGCAGTGGATGTTCCGCGAAGGACGCATCACCGACGCTGCGGGCGAGGTGCTGTATGCCGACGACCCGGTCGATCACGACAACATCCGGGTCGACGGCGAACCGCTCGATCCCGCACCGGGCCTGGCGATCATGCTGCACAAGCCGGTCGGCTATACGTGTTCGACCAAGGACACCGGCCGCATCGTCTACGACCTGTTCCCGCCGCGGTTCCGCGAGCGCTCACCGGTGCTGTCCACGGTCGGACGACTCGACCGCGAGACCAGCGGCCTGCTGCTGCTCACCGACGACGGCGGCCTGCTGCACCGGATCATCTCGCCCAAGGCCAACCTGCCCAAGGTCTACGACGCCACGCTGGCCGAAAACCTGCGCGGCGACGAAGGCGCGCTCTTCGCCAGCGGCACGCTGATGCTGGAATCGGAACAGACGCCGCTGGCACCGGCGCAGCTGCACGTGATCGATCCGCGGCATGCGCAGCTGACGCTCACCGAGGGCCGGTACCACCAGGTACGCCGCATGTTCGCCGCCGTCGGCAATCACGTGCAGGCATTGCACCGCAGCGGCGTAGGCGGGCTGACGCTGGACGGGTTGCCGGAAGGCCAGTGGCGCATCCTCAATGCGGATGACCTGCGCCGGCTGTTCGAGTTCGCCGCATGAGTGCAGGGGGCCTGCCGTTCACCCCTGCGGCGGTGATCTTCGACATGGACGGGCTGATGCTCGACAGCGAGCGCGCCATCATCGCGTGCCTGGCCGATGCGGCGCGCGAGTGCGGCCACGACCTGCCCGAGCTGCTGTGGCTGTCGATGGTCGGCCACAGCGAAGCCGTCTGCCGTCACCTGCTGGACGAGGCCGTGGGCGAAGCCGAGCGGGAACGGATACTGCAACGCTCGCACGCCCTCTACGACGCGGTGGTCGAGGCGGGTATGCCGCACCGGCCGGGCATCGTCGAGATGCTGGATTTTCTGCAGGCGAAGCGCATTCCGCGCGCGGTGGCCACATCGACGCGCCGTCCGCTCGCAATGAGGAAGCTGGAGGCCGCCGGCCTGCTACCCCGCTTCGATGCGGTCTGCACCAGCAGCGACGTCGAGCATCCCAAGCCCGCGCCGGACATCTACCTGCTGGCCGCAGCGTCGCTGGGCGTCGACCCGGCGCAGTGCCTGGTACTGGAGGATTCGCCGACCGGCGTGCGTGCCGCGCTGGCGGCCGGCATGCATCCCATCCAGATCCCGGACCTGCTGGAGCCCGATGACGGCGTCCGCGCGCTCGGCCACATGATCCTGCCGTCGCTGGATGATGCGCGCAGGTTGCTGGAGCGGCGCTTGGCGGGGGAGCTGCTGTAGGAGCGACGTCAGTCGCGACCGCACGGCAAAATCCGACCCGTTTTCCTGCCATCTCCCGATATCGCTCCGGAGATGGAGGACACCATGCTCGCAGGCATGGATCAATTCGCACCTCACCGTCCTGCGCAGGGTCATGCCGGTCTCCGCCGTGGACGCAGGTCGATTGCCGGGCATGTCTACCTGGTGACCTTCGTCACCCGTAATCGACGGCCGTTGTTCTCCGATCCGGTTATGGCTCACGACATGGCGCGCGCGATCACGGACAAGCGGCTTTGGTATCGCTCGCGCCTGATGGCCTGGGTGCTGATGCCGGACCATTGGCATGGACTGATCGAACTGGGAGCGATGGAGACCCTTCCCGTCTGTATCCAGCGGTTGAAAGCCAATACCTCCCGATCTTTCCGGGTCGGTCGCCAGCATGACGGTGTCTGGGCTCCCGGCTTCCATGATCGGGCGATGCGGTGCAGCGACGATCTCAGGGTCGCAGCGCGCTATGTGATTGCCAATCCTCTGCGTGCAGGATTGGTCGATGCGATAGGAAAGTATCCGTACTGGGATGCCGTCTGGCTCGGGAACGAGTGACTTGCGGACCGATCCTGCGCGCTGATGGGGTTCGGTCGCGACTTACGTCGCTCCTACCGAAAGCACAGAGCCTCGTCACTCCGCGAACAGCTTCGCCCAGCCCGCATGCCCCAGTGCATCCAGCGTCTTCACGTTGCGCTCGACGATGATGTCGGGGTCCGGGAAGGCTTCCACCGCACGGTCGATGCTGGCTTCGCGCAGCAGGTGCAGGGTGGGGTAGGGCGAGCGGTTGGTGTAGTTGCCGATGTCGTCCGGCATGGTGCCGGCGAACTGATAGTCCGGATGGAAGCTGGCGACCTGGATGACGCCCTGCAGGTCGAGCGCCTCGACCGCCGCATCGGCGTTGTCCAGGAAGTCGTTGTAGTCCAGGAAATCCGTCAGCACGTCCGGATGCACGATCAGCGTGGTGTCGACCTGCTCGGGGTCGGTATCGCGCAGCAGCACCAGTTCTTCCGCCAGTTCCTCGAGCAGGGCTTCCGGCGTGCTGGCATCGCTCAGCACGAAACGCACCTGCTGCTTCACGTACACCGCCTTGGCGAACGGGCACAGGTTCAGCCCGATCACCGCGCGTTCCACCCAACGTCGGGTGGCGTCGAGGGGATCGGGTGCGTCGCCGGTCGTGGCGGGCGACTCAGTCACGGAAGTTGTCGAACTGCAGCGGCAGCTCGAAGTCCGTCTTCTTCAGCAGCGCGATGACGTCCTGCAGATCGTCGCGTTTCTTGCCGGTGACGCGCAGCTTGTCGCCGTTGATCTGCGCTTCGACCTTCAGCTTGGCGTCCTTGATGGTGCTGACGATCTTCTTCGCCAGCTTCTGCTCGATGCCCTGCTTGACGGTGATCTTCTGGCGCGCGCCGGCCAGGTTGGTTTCCACGTCGCCGAATTCCAGGCAGCGGGCGTCGATCTGACGAGCGATCAGGCGCCCGCGCAGGATGTCGGTCATCTGCTTGAGCTGAAAATCGCTGGGCGCGGACTGGGTGATCATTTTCTCTTCCAACACGAATTTGGCGTCCACGCCCTTGAAGTCAAAACGGGTGGAGAGTTCGCGGTTGGCCTGGTCCACGGCGTTGGTGAGCTCGTGGACGTTGACTTCGGAGACGACGTCGAAGGAGGGCATGGGGGATTCCTGTAGCGGGACGCGGAATTCTAGCGTGCGTCGGCAAACGGTACCGTCCTGGCCGATGAGGTCGCACGCGAATCGCGCCGCCGCCCGGCGAGTCGGCGTACGCCCTCGCAGACCAGCAGCGGGACGATCCAGCTGCACCAGAGCAGTGTCGCGATCAAGGTCGGCGACGGCATCAGCCCGCTCGCGATGGTGGCGGGCAGCGACAGGCGGAAGATGACCGGGGCCAGCGTCACCGCGTAGTTCCGCGTCATCCATCGCTGGTGCCGGTCGACCGCGCCGCGGCGGATCGCGAGCAGGCCGGTCAATGCGGTGCAGAGCCAGGCCAGCGCGGTGGCGGCGAACGCCAGGCGGATCGCGAACGGCGCCGGCGAGGTGGCGATCAGTCCCGTCGCGCCCGTCGCCGCCACCAGCATGCCGACCAGGTAGACGCGGCCAGACAGGCGATGCAGCCGCGGATTGCGCCGGCGCCACCGGGTCAGGAACTGCACGGCCCCGAGCAGGACGGTGGTGAGGCCGCCGGCGAGATGCAGCCACAGCCAGCCGCGCCGGGTCATGAACATGCCATAGGCCGGTGAGTCGAGATGGCGGTACTTGTCGTACGCGGCGAGCAGGAACTCGAGGCTGACGAATCCGAGCAGCAGCCACAGGCCGGCCCAGGCCAGGCGCAGGACGAGACGGGAGCGCGGCGAGGCGTCGGTACGCGGAGCGATCCCTGTCATCGGCCTGCCTGCGAGGGTGGGTGCGTGCAGGGTAGCGCAGGCGCGCGCAACGCGGTCGGCCAAGGCGATAATGGTGCATGTCCGCTTCCCGCCCCTCGCTCGCCTCGGCCGTCCTGTTGATGCTGGCGGCCGTGCTGATGTTCGCCCTGATGGATGCGGGACTGAAGCTGCTGTCGTCGCACTACCCGCCGCTGCAGGTGGCGGCGTTGCGTGGGCTCTCCTCGCTGCCGCTGGTGACGCTGTGGGTGCTGGCGACGGTGCCGGCGCGGTCGCTGCTGCGCGTCTACTGGCCGCTGCATCTGCTGCGCGGCGCGTTGGGCATCGCGATGATGGCGGGGTTCGTCTACGGCCTGCGGACCATGCCGCTGTCGACGGCGTATGCGATCACCTTCGTCGCACCGCTTCTGGTCACGGCGATGGCGGGTCCGCTACTCAAGGAGCGCGTGGGGCCGGCGCGCTGGGTGGCGATCTTCATCGGCCTGGCCGGTGTGCTGGTGATCCTCCGCCCGACCGGCGAGGGCATGTTGACCGGCGGTGGACTGGCGATCCTGATCGCGGCGATCTGCTACGCGATGGGCGCGGTCACCGTGCGCATGCTGGCGCAGCGCGACAGCACGCAGGCGATGGTGTTCTGGTTCGTGGTGCTGCTTTCGCTGGGGGCGTGGCTGCTGGCATTACCGGCGTGGAAACCGCTGCAACCGGCGCATGGGTGGATCATCGCCGGCGTCGGCGTGTCCGGTTCGCTGGCGCAGGTGGCGTTGACCGAAGCCTTCCGTCGCGGCGAGGCGTCGCTGATCGCCCCGCTGGAATACACCGCGCTGGTCTGGGGCGTGCTGCTGGACGTGGCGTTGTGGTCGGTGCTGCCCGATGGCGTCACCTGGATCGGGGCCGGCATCATCGTGGCGAGCGGGTTGTATCTGCTGCGCCGCGAGAAGGTGCATGTGGAAGCCGAGCACCCCTGACACGCGTTGCGGCATGATGCACGCATGCCCATCGTCCTCGTGCTGCTGTTCGTCTTCCTCTTGCTCGCCCTGTGGGTCGTGCTGCTGCCGCTGTCGCTGTGGCAGCGTTACCGCTACGGACGCTCGCGGCGCATGGCGCGCGGCTGGCTGCTGGCCTTCAATGCATGGAGCCTGTTGGTCTCGGTCGCGCTGTTCGGCGTGGTCAGTGCGTTCGGCCTGATCTGGTGGCCGGACAGTCTGGTGGGGGCGGGAGTCGGCCTGCTCGCGGGTGGCGTCCTCGGCCTGATTGGGGTATGGCTGACGCGTTGGGAAGTCGCGCCGCAGGGCGTGTTCTACCAGCCCAATGCGTGGCTGGCGCTGCTGCTGGTGGCCATCGTCGCCGGCCGCATCGTGCTGGGCGGCGTGCAGATGGTGCAGTACTGGCGCACGGACAGCGTGCCGGCGACGCATGCCTTGCTGAGTGGCCACGGCAGCCTGCTGGCGGTGGCGGGGCTGTTGCTGGGCTACTACCTGGTCTACGCGTGGTGCGTGAAGTGGCGCGTGGCGCGGCTGGAGCGGCTGCGCGGCGTGCGTTGACGCCAGGATTGCCGAGGCCGGGTCACGCAGAGGAGCACGCTCCGCTCTGCCAAGAGAAAGGCGGCGGGCCCGGAGGCCCGCCGCCGTATCGACGCGTCGGAGCGATGGATCAGAAGCGCGCGCCGATACCCACACCCACGACCCACGGGTCGATCGTCAGTTCTTCACCGGTGCCCTGGCCGGCCACGCGCACGCCGGCGTCGCCCTTCATGTAGCGCACGTCGGTGCGTGCGAACCAGGTTTCGTTGATGTTGAAGTCCACGCCGGCGGTGGCGATGGCGCCCTTGGCGGTCTCCAGTCCCACGTGCGCACCGTCGCCGCCGATGCTCTCGTTGCTGAAGTTGGACTCGTAGTAGCCCAGGCCCAGGAACGGACGCATCACCTGGTCGGGCGTACCGAAGTGGTACTGGCCGCTCAGCGCGATCGGCTGCTGGTCGACCGTGCCGATCTTGCCGGCGCCATCGGCCTTGACTCGATGGTTGAACTTGTCGGCCGCGCCCCACAGCTCGACCGCGATGTTGGGGGTGGCGTACCAGCTGGCGCTGATCACGGGCGCGACATCACCATCGATTTTCAGGCCGGGCGCCGGATCGCGGTCGGGCTTGAGGATGGCGGCGCCACCGACGACGGCGAAGCGCTTGTCGTACGTCGAGGACGCGCTGTCGGTGGTGGCATCCTGTGCGAACGCCGCCGGGGCAGCGATGAGGGAAGCAAGGGCAATCGTGAGGGTACGAAGCGACTTCATGGGGGTGTCTCCTGTTTTGTTTTCTTATGTCCCCGAAGACGACGCGATGCGTCGTGGCCTTCAGGGCGAGCGCACCGTAACCATCCGTGCATGAACGCCTGCCACGTCGCGACGTGAACCGATCACAAACCGCGCGGAATATCGCGGGTGATGTCCGCGCATTTCACTGCACGTGCATGTCGCTGACTGGACTGGATGCGTGATGCGCGCGATGGCAGGCCAGGCAGCGCCCTGCAGGCGCACGTCGCCCTGGGTGCGAGGGTCCACGACATCGGCCGCGTGGTTGCGCTAATCTCGGCGCGACGAGGAGCGATGCCCATGGCCAGCAGCAAGGCGAAGACGGTCGACGATTACCTGGCGGAGCTGCCCGAAGAACGGCGCGTGGTGATGTCGGCGGTACGCGATCTGGTCAACCGGCACCTGCCTGCCGGCTACGCCGAGACGATGAACTGGGGGATGGTCTGCTGGGAGATCCCGTTGTCCCGGTATCCCACCACCTACAACAAGCAGCCACTGTCCTATGTGGCGCTGGCGGCGCAGAAGCAGTACTACGCGCTGTACCTGACCACGTGCCATGAGAACTCCGCGCAGGACGTGGTGCTGCGCAACGCCTACGCGGACGCCGGCAAGCGGCTGGACATGGGCAAGAGCTGCCTGCGGTTCAAGGCGCTGGACGACCTGCTGCCGGAGGTCATCGGTGGCGTCATCGCATCCACACCGGTGGACGCGTACATCGCACACTACGAAGCCAGCCGCGCAAGGAAATGAGCCGCATGCCCCCTGCCAAGCGCAAGCCGCGGGCGCGCGCCGACCTGCCGACGCCCGGCGGACACCTGACCATGGCGGACCTGGCGAAGGTGGCCGGCGTCTCGGCGATCACCGTGTCGCGCGCGCTGCGCGACAGCCCGCTGGTCAATGCGGAGACGCGCGAACGCGTCCGCCAGGTCGCGCAGCAGTACGGGTATTCGTTCAATGTCAGCGCGCGCAACCTCAAGCTCCGTCGCAGCATGACGGTGGCGGTGGTGGTGGAGATGAAGCCCACGGTGGAACGGCAGATGTCCGGGCCGTACCCGCTCGACCTGCTCGGCGGCATCACCCAGGAACTGACATCCACCGGCTACAGCGTGCTGCTCACGTCGCTGCAGGGCGGTTCGCTGCCCAACGTGCAGGCGGCCGACGGCGTGATCCTGCTCGGCCAGGGCGCGCACGAGGACGCCATGCACGAAGTGCAGCGCTGGGGACGGCCGATGGTCGTCTGGGGTGCGGTGAGCCGTCACGAGTCGCAGGTGGTCGTCGGCAGCGACAATCGGCGTGGCGGCGCGCTGGCGGCGGAGCGCTTCATCGCGCTCGGTCGGCGGCGGCCGGCCTTCCTCGGCGATCCGGCGCATGGCGAGTTCGCGGAGCGGCTGGAAGGCTTCGGCGACGCGCTCGCCCGCCATGGCATCACGCCGTTGACGCCGACCGTCGCGAGTTTCACCGTCGGTGCCGGTGCGGACGCGGTGCATGCGCTGCTGGAAACCCACCCGCAGGTCGATGCGCTGTTCGCCGCCAGCGACCTGCTGGCCATCGGCGCGATCCGCGCGCTGATCGAGCGCGGCCGCCGCGTACCGGAGGACGTGTCGGTGATCGGTTACGACGACACGCCGCTCGGCGCCACCTACGTGCCACCGCTCACGTCGGTGCACCAGAACTTCATCGACGCCGGCGTGCTGCTGGCGCGCAAGGTCCGCGCCCTGATCGAGGGCGATGCGGCGGCGTCCGAGACCCTGCCGACCCACCTGGTCGTCCGCACCACCTGAGCGCAGCGCACTGCTGCATTGCAGCGGCTACCCGGTAGACATCCGGGCGCGCCGACGCGGGCCTTTTCTCGCCTAACGCATTGAATAAAAAGAGTTCTGTCCACCGCGCTGCCCGCGCCAAGGCCGCGGTGCAGGACGTCGGAGACCGCTTTGACATCGATAACTTGACATCGATAACAACGGCTTTTAGCGTGCCCCCGCCCGTGGTGCCACCACGGGCGGCAAGAGATGAGCACGAGGATGTCGGTGGAACAGCAGCAAGCGCAGACAACGGAGCAGGACACGGCGCGGGGCGAGGGCCGGTCCGATCCCTGGCGGCTCACCCAGCGGGCCTTCGATGCCGGACGTGCGGCGCGCGACGAGACCCTGTTCGCGCTGGCCAACGGCACCCTCGGCGTGCGCGGCGCGCTGGAGGAAGACGACAGCGCCAGCGACGGCACCTTCCTGTCCAGCGTGTTCGAGCAGAACCCGATCCACTACCACGAGCGTTTCCCCGGCTTCACCCGCAGCACCGACACGCGCGTGCCGGTGGCCGAGGGCAAGCACCTCCGCCTGCAGCTGGGCGACGTTCCGCTGCGGTTGGCGGAGGCGGAATGGCTGGACTTCGAACGCACCCTGGATCTGGAAGCCGGCATGCTGCACCGGCGCCTGCGGCTGAAGACGCCGCAGGGCCACACGCTGCAGATCACCGCGCAGCGTGTGGTGCCGCTGGCCGAGCGCGCGCTGCTGGCGATCCGCTTCGAGGTGGCCTCCGTCGATTACGCGGGGCCGCTGACGGTGGTGTCGTCCATCGAGACCGGCCGGCAGGCGGTCGAGCAGGGCGATGATCCGCGCATCGGCGTGCATGGCGGCAAGGATCTGCTGGTCGCGGACGAGCACGCCGATGCCGACCACGCGCGGCTGACCCAGCGCACCCATCACAGCGGCGTGGCGCTGGTCTGCGCACAGGGGCACCTCATGTCGCCGGCGTTGGCCTTCGACGGTGCGGCGGTGGAACCGGGACGCGTCGAGCAGCGCTTCGTCGCGACGCTGGCACCCGGCGCGTCGGTGACGATCGAGAAGTTCGTCGCCTACGACGATGGCAACGGCGCGGCGGCCGACCGCGTGGATGCCGTGCTCGCGCGCGCGTCGCGCGACGGTTTCGACGGCATCGCCACCGCGCAGGCCGCCTCGATGCAGGCGTTCTGGCAGCGCGCCGGCCTGTCGGTGGACGGCGATCCGACGGCGGCACTGGCGCTGCGCTTCAATCTGTTCCACCTGCTGCAGTCGGCGGGCCGCGACGGCATCACCGGCACGGCCGCCAAGGGCATCACCGGCGAGGGCTACGAAGGCCACTGCTTCTGGGACACGGAAGCCTTCGTGCTGCCGGTGATGGCGTTCACCGCGCCGGACGTGGCGCGCGCCATGCTGATGTACCGCTACCGCACCCTGGATGGCGCACGCGACACCGCGCGCGCGATGAACCACCCGTGCGGCGCGCTGTATCCGTGGCGCACCATCGCCGGCCGCGAATGTTCCGCGCACTATCCCAGCGGCTCGGCGGCGTACCACATCAACGCCGCCATCGCGTACGGGATCGGGCTTTATCTCGACGCCAGCGATGATCTCGACTTCCTCAGCGAGGCTGGCGCCGAGATTCTTTTCGAGACCGCGCGCATCTGGCCGCAGGCAGGCCACTTCAATCCGCGCCTCGGCGGCGCGTTCTGCATCCACGAAGTGACCGGTCCGGACGAATACACCACGCTGGTCAACAACAACTGGTACACCAACCGCATGGCGCAGCGGCACCTGCAGCGCGCGGTGGACGCGTGGCACCGGCTGTCGGCCGATCGTCCCGACGCCCTGCGGGCGCTGGCCGCGCGCATCGGGCTGGACGCCGCAGAAGTCGCCCTGTGGCAGCGCGCCGCCGATGCCATGCACCTGCCGGTCGACGAGGCGCTGGGCATCCATCCTCAGGACGACGACTTCCTCGGCAAGCCGCGCTGGCCGTTCCCGAAACGCGAGGGCGCGCACCGCCCGCTGCTGCTCGACTACCACCCGCTCACGCTGTACCGCCACCAGGTCTGCAAGCAGGCTGACGTGGTGATGGCGATGGTGCTGGCCGGCGACGGAATCGACCCGGGAACGAAACGGCGCGATTTCGATTACTACGAAGCGGTCACCACCCACGACTCCACGCTGTCTGCGCCGGTGTTCGGCATCCTCGCCAGCGAAGTGGGGCAGGACGAGAAGGCGTGGCAGTACTTCGACGCCAGCCTGCGCGTGGACCTGGACGACCTGCACGGCAACACCGACCACGGCGTGCACATGGCAGCGATGGCGGGCAGCTGGCTGGGCCTGGTACAGGGCTTCGGCGGCCTGCGCGTGGTGCGCGGCCGGCTGCAGTTCGCGCCGACGCTGCCGCGGGCGTGGAAGGGATACGGGTTCAACCTGCGCTGGCGCGGCTGCGTGTTGCGGGTGGACGTGGAGGCGCGCGGCGTGCGCTACCGGCTGGATGAGGGCGATGCGCTGGCGTTCGGCCACGCCGGCAGCGACGTGCACCTGACGCGGGGCCGCGAGGCCGTGCTGCCGCTGGCCGTGCCGGCGCCGCCCAAGGCGATGTTCCCGCGTGCGTGCGACGCACTGATCTTCGACCTGGACGGTGTGCTGACCGACACCGCGCATACGCACTACCGCGCGTGGAAGCGGCTGGCCGACGACATCGGCGTGCCGTTCGACCTGCAGGTCAACGAGCGGTTGAAGGGCGTGGACCGGATGGCGTCGCTGGAGATCATCCTGGAGCGCGCGTCGCGCACGTATTCCGCCGACGAGAAGCGCGCGCTGGCCGACACCAAGAACGGCTACTACGTGCAGGAGATCGCCAGCGTCGGTCCGCAGGACCTGTTCGATGGCGTGCGTGAGGTGCTGGAGGCCGCGCGTGCGGCCGGGCTGAAGCTGGGCCTGGCCTCGGCCAGCCGCAATGCGCCGGCGCTGCTGGACAAGCTGGGCATCGCAGACCGTTTCGACTACATCGCTAACGCCGGCCGGATCGTGCGCGCCAAGCCCGACCCGGCCATCTTCCTGGATGTCGCGGCAGCACTCGGCGTGCCCGCACACCGCTGCATCGGCGTGGAAGACGCCGCCGCCGGCATCGAAGCCATCCATGCCGCCGGCATGGCCGCCGTGGGCATCGGCGATGCGCGCGCGTTGCGCCATGCCGACGCCGTGATACCCCGCATCGCCGAGTTCGACCTGAGGACGTTCGTTTCGCCTTGACCGCACGCGGCCACAGAAGCCGCGGCGGCAGCCTGTCACTACAACAACAACGCATTACGTGGAGGGAGAGACCATGCAACACACCAAGCACCCGATGCGCTACGCCCTGTCGGCCGCCATTGCGCTGGCCCTGGCGCCGACGCTGGCATCCGCACAGGAGGCGGCGCCGGCCGCCGCCAACGATGATGCGACCACGCTGGACGCGGTGGTCGTCAGCGGCACGGCCAAGTTCAAGGGCCTGCGCAAGCGCGACGCCAGCTTCTCGATCAGCACGGCCACGCCGGAGCAGATCCAGGAAACCGCGCCCACCAGCACCGCCGACCTGCTGAAGATCGTGCCGGGCGTGTGGGCGGAGGCCAGCGGCGGCGGTACCGGCGCCAACGTCTTCGTCCGCGGCATGCCCTCCGAGGGCGATGCGCCGTTCTTCACCCTGCAGCTGGACGGCTCGCCGATCTTCCCGCCGCCGACGCTGTCGTTCCTCGAGAACACCACGCTGTTCCGCATCGATGACACCATCGCGCGCGTCGAAGGCCTGCGCGGTGGTCCCAGTCCGATCTATTCCAACGGCCAGCCCGGCGTCACCGTCAACTTCATCCAGAAGAAGGGCGAGGACACGCCCGAAGGCCTGGTGCGCATGACGCTGGGCACCGACAGCCTGCGCCGGGTCGACTTCTACAGCGGCGGCCCGCTGAGCGCGGACAGCGGCTGGTACTACAGCGTGGGTGGCTTCTACCGCGAGACCGACGGCGTGCGCCAGACCGGCTTCCCGGTGGAGAAGGGTGGGCAGCTGAGCGCCACGCTGACCAAGCGCTGGGCCGAAGGCGAGTTCAACCTCTACGCGCGCCACACCGACGACAAGAACACCTTCTATACGGCGGTGCCGCTGGTCTCGCGCAACAACGGCCAGGACATCTCCAGCTTCCCCGGCCTGGACGCCACCACCGGCACGCTGGTCGGCGACGACTTCCGCCGGGTGACGCTGCCGACCGGCGTGGGCAACCAGACGATGACGCGCGACCTGGCCGATGGCCGCGGCGTGGACATCGACGTGTTCGGTGGTTCGCTGGACTGGTACGTCGGCAACTGGACGATCAGCGACAAGTTCAACTACCTCAAGGGCGATGCGCCGACCTATGCGCTGTTCACCGGCGCCAACCCGCAGACGCTGTCCTCGTTCATCACCGATACCTACGGTGCGGGCGTGACCGGCACCGGCAGTTTCGTCAACGGCGGCGGTACGGTCGATCCCAACCAGCAGGTGCTGACCGCGGGCTTCTGGGTGGTGGACAAGGAAATCAGTTCGTTCACCAACGACCTGCGCTTCAGCGTCGACCTGACCGAGCGCAATTCGCTGACGTTCGGCGTGTACTACGCCGACTACTCGTCGAAGGACCGCTGGTGGCTGGGCAACAACATGCTGCTGACGGCGCAGGACAACGCACGCCGGGTGAACCTGGCGCTGTCCGATGGCCGCGTTGCCACGCGCGACGGCTTCGTCGGCACCGCGTTCTACAACATCCGCGGCGACTACGATGGACAGAACACCGCCTTCTTCATCGCCGACGAATGGACCGTCAACGACCGCGTCCGCCTGGATGCCGGCGTGCGCTACGAGCGGCAGGAGATCAACGGCACGGTGTGGGATCCGGTGACGCGCGACCTGGATGGCGACCCGAACACCCTGTACGACAACACCACCTCGGTCTCCACCACGCCTCGCAGCATCGACCAGAACGACAGCGACGTGTCGTGGACGGCGGGCCTGAACTACACGCTCAATGACAGCGTCAGCCTGTTCGGCCGGGTCAACTCGGGCTTCACCTTCCCGCAGTTCGACAACCTGCGCGATGGCGCCAACAACAAGACCGAGATCGACCAGTACGAGCTGGGCCTGAAGGCCGGCGGCGAGACGTACGAGATGTACCTGACCGCGTTCTACAACGATTTCACCGGCCTGCGCTACCAGGCGTTCGACAACAACGGCAACAACGTCGTGATCATCGGCGATTCGAAGGCGCGTGGCCTGGAGTTCGAGGGCGCGTGGCGACCGGTGGGCGGTTTCGAGCTGGCGTGGAATGCGACCTGGCTGCGCGCCAAGTACGGCGACTTCTCCACGTTCGACGGCAACCAGGTGGTGCGCCAGCCGAAGTTCCGCGCGCGACTGACGCCGAGCTACTACTGGTCGATGCCGTGGGGCGACCTGAAGGTGTTCACCACCTACACGCACGTGGGCGATCGCTATTCCGATCCCGCCAACGGCCAGGTGCTGCCCGAGTACGACACTTGGGACATCGGCGCCAGCGCGCACGTGGGCGACCACTGGGAGTTCACCTTCTCGGGCCGCAACGTGACCGACGAGATCGCGTTGACCGAAGGCAATGCGCGCGTGCTGGGCAATGCGACCAGTGGCGGCGTGTTCATGGGACGGCCGCTGGAAGGCACGTCGTACCAGGCCTCCGTCGCCTACCGCTGGTGACGTACCGCGGCCCGCGTTCGCGCGGGCCGCCTTCCGCCGCCGCATGGTCTCTCCAGGTGCGGTGGCGGATATCCTCTTAGCACCGGGCGTTGCGCGGCGGGGCCGCGCCGACGCCGCGCACGACCCGACCGGTACCGCCCATGACGCGCACCCGCATGATCCTGGCGATGATCCTGACCTACATGATCTTCGCCATGCTGTTGAACTCCGTGGGCACGGTGATCCTGCAGTCCATCCAGGGCTTCGGCATCAGCAAGGCCGATGCCAGCCTGCTGGAAGCGTTCAAGGACCTGCCCATCGCCATCACGTCGTTCCTGGTGGCGTCGTTCCTGCCGCGGCTGGGCTACCGCCGGGCGATGATGCTCGGCCTGCTGCTGGTCGCCGCCGCCTGCGTCGCCATGCCGCTGCTGCAGGCGTTCTGGGCGACCAAGCTGCTGTTCGCCACGGTCGGCGTGGCGTTCGCACTGGTGAAGGTGTCGGTGTATTCCAGCATCGGCCTGCTGACCGGGGACGCGAAGGCGCATGCGGCGCTGACCAGCACGGTGGAGGGCTGGTTCATGGTCGGCATCCTGGGCAGCGCCTGGCTGTTCGCCGCCTTCATCAATGCCGACGTGCCGGGCGATCCGGTCTGGCTGGACGTCTACTGGGTGCTGGCGGCGCTGTGCGTCGCGGTGATCGTGCTGCTGGCGACCTGCACGCTGGACGAGCGCGCGGCGCAGGATGGCCATGCGGCAGGCGAATCCTTCATCGACATGTTCCGCCTGCTGGCGCTGACGCTGGTGGTGGTGTTCCTCGTGTCGGCGTTCCTCTACGTGCTGATGGAACAGGCCATCAACACCTGGCTGCCCACGTTCAACCGCGAGATCCTGCACCTGCCCACCACCCTCAGCGTGCAGGCGGCCAGCATCTTCGCCGGTTCGCTGGCGCTGGGACGACTGGGCGGTGGCGTGCTGCTGCGACGGATTCCCTGGTTCTGGCTGCTCTCGGCCTGCGTACTGGCGATGGCGGTGCTGGTGCTGCTGGCGTTGCCGCTGGCCGCCGACGTGCAGGCGCGCGACGGCATGACCTGGTGGAACGCGCCGGCGGCCGCCTATGTCTTCCCGATGATCGGCCTGCTGATGGCGCCGATCTATCCGGCGATCAACTCCGTGGTGCTCAGCGCGCTGCCGAAGTCGCGGCATGCGGCGATGACGGGATTGATCGTGGTGTTCTCCGCACTGGGCGGCACCACCGGTTCGTACGTGACCGGCCAACTGTTCGCGCACTTCGACGGATCGCGGGCCTTCTACCTGCTGCTGGTGCCGATGGCGATGCTGCTGGTGTCGATGGCGCTGCTGCAGCGCGCGGTGTCGAAGCGGCAGGGCGGTCCGCAACCGGCATGACGCGCCGGCGTTGACGCCTCGCGACGCGGGCGTGGCGTATCGTGCCGCCTCCCGACCTGCACGAGACGATCCATGAACGCGACCGGCGTGGCCCTGGCCCTCTTCATCGGCATGCTGTTGCCGCTGCAGGCGTTGATCAATGCATCGCTGGGTCGGCAGAGCTTCGGGCCGCTGTTCGCCTCGCTGTCCTCCTTCCTGGTGGGCACGGGCGTGCTGCTGGCGTGGTGGCTGCTGACGAAGCCGGTGTTCGTTCCCGCCGCGTTGGCCAAGGTGCCGTGGTGGGCATGGACCGGTGGCGTGATCGGCGCGGTGTTCGTCGCGTCCGCCACGCTGCTGGTGCCGCGGCTCGGCGCGGCGTCGCTGATCTGCCTGGTGGTGGCCGGGCAGCTGGTGGGCTCGGTGGTGCTGGACCACTTCGGCGTGCTGCACGCGCGGCAGCCGGTGGACGCGCTGCGCGTGGTCGGCCTGCTGATGGTCGTGGCAGGTGCGCTGCTGGTGGTGAAGCCCTGGCAGCCGGCGGCAGGCGCGTGAGCGGAGGCGACGTACTGACCGGGCTGCCACCGGTGGTGGCCCCCGACTGTCGCGTGCTGGTGCTGGGATCGATGCCCGGCGTTGCGTCACTGCAAGCCGCGCGCTACTACGCCCATCCGCGCAACCGGTTCTGGCCGGTGATGGCGGAGTTGGCGCACCTGGTGCCCGATGCGTCCTATGCCGACCGCCTGGCGGCACTGCAGCGGGCGGGCATCGGGCTGTGGGACGTGATCGGCCAATGCCGCCGCAGCGGCAGCCTGGACAGCGCCATCGTCCGCGGCAGCGAACGGGCGAATCCCATCGCCGACCTCGCGCGGGGGCTGGACGGCCTGTGCGGCATCGCACTCAACGGCGGGACCGCGGCGACGATGTTCAAGCGGCATGTGGCGCCGCAGCTGGACGAGGGCCTGCGGCATCGCGTGCGCATCATCGCGCTGCCCTCGACCAGCCCGGCGCACGCGGCGATGGATCTGGCGCGGCTGCGCGAGGCCTGGGGCGTGCTGCGGCCGCTGCTGCCGGCGTCAGCCGTGCGCGGTTCGCGCGGACGGACGCAGCCGTAGCCAGAGGGTCTGCGCCGCCAGCACTACCGCCACCGCCACGGCGACCAGCGCGGCGGTGTCGCTGCCGGACAGCGTCGAGTCGCTCTGCTTGAGGTAGACCGCCGCCAGCGCCCACAGCGCCGCCGCCACGAACGGCAGGTTGCCGCGCATGCGCCGGTTCGCCCACAGCAGCAGGGCGGCGGCCGCGGCGAACAGCACCAGCGTCCACGGCAGCATCGCGTCGGTCGGGAGCAGCCGGTAGGCGACGATGACCTGTGCGGTGTTGAGGAACGCCGCCAGCGACAGCCAGCCGGCGTGCAGCGACAGCGGCGCCCACGCCCATACGGTGAGACCGGGGGTGCCGTCGCGCGCGGCCGACAGTGTCAGCGCACAGGCCAGCAGGCACGCCAGCGCTGCCCAGATGATCAGCAGCGCCAGCCAGAACAGCTGCATCGAGAAGACCGGCATCCACACCGCGGTCAGCGCGAACCCGGCCGCCGCCCAGGGACGCACGCGCGCCACGACCGGCGCCGCCGCGTGCCGCGAGAACGCCTGCCAGGCACCGAATGCCACGTCCCACAGGAAGATCAGGCCCCAGATGGCGAACGCGTAGCCCGCCGCCACGATCAGCGTGGGGTACTGGTCGGAAATGGCGCCGTTGGTGGGGCCGAAGGCGCCCCGCTGCGAAAACCAGGAAACGAGCGGCATGGCGAGGGACAGCAGCAAAACGAGCCAACGCATGGGAATCTCCTTGACCGGATGGGGCGGGATGCTGCCGGCAGGGCCGTGAACACCGCATCCACATACGCGGCCGGACGCGTGGCGGATGAAACATGCGGTCCCGTATCGCAGGCGTCCGCTCACGTCGGGGCCGACCAAAGCGATACCAATGCGTCGCACGACGCCTGCAATGTCCCGTCGTGGACATCAATTGGCGACAACGAACGGTTGGCGCATCGCGCCGCTGCGGACACAATAGGGGTTCCCTCTTCACGCACGCACCGGAGTAACGCCATGTCCGACATCAAGGAAGCCAAAGTCCCCGATATCGGCGACTACGACGGCGTGCCGGTGATCGAGATCCTGGTGGCCGTGGGCGACACGGTGAAGAAGGACCAGGGCCTGGTGACGCTGGAATCGGACAAGGCCACGATGGAAGTGCCGTCGCCGTTCGCCGGCGTGGTGAAGGAGATCAAGGTCAAGCTGGGCGACGAGATCGCCAAAGGCGCGGTCGTCGCGCTGATCGAAACCAGCGAAGGCGCCGCCGAGGCGAAGCCCGCCGCCGCACCCGCACCGACCGCCACGGCCGAAACCGGCGCGAAGGTCGAACCCGTCGCCGTTTCGCCGACCCCCGACAAGATCGCCCAGCGCGAGATCGCGCAGGAGCGCGCCGCACCCGCCGTGGCGCCCGCCGCCTCGCGCGTGCTGGACGACAAGCCGGGCATCGATCCGGAAGCCTCGCCGCCGCGCACCCCGCCGGTCGAATTCAACGCCGACCGCGTGCTGCCCGAGAAGGTCGCCTACGCCAGCCCGGCCGTGCGCCTGTTCGCGCGCGAACTCGGTGTCGATCTCAACCAGGTGAAGGGCAGCGAGCGCGGCGGCCGCATCAGCAAGGAAGACGTGCAGAAGTACGTCAAGGGCGCGCTGGCCGGTGGCGTCCCGGCGCCGGCTGCGGCGGGCGCACCGGCTGCGGCGGATGGCGGCCTCAACCTGCTGCCCTGGCCGAAGGTGGACTTCAGCAAGTTCGGCGAGACCGAGGTCGTCCAGCTGTCGCGCATCAAGAAGATTTCCGGCGCCAACCTGGCGCGCAACTGGGCGATGATCCCGCACGTCACCCAGCACGACCACGCCGACATCACCGACCTGGAAGCGCTGCGCGTGGCGCTGAACAAGGAAAACGAGAAGGCCGGCATCAAGCTGACCATGCTCGCCTTCCTGATGAAGGCCAGCGTGTCGGCGCTGAAGAAGTTCCCCGACTTCAACGCCTCGCTCGACGCCAGCGGCGAGAACCTCACGCTGAAGAAGTACTTCCACATCGGCTTCGCCGCCGACACGCCGAACGGCCTGGTCGTGCCGGTGATCCGCGACGTCGACAAGAAGGGCGTCAACGAGATCGCGCAGGAAAGCGGCGAGCTGGCGAAGAAGGCGCGCGAGGGCAAGCTCGGCCCGGCCGAGATGTCGGGCGGCTGCTTCTCGATCTCCTCGCTGGGCGGCATCGGCGGCGTGGCGTTCACGCCGATCGTCAATGCGCCGGAAGTCGCCATCCTCGGCGTGTCCAAGTCGTCGATCCAGCCGGTGTGGGACGGCAAGCAGTTCCAGCCGCGCCTGATGCTGCCGCTGTCGCTGAGTTACGACCACCGCGTGATCGACGGCGCCGCCGCCGCGCGCTTCACCGCCTATCTCGCCCAGCTGCTCGGCGACATGCGCCGCGTGCTGCTGTGAATCCGTAGGGTGGGCCCCGGCCCACCGACCCGAACCAACCACGGTGGGCCCAGGCCCACCCTACGAAAGAGAGTGGTATGGCAAACACGATCGAAGTCAAAGTCCCCGATATCGGCGATTACAGCGATGTGCCGGTCATCGAAATCCTGGTTGCCGTCGGCGATACGGTGAAGAAGGACCAGGGCCTGGTGACGCTGGAATCGGACAAGGCCACGCTGGAAGTGCCGTCCTCGGCGGCCGGCGTGGTGAAGGAACTCAAGGTCAAGCTGGGTGACACGCTGTCCGAGGGCAGCGTCGTGGCGGTGCTGGAAGCGGAGGGCGCCGCTGCGTCCGCGCCCGCACCGGCGGCAGCGGCCGCTTCGCCCCCATCCCCGCCTTCCCCCGCGAGCGGGGGAAGGGGCGCGTCTGCGTCGCCTTCGGCATCGGCGCCTGCCGCGCCGGCCGCCGCTGCACCCGCACCGTCCGGCGGTGGTGGCCTGATCGAGGCCAAGGTGCCCGACATCGGCGACTACGACGGCGTGCCGGTCATCGAAATCCTGGTCGCCGTGGGCGATACGGTGAAGAAGGATCAGGGCCTTGTGACGCTGGAATCGGACAAGGCGACGATGGAAGTGCCGTCGCCGGCCGCCGGCGTCATCAGGGAGATCAAGGTCAAGCTCGGCGACGAACTGGCCGAGGGCAGCCTGGTGGCGATCATCGAAGGCGAGGGCGCCGCAGCCTCGGCGCCGGCCAAGGCCGCCCCGGTGGCGCCGTCGCCGGCCGCGCCCGCCGCACCCGCGACCTCGGCGCCGAAGCCGGCGCTGGGCACCGGCAAGCCGGCCGACATCGAATGCCGCATCGTGGTGATCGGTTCCGGTCCGGGCGGTTACACGGCGGCGTTCCGCGCGGCCGACCTGGGTCTGGATACGGTGCTGATCGAGCGCTACGACGCGCTGGGCGGCGTCTGCCTCAACGTCGGCTGCATCCCGTCCAAGGCGCTGCTGCATGCGGCCGCCCTGATCGATGAAGCCTCGCACTCCGACGACATCGGCATCAGCTTCGGCAAGCCGAAGATCGACCTCGACAAGCTGCGCGGCTTCAAGCAGGACAAGGTGGTCGGCCAGTTCACCAAGGGCCTGGCCGGCATGGCCAAGCAGCGCAAGGTGCGCACGGTGACCGGCGTGGCGAAGTTCGTCTCGCCGAACGAACTCGAGATCGTTGGCAGCGACGGCAAGACGCAGCTGCTGCGCTTCGAGCAGTGCATCATCGCCGCCGGTTCGCAGGCGGTGAAGCTGCCGAACTTCCCGTGGGACGACCTGCGCGTGATGGATTCCACCGACGCGCTGCAGCTGGCCGAGGTGCCGAAGAAGCTGCTCGTCGTCGGCGGCGGCATCATCGGCCTGGAAATGGCGACGGTGTATCGCGCGCTGGGCGCCGAAGTGACCGTGGTCGAGTTCATGGACCAGCTGATGCCGGGCGCCGACAAGGACCTGGTGAAGCCGCTGGCCGACCGCCTGAAGAAGCAGGGCGTGATCATCCAGCTGAAGACCAAGGCCGCCAGGGTCGAAGCGTCGAAGAAGGGCATCACCGTGCACTTCGAGAGCGCCACCGAAGGCCAGAAGCCGGAGCTGGAGTCGGGCACCTGGGACCGCGTGCTGGTCGCCGTGGGCCGTTCGCCGAACGGCGGCAAGCTCGATGCCGACAAGGCCGGTGTCACCGTCACCGACCGCGGCTTCATTCCGGTGGATGCGCAGATGCGCACCAACGTGCCGCACATCTTCGCCATCGGCGACCTGGTCGGGCAGCCGATGCTGGCGCACAAGGCCACGCACGAGGGCAAGCTGGCGGCGGAAGTGGCGGCCGGCGAGAAGAAGGAGTGGGTGGCGCGGGTGATCCCGTCGGTGGCCTATACCGATCCGGAGATCGCGTGGGTCGGCGTGACCGAGACCGAAGCCAGGGCCAAGGGCCTGAAGATCGGCGTGGGCAAGTTCCCGTGGGTGGCGTCGGCGCGCGCGGTCGGCATCGGTCGCGGCGAAGGCTTCACCAAGCTCATCTTCGACGAACACACCCACCGCATCATCGGCGCCGGCATCGCCGGCGTGCACGCGGGCGACCTGATCAGCGAGCTGGCGCTGGCCATCGAGATGGGCGCGGAAGCCGGCGACATCGGTGCCACCATCCATCCGCACCCGACGCTTGGCGAGACGGTGGCGATGGCGGCCGAAGTCTACGAAGGCACCATCACCGACCTGTACATCCCGAAGAAGAAGTAAGCCGTTCGGGACGTTCAAAAAGAAAAAGGCCACGCGGATGCGTGGCCTTTTTCGTTGGTGCGCCGATCAGGCCGGCAACGGGGCGGCCCGCAGGGCCCGCCGCGCCTCGATTCGCTTCCACACCTTTTCATGGAAGTGGAAGACGACCGTGTTGCAGGCCGGCTCGATCAGGGCCAGCGCGCCACCCACCAGCAGGCTGCCGGTGAACAGGTAGCCCAGGGTGAAGGCGACCGCGAAATGCAGCATCGCGAAGCTCAGGGTCTTGTTCACGGCGGGGCTCCAGATGAGAACTGATCTCAAGTATGGGCGCCCCGCGCGTGCCGTCCAATGAAAGGTTCTGCTTGAAGCGATAAGCAGGACCTATTGTCCAGGGCAATCAGAAGCGGAACGTGACGCCCGCCATCGGGCCGTGGACCTTGAACTGGCCGGTGAGCCTGCCGGCGACGTCCACGGTGCCGACACCGGACTCAGGCGGCGCGTCGAAGGAGCCCGTGTAGTCGTTGCCCAGCTTCAGGCGGAACCAGTCATAGCCCACGTGAATGCCCAGGCGCTCGGTGACCAGGTACTCGACCAGCAGGCCGCCCCGTTCGAAATGACCGCGTTCGTCGATGAAGTCGCCCCAGCGGGTATCGAGGTACTGCGCCTGGGCCTCCACGCGCAGGCGGGGCGTGGCGGCCCAGCTGACCCGGGTATGCAGGTTGGGCGAGGTGCCGTCCTTCTTCCAGCGGAACGACTCCCACTGCGGATCCACCTCGTCGGTACCGGTACTGGTGCCCGTGCCCCGGGCTTCCAGGATGGCATGGGTGACCCCCAGCCCGAGTCCCCACTGGAACCGCGGGGTGTCGACCACGGCGAACTCGTAGTTCAGGCTGGCCAGCTCGAAGCTCAGGCGGCCATCGACGTCGATGGCGGGAATCTCGACCGGTTCGCCGGGGATCTCGACCTCTTCGAAGATGTTGCCCGGGTCGATCCAGTCGCCGTCGAAGTTCCACGACTGGTTGCGGCGATAGTCGTAGTAGTTCATGCGCAGCGACTGGCGCGGCGTCATGTGGAAGGCGATCTCGCCGCGCGGGCGCCAGCGGCCGTCGGAGTCGATGCTGCCGGCGGCGGCCAGGTCTTCCGAGCGCTCACCGTCGGTGGCGGTGCCGGTGCCGTCGAAACGGATGTTGGCTTCGGGGTTGAACGCCGACAGGCGGATGTCGAAACGGGCGTCGTCGGTGAAGTCCTGCGCCTGGCCGGTGAAGGCGAAGCCGGCCAGGGGCAGTGAAGCGATGAGGGCGGAAGCGATAAGGGACGTGCGGGGCCGTGTCACGGCGTGCTCCATGCAGGGGTGGGGGTCTTTCAACCCTCGCCCGTCGCAGGTCGACAACGGGTGAATTGCATGAACGGCGCCGTCACGGCGATTCGAGCGCGCGAGGCGCGGGCTCCGGAAAAAGTGAAGCCCCGGGGGCAGCCGGGGCTTCGTGGAAGGCCTGTGGCGGAGCATCGGACGAGGAAGTTGAGCAGCAGGCCTTGCACACCACTGACAGGGAGTGTCCATCAAAGTTCCGGAAAATTCCCGGGAAAATTCTGAACAGGGGAAACGGTTACACGCAGGCAGGGCAAGGGATGCGGCCGGATCGCGGGCGTACGCCCGGTTTTCGACCTTTGGCGGTTGTCCCGGAAATTGTCCCGCTGCTATACTTTTGCGGCTCGGCGAGGCGCTTTACTGCCTCTTACCCGCCAATTCCGTAGGGCTTTCGTGTGCAGAATTCCGTCGCTACGGGCCGGCGGCTAGTGTTGCGCGCCGCTGTCTGGCAGACGGGGGCGGTACTGCTGGTCGCGCTGCTGTTCCTGCTCCGGGGCGTGCCCCAGGCGGTCGCGGCGGCGGTCGGAGGGCTGGCGATCGTGGCCGGTGCGCTGCTGGCGGCCTGGATGGCCTTCGGCGGTGGCGTACTCGGGGCCGTTTCGGCGGTGCTGAGGCTGGTCGCGGGGATGGTGGTGAAGTGGGTCGTGGTGATCGGTGTGCTGGTCGTTGGCGCGGGGCTGTACAAGCTGCCTCCGCTGCCTCTGCTGGCGGGCGTGATCACCGGACTGGTGGCACAGGTGCTGGTCGCGACCGGCAAGCAGCGATAACCCAACTAGAAAGGTTTCCGACTCATGGCGGGCGAAGCTCTGACTCCCACCAGCTACATCCAGCACCACCTGAAGAACCTCACGGCCCAGGTGGGCGGTGAGGGTCCGTTCTGGACGATCAACGTCGACACCTTCGTGACCGCCGTGCTGATGGGCCTGGTCATCGTGTTCGCCTTCTGGCTGGCCACCCGCAAGGCGACCGCCGGCGTGCCGGGCAAGTGGCAGGCCTTCGTCGAGATCATGCTCGAGTTCGTCGACAAGCAGGCCCGCGACACCTACCACGGGACCAGCAAGCTGGTGACGCCCATCGCGATCACCATCTTCTTCTGGATCCTGATGATGAACCTGCTGAAGATGATCCCGGCCGACTTCATCGCCAAGCCGCTCGAACTGATGGGCGTGCACTACTGGAAGCCGGTCCCGACCGCCGACGTCAACGCCACCCTCGGCATGTCGATCAGCGTGTTCTTCCTGATGCTGGTGTTCGCCTTCCGCTCGAAGGGCCTGGGCGGCTTCGCGCACGAATTCCTGACGGCGCCGTTCGGCAAGTGGATGATGCCGTTCAACCTGATCCTCAACATCGTCGAATGGGTCAGCAAGCCCATCTCGCTGGCGATGCGACTGTTCGGCAACATGTTCGGCGGCGAGATCGTCTTCCTGCTGATCTGGGTGCTGGGCGGCGCGGGCATCCTCGGCATGCTCGGCGGCGCAACGTTCGGCCTCGGCTGGATGCTGTTCCACCTGCTGGTCATTCCGCTGCAGGCCTTCATCTTCATGATGCTGTCGATCGTCTACCTCAGCTTGTCGGAAGACAGCCACTAACGTTTCCGCTTCACCGTTCCCTTCGTACCATCCACCTTTCAAGCACTTAGTTCCGGAGATCACCATGGAAAGCATCCTCACCAACCTCGCCCAGGTCCAGGCTTCGACCGCCCTCGCCATCGGCATCATGATCGGCCTGGCCGCGCTGGGCGCCGGTCTGGGTCTGGCCATCATGGCCGGCAAGTTCCTGGAATCGGCTGCCCGCCAGCCGGAACTGATCCCGGTCCTGCAGGTGCGCATGTTCATCACCGCCGGCCTGATCGACGCCGCGTTCATCATCTCGGTCGCCGTCGGCCTGCTGTTTGCCTTCGCCAGCCCGTTCATCACGATCTTCACCGAGCAGCTGGCCAAGCTGGCGGGCTGATCCGTCGCGTGCACGCCTGACCGCGCGCTCCGGCCCGCGGTCAGTCACCAGGCGTAGCTGGGCCGGCGCGACGTGCGCGGGCCCTTCATCACCGGCAGGTTTACGATGAATATCAATCTCACTCTGTTCGCCCAGGCGCTGGCCTTCGCCGGCCTGATCTGGATCATTGCGACCAAAATCTGGCCGCCGCTGCTGGCTGCCATCGAAGAACGCCAGCAGAAGATCGCCGAAGGTCTCGCTGCGGCCGACCGCAGCCAGAAGGACCTGGCCCAGGCCCAGGAAAAGGTCAACGAGGCGTTGAAGGAAGCCCGCGTCAAGGCCAACGAGATCATCGACCAGGCCCACGCGCGCGCCAACCAGATCGTCGATGCGGCCAAGAACGAAGCGATCGCCGAAGCCAACCGCCAGAAGGAACTGGCGCAGGCCGAGATCGACGCCGCCGCCACGCGTGCCCGCGAGGACCTGCGCAAGCAGGTGTCCGCGCTGGCCGTCAGCGGTGCCGAGAAGCTGTTGAAGCGCGAGATCGACGCCAACGCCCACAAGGCGCTGCTCGACGAACTCGCCGCCGAAATCTGATCCGGACGATCCGATCGATGAGCCAGGCCCTGACTGTCGCCCGCCCCTACGCCCGCGCCGCCTTTGCGACGGCGCGCGACGAAGGCCACCTCGCCGCCTGGTCGCAGGCGCTGGATTTCGCCGCGCATGTCGCGGCGGATCCGCGCGTGGCCGCGCTGCTGCCCAACCCGCAGCTGCTGCCGGCCGAGGCGGTCGCGCTACTGGCGCCGGAAGGCGCGAGCGAGGCGTTCACCCGCTTCCTGGGCATCCTCGCCGATGCGCGCCGCCTGCCGCAGCTGCCGGAAATCGCCGGACTGTTCGAGGAGCTGCGCGCCGAGGCCGAGCATGTCGTGAAGGCGAAAGTCACCTCCGCCACGGACCTGCCCGCCGGCGAACTCGACGTGATCAAGGCCGCGCTGAAGAAGCGCTTCGGCCGCGAGGTCGAGGTCGAGACGGCGGTCGACGCCTCGCTGATCGGCGGCGCCGTGATCGATGCCGGCAGCGTGGTGATCGACGGCTCGCTGAAAGGCAAGCTGGCGCGCCTGCAGTCCGCGTTGACGCACTGAATTCCCATTGAACCGCCGCGCGCGAGCCGGCACACAGGACTTACCCATGGCTACCACGCTCAACCCCTCTGAAATCAGCGACCTGATCAAGACCCGTATCGAGAAGGTCAAGCTGGCCGCGGAGTCGCGCAACGAAGGCACGGTCACCAGCGTGTCCGACGGCATCGTGCGCATCTTCGGCCTGGCCGACGTGATGCAGGGCGAAATGATCGAGCTGCCGAACAACACCTACGCGCTGGCGCTGAACCTGGAGCGCGATTCGGTCGGCGCCGTGGTCCTGGGCGACTACGAGCACCTGCGCGAAGGCGACGTGGCCAAGACCACCGGCCGCATCCTGGAAGTGCCGGTCGGTCCGGAAATGCTCGGCCGCGTGGTGAACGCGCTGGGCGAGCCGATCGACGGCAAGGGCCCGCTGGGCACCTCGCTGACCGCGCCGGTGGAGCGCGTGGCCCCGGGCGTGATCTGGCGCAAGTCGGTCGACCAGCCGGTGCAGACCGGTTACAAGTCGGTCGACGCGATGATCCCGATCGGCCGCGGCCAGCGCGAGCTGATCATCGGCGACCGCCAGACCGGCAAGACCGCGATGGCCATCGACGCCGTGATCAACCAGAAGGGCACCGGCATCAAGTGCGTGTACGTCGCGATCGGCCAGAAGGCCTCGACCGTGGCCAACATCGTGCGCAAGCTGGAAGAGAACGGCGCGCTGGCCCACACCGTGGTCGTCGCCGCCACCGCCTCCGAGTCGGCCGCGATGCAGTACATCAGCGCCTACTCCGGCTGCACCATGGGCGAGTACTTCATGGACCGCGGCCAGGACGCCCTGATCGTGTACGACGACCTGTCCAAGCAGGCCGTGGCCTACCGCCAGATCTCGCTGCTGCTGAAGCGTCCGCCGGGCCGCGAAGCCTACCCGGGCGACGTGTTCTACCTGCACTCCCGCCTGCTCGAGCGCGCCGCGCGCGTGTCCGAGGAGTACGTCGAGAAGTTCACCGAAGGCAAGGTCACCGGCAAGACAGGTTCGCTGACCGCCCTGCCGATCATCGAAACGCAGGCCGGCGACGTGTCCGCGTTCGTGCCGACCAACGTCATTTCGATCACCGACGGCCAGATCTTCCTGGAAACCGACCTGTTCAACGCCGGCATCCGCCCGGCCGTGAACGCCGGCATCTCGGTGTCGCGCGTCGGTGGCGCCGCCCAGACCAAGATCATCAAGAAGCTGTCGGGCGGCATCCGCATCTCGCTCGCCCAGTACCGTGAGCTGGCCGCGTTCGCGCAGTTCGCCTCGGACCTGGACGAAGCCACCCGCAAGCAGCTGGAGCGCGGCCAGCGCGTCACCGAGCTGATGAAGCAGAAGCAGTACGCGCCGATGTCCATCGCCCTGCAGGCGCTGTCCATCTACGCCGTCAACGAGGGTTACCTGGACGACGTGCCGGTCAACAAGATCCTGGCGTTCGAAGACGCGCTGCACGCGCACTTCACCAACACCCAGGGCGCGCTGGTCGACACGATCAACAGCACCGGCAACTGGAACGACGAGATCGAAGGCGCCTTCAAGAAGGGCATCGCCGAGTTCAAGCAGACCGGCACCTGGTAATGAAGCCGTGATATGTGATTCGTGATTCGTGATTCGCAGGAGCAACGGCGGATCGCGGGACCCACGAATCACCCATCACGAATCACGAATCACCGCGAGCGAAGCGAGTAGACATGGCAGGCGGACGCGAAATCAAAACCAAGATCAAGAGCGTGCAGAACACCCGCAAGGTGACGCGCGCGCTCGAGATGGTCTCGGCCTCCAAGATCCGCAAGGCGCAGGACCGCATGAAGACCTCGCGCCCGTACGCGCGCGCGATGAAGCAGGTGATCGGCCACCTGGCCCAGGCCAACACCGATTACCAGCATCCCTTCATGGTGGAACGGCAGGACGTCAAGCGCGTCGGCTTCATCATCGTGTCGTCCGACCGCGGCCTGGCCGGCGGCCTGAACAACAACCTGTTCCGCAAGATGCTCGGCGAGATCCGCCAGTGGAACGAGAAGGGCGTCGAGGTCGACGTGGTCACCATCGGCCAGAAGGCCTCGGTGTACTTCCGCCGGGTCAAGGTCAACATGCTGGCCAGCGTGTCCCACCTGGGCGACGCGCCCAAGCTGGACCAGCTGATCGGCGTGATCAAGGTGATGCTGGACGCCTACACCGAAGGCAAGCTGGACCGCGTGTTCGTCGTCTACAACGACTTCGTCAACACCATGACCCAGCGCGCCGCGTTCGACCAGTTGCTGCCGCTGCCCGCGTCGGAGACGCAGGTCGCGCACCACGACTGGGACTACATCTACGAACCCGATGCCGAGACCGTGCTCGACCACGTGATCACGCGCTACATCGAGTCGCTGGTGTACCAGGCCGTGCTGGAGAACATCGCGTCCGAGCATGCGGCGCGCATGGTGGCCATGAAGGCAGCCAGCGACAACGCCAGCAAGCTCATCGGTACCCTGCAGCTGGTCTACAACAAGGCCCGTCAGGCGGCGATCACCCAGGAAATTTCCGAAATCGTCGGCGGCGCGGCGGCGGTGTAAGAGCCGTGATTGGTGATTGGTGAATCGTGATTCGTAAGAGCTGCGCAGCGCGCTTCGACGAGTCACCCATCACGAATCACGAATCACCACGTAATCCAACGGGCGGCCCAGCCGCACAACCGAACAAGTTAAATCGGAGCAGCAAACATGAGTCAGGGCAAGATCGTTCAGATCATCGGCGCGGTGGTTGACGTCGAATTCGCGCGCAACGAAGTGCCGAAGGTGTACGACGCGCTGAAGGTGGAGAACACCGCCATCACGCTGGAAGTGCAGCAGCAGCTCGGCGACGGCGTCGTGCGCACCATCGCCCTCGGTTCCACCGACGGCCTGAAGCGCAACCTGGTGGCCGTGAACACCGACAAGGCCATCTCGGTGCCGGTCGGCGCGGGCACGCTGGGCCGCATCATGGACGTGCTGGGCAACCCGATCGACGAAGCCGGTCCGGTGCAGGCCTCCGACCATTGGGAAATCCACCGGTCGGCCCCGTCGTACGAAGACCAGTCCTCGGCCACCGACCTGCTGGAGACCGGCATCAAGGTCATCGACCTGATGTGCCCGTTCGCCAAGGGCGGCAAGGTCGGCCTGTTCGGCGGCGCCGGCGTGGGCAAGACCGTCAACATGATGGAACTGATCAACAACATCGCCAAGGCGCACTCGGGTCTGTCCGTGTTCGCCGGCGTGGGCGAGCGTACCCGCGAGGGCAACGACTTCTACCACGAGATGAAGGACTCCAACGTCCTCGACAAGGTGGCGATGGTGTACGGGCAGATGAACGAGCCGCCGGGCAACCGCCTGCGCGTCGCGCTGACCGGCCTGACCATGGCCGAGTACTTCCGCGACGAGAAGGACGCGTCCGGCAAGGGCAAGGACGTGCTGCTGTTCGTCGACAACATCTACCGCTATACGCTGGCCGGTACCGAAGTGTCGGCGCTGCTCGGCCGCATGCCGTCGGCCGTGGGTTACCAGCCGACGCTGGCCGAGGAAATGGGCGTGCTGCAGGAGCGCATCACCTCGACCAAGACCGGTTCGATCACCTCGATCCAGGCCGTGTACGTGCCCGCGGACGACCTGACCGATCCGTCGCCGGCCACCACGTTCGCCCACCTGGACGCGACCGTCGTGCTGAGCCGCAACATCGCGTCGCTGGGTATCTACCCGGCCGTGGACCCGCTGGACTCGACCAGCCGCCAGCTGGACCCGAACGTCATCGGCCACGAGCACTACGACACCGCGCGCCGCGTGCAGGCCACGCTGCAGAAGTACAAGGAACTGAAGGACATCATCGCCATCCTCGGCATGGACGAGCTGTCCGAAGAAGACAAGCAGGCCGTGTCGCGCGCCCGCAAGATCGAGCGCTTCTTCAGCCAGCCGTTCCACGTGGCGGAAGTGTTCACCGGCTCGCCGGGCAAGTACGTCTCGCTGAAGGACACGATCCGCGGCTTCAAGGCGATCGTCGACGGCGAGTACGACCACCTGCCGGAGCAGGCGTTCTACATGGTCGGCGGCATCGAAGAAGCGGTCGAGAAGGCCAAGAAGCTCGCCGAGAAGGCGTAAGCGCAGGGATTGGTGATTAGTGATTCGTGATTCGTAGGGGCGGCGATTGAGGGTTGGCGGGGTTCGATGCTCTTGCCGCCCACGAATCACCCATCACGAATCACCTTCCGAACGCAGTGAGGAATACATGAGCACCATCCGTTGCGACATCGTCAGTGCCGAACAGGAGATCTTCCACGGTGAAGCCACCCTGGTCGTCGCCACCGGCGAGCTGGGCGAACTCGGCATCGCGCCGAAGCACGCGCCGCTGATCACCCGCCTGAAGCCGGGCAAGGTGGTGGTGACGCTGGCCAGTGGCGAGCAGCTGGACTTCGCCATCTCCGGCGGCATCCTCGAGGTGCAGCCGCAGGTCGTCACTGTGCTGGCGGACACCGCCGTGCGCGCGACCGACATCGACGAAGCGCAGGTCCGCAAGGCCAAGGAAGAAGCCGAGCGCGTGCTGTCCCACAAGGACCCGAAGATGAGCGTGGAAGAAGCCCAGGCCCAGCTGGCCATGAGCATCGCCCAGCTCAGCGCGCTGGAGCGCCTGCGCAAGAACCTCAAGCACTGAGGTTCAACGTTCTCGCGTTGTCGGAACGCCGGCCCCGTGCCGGCGTTTTCGTTTGTCGTGTGCGTTTCATGAAAAACCATCCATGCCGGATCGCCGATCCGTAGCGTGCGCCATGCGCACGACCTCGTGACGCCGGCATTGCCTCACATCTCCAACGCGCCACTTTCTGGGCAACGCATCGTGCGCATGGCGCGCGCTGCGCCGGCGTCAGCGATAGACCACGTGCCGCCAGAGGAAGAACGCCGCCACGGCCAGCACGCCTTCCACCAGCGGCTTGGCCAGCCAGGCATGCGCCAGCCCCAGCGACACCGCCATCCATGCGACCGCCATCGTGCTGACCATCGTCAGGGGCACCCAGACCAGCAGAAACTTGGCGAAGCGCCACCAGCCCAGGCGCGGGGCGCCATCGCGCGCGAACGTCACGCGTCCGTTTAACCAGAAGCCCAGCAGCGCACCGCTGACGCGACCAGCGACGTTGCCCGGCGCGACCGGCACGCCGAGCGCGGTGAGGGCGACAAACACCAGCCAGTCGAGCACCAGTTGCGCCAGGCCGACGGCGATGAAGCGCACGCCTTCGCGCAGCAGGACCCTGCGAGGGTGATCGAAGGAGCGCATGGTACGAATGAAGGAGGCTCGGAGGCGATGGGCGCCGTGTAATATTCGCATCGCCCGAACGGTCACGGTATCCCCCTTGCGCATCGCGGTCCTGATTCCCTGCCACAACGAGGCACCGACCGTGCAGAAGGTCGTCGCGGACTTCCGCCACGCGCTGCCGGAGGCAGAGGTGTGGGTCTTCGACAATGCGAGCGTGGACGACACGGCCGATCTGGCCGCGCAGGCGGGCGCACGCGTGCGCCGGGTGTCGGCGAAGGGCAAAGGCAATGTGGTGCGCGCGATGTTCCGCGACGTCGATGCCGACATCTACGTGATGGCGGATGGCGACGACACCTATCCGGCAGCGTCCGCGCGGGTGCTGATCCAGGATGTGGCCGATGGACGCGCCGACATGGTGGTGGGTACGCGGTTGGAGTCGCACGACCATGCATCGTTCCGCCGCTTCCATGGATTCGGCAACCGCCTCGTGCGCGGCTGCATCGGCGCCTTGTTCGGGCATCCCGTGCGCGACGTGCTGTCGGGCTATCGGGTGTTCTCGCGGCGCTTCGTGAAATCGATGCCGGTGTTGTCCCGCGGCTTCGAGATCGAGACGGAGATGACGGTCTTCGCACTGTCCAATGGCTTCGTCCTGTCCGAGCGCACCATCGAGTACGGCACGCGGCCCGACGGCAGCGAGTCCAAGCTCAACACGTACCGTGATGGCATGCGGGTGTTGAAGACCATCCTGTTCCTGTTCAAGGACATGCGTCCGCTGCTGTTCTTCGGCGTGCTGTCGCTGCTCTGCGTGCTGGCGGGATTGGGATTCGGCGCCTTCGTCATCCACGAATTCACCCAGACCGGCCTGGTGACGCATCCGTCCACCGCCGTGCTGGCGGTGGCCTTCACCCTGGTGGGCGTCGTGGCCTTGGCCACGGGGCTGATCCTGGATACCGTCAACCGCCGCTCGAACGAGATCCTGCGCTTGATCACCGACCAGGTGCTGGCGCGGGACAGATCGTCGGAGTAGCCGAGCGACGCACCAGCGGACAGAGTTCGAGCCGGCTCAGGTTGGTCGGCACGTTGCGGCACGCGCCGCCAAGCGCCAGCCCGTAGGCGTGGTAGTGCTCGGCGGGCGGTGCGGAGTCCGGTACTTCACGGAGCAGGAACAGTGGCCCGGTGTGCTGCCGCACGCGTTGCTCGGCGCGTGCCTGCAGTCGGGTGCAGCGTTCCGGCGTCATGAAATTGTTGTGGATCGAGATCGCCGGCACGTCACCGGGCAGATGCGCCACGGCGTAACCCAGGGGTTTGTCCTCCGCCAGCACCACCAGGCTGTCGCGTGGGAAGGCGGGCAGGCGGACCTCCACCATCGGCGTGCTGAAGGACTCGCGGCCCCAGCCGGGCCGATTGGTGACACCTACGATCAACAAGGCCGACAGCACCAGCACCGTGCGGGGAAAGCGTCGGGGCAGCCACTGCGACAGCATGCCGATGATCGTGATCGAGCAGACCAGTTCCAGCGCGAACAGGTACCGATAGATCCCGTACAGCGTCACCCACACCGCGAAGCTGAGCAGCACGAACACCAGCAGCGCATGGACCATGCCCATGTCGCGCGCGTGCTGGGCACGCGCACGCCATGCGGTCACCCACCAGGCTGCAAGCGCGGAAAAACCGAGCAGCAGGCGCGGATCGGCCAGTCTGCTTTCGGAAAAGCGGGTGCTTTCAATCAGCAGGTGGAAAGGCGCCCGCAGTGCGTCCAGGTCGTGCGGCACGAAGCGCACGTCCTTGTGGCCATGCGGCAGCGCATCCGGCGAAGCGAACCACTCATTGAAGTAGGGAAACAGCGGATTGCCATGCGTCTGCCACAGATGCAGCGCCCAAGGGCCCGCCGTCAGCAGCCCACCCACAATGCCGCCCACCGCCAGCGCCAGCAGGCGCGCAGGCGCTCCACGCAGCGGACCGGCGACCAGCGCGGCGCCGATGAAGCCGATGCAGTACATCGCACCCGTGAGCTTGAGGCCGGCGGCCAGCCCGGCGAACAGTCCCACCGGCATCCAGGTGGCCCAGTCGCCGCGCCGGCCCTGCGAATCCACGGCCCACCACAGTCCCGCCATCACGCCGGCCGCCACGAAGGCATCGTTGAACGTGGTGCCGATGCTGGGCATCACGGCCGCGCCACCCACGGCGGCCAGCCCGGCCATGGCCGTTCGCAGCGTGCCGCGCTGTTGCGGCCACAGCTGGTCCAGCAGCCGCAGGGCGAACAGCACCGCGATGAACGCATGCAGCCCCAGCCACAGCGAAACCAGCCAGCCAGGCAAGCCCGCGCGCACCATCCACGCGAACGGAACGTCCAGCGTCGGGTTGTGCCAGGTCTGCAGCTGCGCGGCCGCGATGTCCTGGCCATAGCGGCCGTCCAGCAACGCGGATGGCGTATAGAGGTGGTAGTTGCGCAGGTCCCAGTTGCCGTCCTGTCCCTGGATCGCCATCGCCAGCAGCACCAGGACCAGCGCGGTGATCGCGGGCGCCTTCCAGGGATTGGACTGCGGCGTGGCGGACGGAGAAGAAGGCAAGGGAGCATCCTTGTGCATGGGGCTGAATTGGTACCATCGCAGCACGGCGCGAGGCCGGCATCATCGTAATGGGAAACCACATGAAGCAACTACACGTCGTCATCCTGGCCGCCGGCGAAGGCAAGCGCATGAAGTCCGTGCTGCCCAAGGTGCTGCAGCCGATCGCCGGTCGGCCGATGCTGGCGCACGTGATCGACGCGGCGCGCGCGCTGTCGCCGGCCGGCGTGCACGTGGTCTACGGCCACGGCGGCGACCAGGTGCAGGCGGCCTTCGCCGACCAGCCGGACCTGCACTGGGCGCACCAGGCGCAGCAGCTGGGAACCGGCCATGCCGTCGCGCAGGCGATGCCGGAGATCCCCGACGGCGCGCGCGTGCTGGTGCTGTACGGCGACGTGCCGCTGTCCCGCAGCGAAACGCTGCAACGGCTGCTGGACGCGCCGGGTCGGCTGGCCGTACTGGTCGCCGAGCCGGCGGATCCCACCGGTTACGGCCGCATCGTGCGCGACGAAGCGGGCCGCGTGGCCGCGATCGTCGAGCACAAGGATGCGGACGAGGAGCAGCGCCGCATCCGCACGATCAACACCGGCATCATCGCCGCCGACAGCAGCGCACTGAAGGGCTGGCTGGCGCGGCTGTCCAACGACAACGCGCAGGGCGAGTACTACCTGACCGACGTGTTCGCGATGGCCGCGGAAGAATTCACGCCGGCGGAGATGGTGCTGGTCGGCGAGCCGATCGAGGCCGAAGGCGCCAACGATCCCTGGCAGCTGTCGCAGCTCGAGCGCGCCTACCAGCTGCGCGCGGCACGGGCCTTGTGCACGCAGGGCGCACGCCTGATCGATCCGGCGCGATTCGACCAGCGCGGCACGGTCAAGGTGGGTCGCGACGTGCAGATCGACGTCGACGTGGTGCTGGAAGGCGAGGTGGAACTCGGCGACGGCGTGGTCGTCGGTCCGTTCACGCGCCTCAAGGACGTCAAGCTCGGTGCCGGCACGCAGGTGCGCGCGCACTGCGATCTGGAAGGCGTGGTCAGCGAAGGCGCCGCGCTGATCGGTCCGTACGCGCGCCTGCGTCCGGGCACGCAACTCGCGGACGGCGTGCACGTCGGCAACTTCGTCGAGACCAAGAACGCGCGCATCGGCGTGGGCAGCAAGGCCAACCACCTGACCTATCTGGGCGATACGGTGATCGGGACCGGGACCAACATCGGCGCCGGCACCATCACCTGCAACTACGACGGCGTGAACAAGTCCACGACCACGATCGGCGACCGTGTGTTCGTCGGCTCCAACTCCTCGCTGGTCGCACCGGTCACGCTGGCCGACGGCGCCACCATCGGTGCGGGTTCGGTGATCTCGAAGAACGCACCGGCCGACCAGCTGACGGTCGCGCGTGCACGCCAGGTCACCATCGAAGGCTGGCAGCGGCCGGTGAAGAAGCCGAAGTAGTGTAGGGCGGGCCTTGGCCCGCCGCGTTCGCCGGATGTAACGGACGGCGGGACAAGGCCCGCCCTACGCGGTCTCGGGTAACGGGAGCTTGCGCGTGGCGTGAGCGCCAAGAGCGCCGCGTGCCACGTAGCGTGCGCCATGCGCACGACCGCATCGATCGTTGCTCCATGCACCCTACTGGCCCCACGACTGATGCACGCCTGGATGGCGCGATGACGGCGGGTCCGCACGACAGCTGAAGTGCGGATCGCGGCTGCCAGCCCTCACCCCTTGCCCTCTCCCGGAGGGAGAACGCAGCCGATGCCGTGTCGTTCCCGCGTCGCGTGTAGGGCGGGCCTCGGCCCGCCGCTTTCGCCGGATATCACGGACGGCGGGCCAAGGCCCGCCCTACGTGGTTTCAGGCAGCTGTATGGACACGCACAGTCCGCCGCCTTCGCGGTTGTGCAGCGATAGCCGACCACCGTGGGCCTCGATGATCTCGCGGGTCAGTGCCAGGCCCAGGCCGGTGCCGTTGCGCTTGGTGGAATAGAACGGCACCAGCGCGTTCTGCAGCACCGCGTCGTTCATGCCGGTGCCGCGGTCCATCACCTCGATGCGCAGCCAGTCGGGCAGCCGCGTCAGTTTCACCGACACGCCGTCGGCGCTGCCGCCGGCTTCATGGGCGTTCTTGAGCAGATTGAGGATGGCCTGCTCGAGTTGTGCGACATCGATGCGACCATCGATCTCGCCCTCCGGCATCACCAGCTCGAAGCCGATCTGCCGCTGCAGTCCCTCGAAGAACGCACGCCAATGCACGGTCTGCAGTTGCGGCGACGGCAGTTTGGCGAAGCGCGCATAGCCGCGGATGAAGCCTTCCAGGTGGCGTGCGCGGTCCTCGATGGTGCCGAAGACTTCCTCCAGCCGATCATGCCGCCCACGGCGCACGAGCTCGGCGCCCGAATGCGCGAGCGAGGCGACGGGGGCCAGCGAATTGTTGAGCTCGTGGCTGATCACCCGGATCACCTTCTTCCAGGTCATCACTTCCTGCCGCCGCAGTTCGCTGGTCAGCAGGCGCAGCAGCAGCAGTTCATGCGGTCGTCCGTTGAGGCGGAAGGTGCGACGGGCCAGGTGGTAGACCTGTTCCTCGCCATCCTCTTCCTCGCTGCCGATGGCGAACAGGCTGTCGCCACCGCGCGCCAGCGCCTCGCGCATCTCGACCGGCGAGGATCCGATCAGGGCGTCGTAGTCCTGGCCTTCCAGCTTCCACCCGCTGTGCAGCAGCTTGCGCGCGGCCACGTTGGCGAAGATCACGCGCCGCACGCCGTCGCCGCCCGGCGCGATCAGCAGCATCGCCACCGGCGTGTTCTGCACCATGGTATCGAGCAGCAGCTCGCGCTGGACCAGGCTCAGCCGCTGTTCGCGCAGCACCTCGCCCAGCGAGGCGTGCGCGCGCACCAGTTCGGCGAGTTCGTCGTTGCCGCGCCAGTGGATGCCGAAGTTGTACTCGCCGTCGCGGTAGCTGTTGACGCTGCCGGCCAGCGCGCGGAACAGCGAGTACGTGCTGCGCAGGCCGCGGCGGATCGCCCACATCGCCAGCGGCAGCACCACGATGGCCGAGACCAGCACGGCGACCACGTCGTCGCCGATCCAGTGCGACAGCAGCACCGGCAGCGCCATCGCCAGCGCGAGCAGCGGCAGCAGCCAGGACAGCACGCGGCCGGCGAGCGAGCGGCGGATCATGGCGCCTTGATGCCGAAGCGTTCCATGCGCCGGTACAGCGCCTGCCGGCTCATGCCCAGATCGGCGGCAGCCTGGGCGATCACGCCGCCGGCGCGGGCGATGGCGGCTTCGATGTCGGCGCGCTCCGGCTCGGCGACGATCGCGGTGCGCACCGGCGCCGGACGCGGCAGGTTGAGATCGCCCGCTTCGATGCGATCGCCCATCGCCAGCAGGCCGGCACGCTGGATGACGTTGCGCAACTCGCGCACGTTGCCCGGCCATGCATGGCGCAGCAGCGCCGCGCGCGCACTTTCGGCCAGCGGCTTGTCGGCGGGGCGGAAGCGTTCGGCCAGCGGCAGGATGTCGCCGGGCCGTTCGGCCAGCGGGGGAAGCGCCAGCTCGATCGCGTTGAGCCGATAGTAGAGGTCTTCGCGGAACATGCCGTCGCGGATCATCGCCGGCAGGTCGGCATTGGTCGCACTGATGACGCGCACGGTGACGTGGCGTTCGCGATTGGAGCCCAGGCGCTCGAAACGGCCGGTCTCCAGCACGCGCAGCAGTTTCATCTGGCCGGTCAACGGCAGGTTGCCGATCTCGTCGAGGAACAGCGTGCCGCCGTCGGCCGCCTCGAACTTGCCCTCGCGCGCCTTGTTGGCGCCGGTGTAGGCGCCGGCGTCGGCACCGAACAGTTCGGCTTCGATCAGCTCCGACGGCAGCGCGCCGCAGTTGAGGGTGACGAAGGCGCCGGCCTTGACGCTGGAGTTGGCCTGGATGATCTCGGCGATCTTTTCCTTGCCCGCGCCATTCGGACCGGTGATCAGCACCGGCAGGTCGGAACGCGCGACCTGGCAGGCCAGCGCGACCACGCGTTCGCTCGCCGGGTCCTCGAACACGAGGTTGCGCAGGTCGTACTTGCTGGACAGCTGGTCGCGGCCGCGACGCTCGCGGCTGCGGCGGCGTTCCAGTTCGCTGCGGGCTTCGGCCAGTTCCAGCAGCGTGTTGACCGTGGCCAGCAGCTTGCGGTCGTCCCAGGGCTTGGCGAGGTAGTCGGCCGCGCCGGCCTTCACCAGGTTCACCGCCACTTCCAGGTGTGTCCATGCGGTCAGCAGGATCACCGGCATGTCCGGCCACTGCATGCGGATGTCGGCGAACAGCTGCTCGCCTTCGGTGCCTGCAGTGGTGTCCTCGGTGAAGTTCATGTCCTGGATGACCAGGTCGACATGCTGGTCGCGCAGCAGCGCCAGTCCGGCCTCCGGAGACTCGGCATGCAGCGTGTCGATGTCGTGCAGCGAGAACAGGACTTCCAGCGCCGTGCTGACGGCTCGGTTGTCGTCGATGACGAGGATGGTGGGCATGCGCTATAGCCTAACCGAAGGACTGCGACTGACGAGGTGCGGCGGAATGCGGAAGGCCCGCATCGCAAGCCATGTCGCCACCAGGGCAAGCGCCGCCGCGCAGGCCGTCGCCAGCAAGACGGTGTGCAGCGGGGACAGGAGGGGCAAACCGCCGGAAAGCCGGGAGGCGATCGGCGAACCCGCTATCAGCCCGCCGAACATCGCGCCCAGTCCGGCCAACGCGCCGAGTTCCAGACCCCATTCGCGCACGATCTGGTGGCGAGTCGCACCGAACGCCTGCCGCAGACTGAGTTCCAGTCGTTGATGTCGGGCCATCCACTCGGTCGCGAACAGCAGCGTCGCCAACAGGACCAGCGCAGCAAGGCCAGCGGCTGCCGAAAGCGCTCTTGGCAGCAGGGGACGAAGCGATGCCATCGCGATGCGGTCGGCGGAGAGCGGGCGCGACGCAGCCGGGAGTCCGCGCGGGTACGCCTTCTTCAACATGCGCTCCACGGCCGTCGATACGCGCACCCGTTCTCCGCTCGCGCTGCGCACGAGCAGCGGACCCACCCGCGCGTCGGCAGGTGCGGTAGGCAACAGGATGGCAAAACCTTCGGGATTCTGGCGGAACCCGTTCCCCGCGGCCGGAAGCGCGGCGACGACGCCGATGACGGTCAGCGGAGCGTCGTGATGGATGTGCAGGCGTCCGCCGATGGCGGACGTGCCGGGGAACAGGCGTTCAGCCAGGCTGGCGCTGATGATCGCCGGCGCGCCGCGGGCGTGCAGGCGGGTCTGGTCGCCGCTGTAGACGCTGAGGTCGGCGGGAGCGAAATCGCGCCCTTCGATCAGCTGCAGTCCGAGCGTCTGCACCATTCCGTCGGTTCCGAAGTAGATGGCAACCACCGCGTTGTCGCTCTGCGCATCGTCCTTCCATACACGGGCCGCCCACGACACGTCGAACGAGTACGGCGACTGGTTGGCGACAGCGGCATGGCGTACGCCCGGCACGGACCGGATCAGCTCAAGGACATCCGCCGAGGGCAGCGGCACATTGTCGACCGTGTCCAGACGGGGGAACACGGTGATCTCGTCTTCCGGCAGTACGGGCGGTGGCGTTGGCATGGCCCGCCATGCGGACCATGCCAACGATGCCAGCATGATGAAGGCCACGACTTCCGCCACCAGCAGGCTGGTCCACCAGGGGTGCCGCCCGAGCAACAACAGGCGTGAGCGGACCATGGCGACGTCGCGAGGCGATGCAATCAGGCCGTACGCGTCGCCACTGCCGGCGGTACCGACGCGGCCCGGCGTGCCGGTCCGTACACCGCGACCTGGCCGAGCAGCCACAGCAACACCGCGCCGACCGGCAGGTACAGCAGCGGCAGGCGCGGCAGTTCGTACTTGCCCATCAGCAGCTGGTTGATGCCGTAGGCCAGGACCATGCCGATGACGATGCCGATGGTGGCCAGCAGGAAGTTCTCGGTCTGGAAGTAGCGCAGGATCTGGCCCTTCGTCGCGCCCAGCGCGCGGCGGATGCCGATCTGCTTGGTGCGCTGCTGCACCCAGAAACTGGCCAGGCCGACGATGCCCAGCGCGGTGACGACGAGCAGCGAGACGATCACGGTCAGCAGCAGCCAGGCCATCGCGCGGTCGCCGCGGTAGTAGTTGTCCATGATCTCGGTGAACGTGCCCTCGCGCAGGATCAGGCGACGCGAGCTGTTCTTCTCCAGTGTGGCGACCGCGGCCTTCTGTACCTCGGCGCGGCGCGCGGGATCCGTGCGCAGCACGAACGTGCCCAGGGTCATGTCCTTGGCCGGGAAGATCATCGTGTAACCCGCTTCCGCCGGGCCGCCGTTGTCGTTGGTGCGGATCAGGCGCTCCACCACGCCGACCACGCGGTGTGGCGTGTTGTCCGCGTTCCACGAGTACAGGTTCTTGCCGATGGCGCTTTCGCCGGGGAACAGCTTGTTCGCCAGTTCGCGGCTGATGATCACCGCAGGCAGGTTCACCCGGGCGTTCTGCTTGTTCATCTCGGTCCAGTTGGCATATTCGTCCGCATTGAAGTCGCGGCCCTCGGCCAGTCGCAGGCCCAGCGTGTCGATGACGTTCTCGCCGAGGTAGACATTGGCCTGCGCGCTGGGGCGTTCCTGCTCCGGCGCCAGCTGGATGGAGCTGTTCCACGAGGAGTTGTCGAACGGCACGTGGTTGATGCTGCTGGCGGCCTTGACGCCGGGCAGGGTGCGCAGGCTGGCGACGTCCTGCTTCACCAGCGCGTCGGCCTCGGGGTTGTCGCCGATGTTGCCCATGCTGATGCGCACGATCTCTTCGTTCGCCAGGCCGGTGGGGCGATCGATGCGCTCCAGTCGCTGGGTGATGAGGAAGACCGCGTTGCAGATGATGGCGCACGACAGCGCCACTTCCAGCACGATCAGCGCGGCGGCCGTCTTGTGGCGGGCCAGGGTGGAGAGGATGGGGCGGATGTCCATGGTGGGCCTCTGGGGTTTCAGCCCCTTCCCCCGCGTGCGGAGGAAGGTCGGAATGGGATCAGGTCGTCGGGTGTCGCGAGGTGGGGGGCGTCATCGTCCTGCCCTCGCCCCCACCCCGACCCTCCCCCGCCAGCGGGGGAGGGAGCGGATCATTGCGATTTCAACTGGATGGCGGGCGTCACCTGCATCGCGCGCCACGCCGGCAGCATGCCGGCGAGCAGGCTGGCGACGATCGCCAGCGCGAACGTGGCCAGCAGCATCTTCAGGTCCATGTGCGCGAGATCGGCGTAACCCGCCGGCTGCTGGCGGACCGCCAGCAGGCCCAGCCACGCCAGCACCAGGCCGAGCGCGCCACCGACCAGGCCGACGGTGCCGGCTTCCACCAGGCACTGCGCGAAGATCGCCTTGCGCGTGGCGCCCAGCGCCCGGCGCACGCCGATCTGCGATGCACGGCCGAGGAACTTGGCCAGCAGCAGGCCGACGGTGTTGAGCAGGCAGACGGCCAGGAAGCCGAACGCCAGCCACACCTGCAGGCGCACGTCGCCCGGTACCGCACCCTGCTTGTCCAGCCACTGCATCACGTTGTGCAGGTCCACATTGGTCGGCCGTTCGAACCGGCCCGCCGCGCGCTGCTGGTCCGAGTAGTTGGCCAGATACTGCTTGTACGCCGCGACCTTGGCCGGCGTGTCCAGTTCCACCCAGTACTGCAGCCACGAACATGGGGCATTGGGGCCGCGCGAGCCTTCTTCATCGCCACTGGAGTCGCCCCAGCAGTTCATGTTGCCCTGCGTGCCCATCTTCAGGCTGAGGGCGGTCCAGAACGGCACGAACAGCTGTTCCACTTCGGTGAAGCGGTCCTGCGTCATGTCGTAGAACTTCGGCGCGGGGCGCCATTCGTCCAGCACGCCGACGATGCGGAACGTGCTGCCCGAGGCCGTAAGCTCACGGCCGACGCTGTTGGCGCCGCCGAAGAGCTTGTCGTTGAGCGCCTTGGAGATCACCGCCACGCGGGTGCGCGACTCGTCGTCCGCCGCGGCCCATCCGTTGCCGTAGCGGAACGGCACGTCGAACATCGGGAAGAAGTCCGCGGTGGTGTAGCGCGCTTCGACCCGGAAGGGCTCGATCCTGCCGTCCTGCGATTCCACCGACGACGCGCCGCCGGTCATCAGCGCCTGGCGGTCGGCCTTCCTGTCCTTCAGCAGGCGCTCCGCGTCGTAGCGGGTGAACTGGTCTTCCGGCTCGTCGCCGGGCGTGAAGCCGTTCGCCGATCGCGGCTCGATGCGGGGATAGAACAGCTTGTCGCTCTTCTGCGGGATCGGGTCGCCGGACAGCACGTAGAACACCGTCAGCGTGGTCATGCTGGCGCCGATGCCCAGCGCGATGGCCAGCACCATCAGGAAGGTCAGCGCCTTGTTGCGCTTGAAGCTGCGCAGCGCGAGGGAAAAGTAGTAGCCGAACATGCGTGGCTCCGTAGGGTGGGCCTTGGCCCACCATGGGGTTGTCTTGGGTCTGTGTGCGGTGGGCCGAGGCCCACCCTACGCGGATGCGTTGGCTTCGGCGGCGTGCGCCGCACGCATCAGCGCCGGCTCCACCGACAGGTCGGTGGCCATGCCGTCCACGATGTGCACGTTGCGCTGCGCGCGTGCCGCCAGTTCGGGGTCGTGCGTGACCATGATGATGGTGGTGCCCTGACGGTTGATCTCTTCCAGCAGCTCCATCACGCCGCGCGCCATCTGCGAGTCGAGGTTGCCGGTCGGTTCGTCGGCCAGCAGCAGGCGCGGGCTGCCCGCCAGCGCGCGCGCGATCGCGGTGCGCTGCTGCTGTCCGCCCGACAGTTCGGCCGGGAAGTGCTTCATGCGCGAGCCCAGGCCCACGCGCGCCAGCGCGTCCTCGATGCGCTGCCTGCGCTCGGCCGCCGGCATGCCGCGGTAGCGCAGCGGCACGTCGACGTTGTCGAACAGGTTGAGGTCCGGGATCAGGTTGAAGCCCTGGAAGATGAAGCCGATCTTCTGGTTGCGCAGACGCGAGCGCGCGTCGTCGCCCAGATGGCTGACGTCCTGCCCATCGAGCAGGAACTGCCCGCCGGTGAAGGTTTCCAGCAGGCCGGCGATGTTGAGGAAGGTGGTCTTGCCGGATCCCGACGGTCCGGTGACCGCGACGAACTCCCCCTCGCGGACATGCAGGTCCAGGGAACGCAGCGCATGCGTTTCCACCTGTTCGGTGCGGTAGACCTTGGCGACTTGGCGCATCTCAAGCATGGCTGAATTCCTTCGGACGGGATTGGGGATTCGTGATTGGGGATTCGGGAGAGGGAGTCGAGACATCCGGGATCGGGCGAATCCCGATTCCCCAATCCCGAATCCCGGCTTTCAATTGACCGACACCCGCTCGGCATCGCCGAACAGGTCGCTGCCGGAGACGACGACCTTGTCGCCGGCCTGCAGGCCGCCCAGCACTTCGATGTTGCTCAGGCTGCTGACGCCCAGCTGCACCGGGCGGCGTACGGCGGAGCTGCCGTCCATGACATAGGCGTAGCGACCGCCGCCCTGTTCCAGGAACGGGCCCCGTTCGACCATCAGCACGTTGCGGCGCGTGTCCATCAGGATGCGGGCGGCCAGGCGCTGGTTCTGGCGCAGGCCGGGCGGCTGCTTGTCGGAGAAGCGCAGGCGGGTGACGACTTCGCCGCCCACCACTTCCGGCGACACTGCGGAGATCTCGCCCGGGTACGGCTGGCCGGCGCTGGTCAGCGTGGCCGGCATGCCGATGGCGAGGTCGCGGGCGAAGCTCTCCGGCACCTTGATCTCGACTTCGAACACCGACAGGTCCACCACGCTCAGCACCGGCGCGTTGATGGCCACGTTGGAGCGCTGCACGGCCTGGATCTGGCCGACCTGGCCATCGAACGGGGCGCGCAGCGTCAGCGCGTCGACCTGGCGCTGCACCTCGGTCACCACGGCACGCTGGCGCTGGGCCAGCAGCTGCTTGTTGCGCGCATCCAGGCCGGCGCCCTGGCCCTGCAGGCCGGCGTCCTTGCGGGCATGGGCCAGCGCGATCTCGGCCTTGCGCAGGTTGTCCTGCGCTTCCAGCACGTCGACCTGCGGCACCGCGCCGCCTTCGAAGCCGCGCTGGTAGCGCTGCAGCGTGCGCTCGGCGGCCTGGCGCTCGATCTCGGCCTGGTCCAGCGCCTTCTGCGCGTTGGCGCGGGTGACGCTGGCGTCGAGGGTGGCGCGGCTGGATTCGGCTTCCAGCCCGGCCAGCGTGGTCTGCTCCTGCGCCAGCTTGCTGCGCAGTTCGGGACTGTCGATCTCGGCCAGCGGCTGGCCCTTGGTGACCTTGTCGCCGGCCACGACCTTCAGCGTGACCACGCCGCCGGCGACGGCGTACAGGGTCGGACTGTTGGCGGCGATGACGCGGCCGTCGGCGGCGATGTCGCGGACCAGGTCGCCGCGGGTCACCTCGGCGATGCGCAGGCGTGCGCCGTCCACCGATGCGGTGCCCGCCAGCCAGCCGCGCGCGGCGAAGACGATGCCGACCAGCAGCAGGGCGCCGCCGGCGGCGGGCCACACCCAGCGGCGCCAGGCCGGTCGGGTCTGCGAGGCACTGAGTACACGGTCTTGGGCGGAGGTGTCCCGAATCATCGGCGGCATGCGTTCTTGGGAATGACCTGCCTCTCTCAGCAGGATGCGTGCCAAACGCAAGCGATTGATTCCAAAGGGGGTTGTCCGGTCCGGACGACTGTCCGGGTGTCCGCGGACACCGTGCGGACAGGGCCTGTCCAGTGCCGGACACGTAGAATGTCCGCTCGTTTCACTCAGATGGAAGACACAAGCCTATGTGCGGAATTGTGGGCGCGATCGCCGATCGCGATGTGGTGCCGGTACTGATCGAAGGACTGAAGCGGCTGGAATACCGGGGCTACGATTCCGCGGGCATCGCGGTGGTCGACCGGCAGGACGTGCGCCGCGTGCGCCGCACCGGCCGCGTGGCCGAGATGGAAGGCGCCGCCGCCGCCGAGGGCTTCAACGCGAATCTCGGCATCGGCCACACGCGCTGGGCCACCCACGGTGGCGTGACCGAGGCCAATGCGCATCCGCACATCAGCCACGGTGTGGCGCTGGTGCACAACGGCATCATCGAGAACCACGAGGAGCAGCGCGAGAAGCTGCGCGCGCTCGGCTACGTGTTCGAGTCGCAGACCGATACCGAAGTCATCGCCCACCTGATGCACCATCACCTGCAGGGTGGCGACGACCTGCTCGGCGCATTGCAGTGGACGGTGAAGGAACTGACCGGCGCCTACGCGCTGGCCGTGGTCAGCCGCAAGGAGCCGGACCGCATGGTCTGCGCGCGCATGGGCTGCCCGTTGCTGATCGGCGTGGGCGAGGGCGAGAACTTCATCGCCTCGGATGTGTCGGCGATCATCCAGGCCACGCGTCGCGTGATCTTCCTGGAAGAGGGCGACACCGCCGAAGTCACGCGCGAAAGCGTCAAGGTCTTCGACGGCAAGGACCAGCCGATCCAGCGCGACGTGCACGTCTCCGACGTGTCGCTGGCCTCGCTGGAACTGGGCCCGTACCGCCATTTCATGCAGAAGGAAATCCACGAGCAGCCGCGCGCGATCGCCGACACCATCGAGGCCGTGGTCGATGGCGGCTTCTCCCCGACGCTGTTCGGCGCCAATGCCGAGGTGGCGCTGAAGGACATCGAGGGCGTGCAGATCCTCGCCTGCGGCACCAGCTACTACGCCGGCATGACGGCGCGCTACTGGCTGGAAGCCATCGCCGGCGTGCCGTGCAACGTCGAGATCGCCAGCGAATACCGCTACCGCGCCGCCTACGCGAACCCCAAGCACCTCATCGTCACCATTTCCCAGTCCGGCGAAACGCTGGACACGATGGAGGCGCTGAAGTACGCCAAGTCGCTGGGCCACGAGCACACGCTGTCGATCTGCAACGTGCCCGAGAGCGCCATCCCGCGCGCCAGCGAGCTGGTCTGCTACACGCGTGCCGGCGCCGAGATCGGCGTGGCCTCGACCAAGGCCTTCACCACCCAGCTGGCCGCGCTGTTCCAGCTGACCGTCGTGCTGGGCAAGCTGCGGGGCAAGGTCACGCCGGAACAGGAAGCCGACTACCTGGAGCAGTTGCGCCACCTGCCGGGCAGCGTGCAGCACGCCCTCAACCTGGAGCCGCAGATCGCGGCGTGGGCGGAACGCTTCGCGCCCAAGTCGGACGCGCTGTTCCTCGGCCGTGGCCTGCACTACCCGATCGCGCTGGAAGGCGCGCTCAAGCTGAAGGAAATCTCCTACATCCACGCCGAGGCCTATCCGGCAGGCGAGCTGAAGCACGGTCCGCTGGCGCTGGTCGACGCCGACATGCCGGTGGTGGTGATCGCGCCCAACGACGTGCTGCTGGAGAAGGTGAAGTCCAACATGCAGGAAGTGCGCGCGCGCGGCGGCGAGCTGTTCGTGTTCACCGACCAGGACAGCCACTTCAGCGAATCCGAAGGCGTGCACGTCATCCGCACCCCGCGCCACGTCGGCGTGCTCAGCCCCATCGTGCACACCATCCCCGTGCAGCTGCTGGCCTACCACACCGCGCTCGCGCGCGGCACCGACGTGGACAAGCCGCGCAACCTGGCGAAATCGGTGACGGTGGAGTAGTCGTCCATCCGGATGCCGGAGACAGAACGGGCCGCGCAATGCGGCCCGTTTCTGTTTGGTAAGACGCGAACTTGCGATCAGGAAGCTGCGGTGCCCGTCGTCGGCAGCGCCAATCGCTTTTCCAGATCTTCGCGCATATCCACCAGTTCGGTGGACAGCTGCTTGCGCTTGGCCATGCCTTCGCGGTGGATCTCGCGCACTTCCTCGACCGTGCGGATCAGCGTCTCGTTGACGGTGCGCAGGGTCTCGATGTCGATCACCGAGCGCTGGTTGGCGCGCGCGGTGCCGACGGCCGTGGCGTGCACCAGCTCGGCGTTCTTGCGCATCAGTTCGTTGCTGGCGTCGTCGATGGCGTTGGCCAGTTCCACCGCGTTGCGCTGGTCGGCGAGCGACAGCTGGATGGCGAACTGGTTGCGCCACATCGGGATGGTGATGTCGCGTACCGCGCTGAACTTCTCGATCAGCTGGATCGCGTTGGCCTGGATCAGGCGGATCATCGGCAGCGTCTGCGTCGCCGCGTGCTGCAGTACCTGCAGGTCGGACACACGCTTGTCGATCAGGCGCAGCGCGGTGTCCAGCGCGGCACGGCGGGTGCGGGATTCCGGATCCTCCAGGCCGGACAGCGACGCCAGTTCCGCTTCCAGTTCGGCGATGCGGACGCGGCCGGCGGCCACGTGCACGCCGAGTTCGCGGCGCTCGTCCAGCACCATGTCGTGCATCTGGTCGTACTCGCGCACGCGCTGCTGCTGGATCTGCTGGGTCTTGCCGACGTCGGCCATCAGCTGGTCGATCTGGCGGTTGGTCGAGCTGTAGCGCTGCACCAGGTCGTCCTTGGTGGCGCGCAGCCTGTCGATCAGCGGGCCGAGGATCGGCAGCTTGGAACGGCCGTGGAAGGACTCCAGGTTCAGCGAACGCGCGATGCGCACCACCTCGCCCAGCTTCTCGCCGCTGCTGTCCAGATCGGCGTTGCGGACCTTGTCCAGCAGTTGCGTGCTGAAGGCGCTGGTCTTGGTGGTCGCTTCGCGGCCGTAGGTGTGAAGGTTGCCGGGCGCGATGTCCTGCAGCGCCTTCGTGGCCTCCTGGATGCGCGGAATGTCGGCGCTTTCCAGGCCCAGGTCGGTCAGCAGCTGCGGCGACAGCGCGGCGGGGAGCAGCATCTGTTCGGGATTCGTCGTCGTCATGGGGCCTCCTGGGTGTGGGTGGTACGCGCTGCCGCTGCGGATGCAGGCGGTGGCGCGGGCAGGTGTTCGATATGGGCTTCCAGCTCGTCTATCGCCCGCGCTGCCGAGGATAGCTGCATTCCATGGCCGGCACCGGCGGTGACGCCGAGCTGCTGGTCCAGCAGCACCGTCAGTCGCGGCAGTTGCTGCGCGTGCCGTTCGGCGATGGCGAGCGCATTGGCGGCGACGATGTCGAGCTGCTGGAGGGTGATGTCGTAAGCGCTGCGCAGCGTGATGAGGTGGGCCAGACGCGAGGCGCCCGCCTGCGGATCCGCCGTGGCCTGCTGGCGGGCCAGGTCGTCGATCTCCTGCTGCAGGCGCACACCCGCCGCGCGCAGTCGCTGCGCATGTTCCGACAGGGTGGCGTGCTGGCGGCGAAGGTGTTCGGCCTGGATGCCGGCCTGCCGCAGCAGGAGGCCGCTGCGCTTGCGCAGGGCGCGCGCCTCGGCGGCGACGCGGATGTCGCGGCCGATCAGCCGGCCCCAGAAGCCGACGCTGCGGCGCAGTGCGCGCGGGTCGGCCGACAGCAACACGGTGCGCAGGTCGCGCAGCGTAGCCTGCAGATCGCCCGCGCCGGCCTGCGCCAGCGCGCGGATCGCGGCAGCGTGCTCGGCCAGGCCGGCAGTGTCGGCGTCCGCAGCGGGAAACCGGCTCACCTCGGCGGGTCTCCGTCGCGGTCGTGATCGTCGGCCAGCGGCGATGGCGACACATCCAGCGTCGGCGTCGGGCGCTCTTCCTTGAAGGCGAGGCTGGCGATCACCTGGTCGAACTCCGTCTCGCGCGGCGAACGCGGCCTCGCCTTGCGCGTGCCCACCGGCGGAGGCGTACCGGCGCCGCTCCGCAATGCCTGTGCCAAGGCCACGAGTGCACCGTTGAGCTGGTCCTGCCGCGCCATCGTCTGTTGCAGGGCCTCCAGTACCGGTGCGGTATCGATCACCGGTGCGGGCGTTGGCGTGGCGGCAGCGACCGGTTCCGGCATGCGCAGTGCGTGCAGGGCGGAGAGCAGTCGCTCCCATGGGGCGGGTGGCGGCGTTTCGATGGGCACGGGTTCACCCAGCCGCTGCAGGCCGACGGCGATGTCGGCCAGCTGCGCGACGACGCGGCCGCCGACGTCGGCATCCTCCGCACCCATCGCCTTGTTGCGCAGGAAGTCGGCCTTGATCTGCTGCCAGCGCGCCTGTTCCTCGGCGGTCAGCGTGCCGCGCAGTTCGCCGAGCTTGAGCAGGTTCTCCTCGGCGCCGGTGGTCAGCAGCTGCGCTTCGCCCAGGTAGTGGTCGGAGATCAACTGCTGCAGCTCGGCAGCATTCATCACCGGCGAGATCTTCTCCGCCAGCTTGTTCATGTTGCGGTAGCTGCCCTGCAGGCGGAACGGCGGTTCCACCCGGTACCTGTCGGCCTGCGCGGCGCTGGCGATGTACTGCTGGTTGACCCGGTAGACCACGTCGCGCACGGTCAGCAGGCGCTGCAGCACCGCGACGATCTCGCCGATCTCCGCGCCGCTGTACGCATGCGACAGCTGGTTGGTGCTGACGTCCTTGCCGCGCGCCTTGTCGACCAGCAGGTAGAGATCGGCCATGTCGCGCGTGGCGAGCGGCGCGAGCACCGGGTTCGACGTCAGGCAGTTCTCCACGTAGCTCAGCAGGAAGGCGTCTTCCATGCCGCCCAGCACGTCGCCCAGGTTGTAGATGTCGGCGCGGTTGGCCAGCATGTCGGGAATCTTGAAGACCTCGCCGGACTCCGTGTACGGGTTGCCCGCCATCACCACCGCGAACTTGCGCCCGCGCATGTCGTAGGTCTTGGTCTTGCCTCGCCACACGCCCTCGATGCGGCGCGTGCCGTCGCACAGCGAGATGAACTTCTGCAGGAACTCCGGATGCGTGTGCTGGATGTCGTCCAGGTACAGCATCACGTTGTTGCCCATCTCCAACGCCAGGTTGAGCTTCTCCAGTTCCTGCCGCGAGGTCGCGTCCGGTGCCTGCGCGGGATCGAGCGAGCGCACCTCGTGGCCGAGCGCCGGACCATTGACCTTCATGAAGACCAGGCCGAGCCGATGCGCCACGTATTCCATCAGCGTGGTCTTGCCGTAGCCCGGCGGCGAAATCATCATCAGCAGACCCATCAGGTCGCTGCGCTTGCTTTCGCCGACGGTGCCCATCTGCTTGGCGAGGTTGTCGCCGATCACGGGCAGATAGACGTCGTTGATCAACCGGTTGCGAACGAACGAGCTGAGGGGGCGGGCCTTGAACTCGGACAACCTCATGGCGGCGCGCTCGCGCTGCGCGACTTCGCTGCGCAGCGCCTGGTAGCGTTGCCAGGCCGGCACGAATTGCCCGCTGTGCGCGGCGAAGCGGGCCGGCAGGTCGTCCACCGCCAGCGTCAGCCGTCCTTCGCGGATGCGCGGATGTTCACCGAGCAGGCCATCGACCTGGCCCATCAGCGTCACATGTTCCACCACGTGCGTCAGCTGCGCGCCATGGCGGAACAGGGCGATGGCTTCCGGCACGTAGGCCGCGAGGTGGGCGTGTTCCGGCAGCGCAGCCAGCGCTTCCAGCGCCTGCCGCAGCAGCGACCACGCTGCGGCGGGGTGGTCGTCCAGTCGTTGCAGCGCACTGGTGAGCACACTGCCGCCGTCGCCATCGGACAGGCGTGCGCGCAATGCGGTCACCAACGCATCGGCGTAGTGGGTGAAGCGGAACGTCGGCGTCGCGCTGGTGACCGTGTCCAGCAGGAAGGCGGCGGCCGCCGATGCGTCGGTGGCGGGGAAGGGCAGCGCGTCGTGGTTGATCCATTCGGCGATCGCCGCAGCCAGTTCGTCGTGCATGGCCTGCAGGGCGCGGCCCGCCGGTGACATGGCGTCGATCGTGCGGGCTGCGCGGATCCGGTCCACCGTCGCCTGCGGCGCGGCGTCGTTGCGGCACCACCATGCCACGGCCAGGGCGCGCGCCGGCGGCGGATGCCGAAGCGTGCCGGCGGCGTTGCGCAGCGGCAGGAAAGCCCGCAGGATCGCCGCGGCGTCGTGGTCGTGGATGCCTTTTTCGTAGCCTTCGCGGTAGCGGGGCGCGGCGTAGTCGCGCACCATCCTGTCCAGCGCTTCCGGATCGGCCAGCGCGTGCTCCAGCTGGTCCACGGCCAGGCCGGCTTCCCCGGCCAGCGCATCCCCCAGCAGGCGGCAGGCCAGATACTCACCTCGATACAGCGACGGCGACTCCGAGGCGAGGCTGACGTCCCAGTAGTCGCGCAGCGCGTCCAGCGCGGGCTCCTGCAGCGGCTCCAGGTAATCGGTGCCGGTCAGGTGCACGGCCAGCGTGTCGCCGCGCGGGATCAGGGTCAGGTCCAGCGGCTGCGTGTTGACGCTGAAGCGATGGCGCGGTCCCAGCTTGATGACGTTGCCGGCGTCCTCGAACAGATCGCTGCGGTCGCGCAACCCGCGCACGGCCTGGTCGCGGGCGCCCTTGATGCGCGCCTCGATGTCGTCGGCCTTCACCGAGTCCTTCAGTTCGCGCAGGCGGCCGGCCAGTTCGCGCAGTTTCAGGATCAGCGCATCGCCGGCGAAGAACGCGTTGAGCTCGTCCAGCGTGGTGAAACGCTCCGTGCGCCGGGCCAGGCTCTCCAGGATGCGGCTGGCCGCTTCCTGCACCGACTGCGCCTTGCGCTGGCGTTCGTCCAGCAGCGCCTGCTTGTGCGCCTCAAAGGCCACCAGCATCTCCTCGCGTTTGGACAGGATGTCGCCGAGGAACTGTTCGTGTTCGCCGAACTGGCTCTCCAGTTCCTCCAGTTGCACCATCAGGCGCGACAGCTGTTCGTCGGCGCGCTCGGGTGTGGTCGCCATCGCCAGCGCGTTGCTGACCGCCTGGCCGAACAGGGTGAACTGCGCGCCGAACTGCGCCACCGCTTCGGCCGAGCCCAGCTCGCGACGGCGCTGGGTGGCGCGTGCGCGGCTCTGGTTGAGCCTGGCGTAGATGGACGACAGCGCGTCTACCACGCGGGTGCGCTGGGTGGCGTCGTCGACCCGCAGCGTGGCCATCAGTTCGGACAGCATGTCGAGCTCGCCGGCCATGCCCTGCATGGCCTCGATGGCCTCGGCCAGTTCGCGTGCGCTGGCGGCCTTCTGCGCGCGTGCGTCGAGCTCGGTCAGGCGCTGCTGGAACGGCGCCAGCGCCTTGTCGTCGGCGAGGAAGCTGCCGGTCGCCGTGCCGACGCGCTCGTGCGCCTCCTGCAAGGCCGTCGTCATCGCGTCGATGGCGGCGGTATCGATATAGCGGTAATCGCGCAGCGTCAGCAGGTGGCCGCGCAGGCGCGACACCGCACCCAGCGCGTCGACGAACTCGCCGATGCCGTTCCATCCCTCCGGTTGCAGGCGGCCGATCAGGGCGCGATGGTCGCGCTGCGCCTGTGCCATCGCCGTCTCGGACTGGCGCCGGATCTCCTGCACCTTCTCGTACTCGTCCAGCACCGACTCGCCGGTGCCGGCGATCTCGTGCAGCAGCGTGGCCAGGCCCTCGCACTGCGCGTCGTCGATCCAGTGGTGCAGGTCGAACAGCCGGCGGGTCGCATGCGTCAGCAACTGGTAGCGTTGCGCCGACACGTCCGGGCGTTCGATCTCGCGGGCGAGGTCGAACAGGTTGGACACCGCGCGGACCAGCTCGGCATTGCCCAGCTTCGCCATGAACGAGGTGCCGGCCGGTCGCGTGGCGGCGAACTCGTCCGAACTGAACGGCGTCTGCCACAGCTGCATCGGATGGACGCGGGTCGGGTCGTCGTTCTCGGCGCGGAACAGCACCATCCGCCCATCGTGCAGGCGCGCATAGCCGTGCGTCAGCACGGGCGGCTGCAGGCGGCGCTGCACCAGGTTGTAGACCAGCAGGGCGGCCTGGCCGGTCTCGCGCTCGTAGAACACGTACATCACGTCTTCGCCGTTCGGCGAGCGGATCGTGCGCTTGTACTGCATGTCCTGCACGGCGGCGTCGAACGCCTTGTGCTCGCCGTTCTGCAGGTAGTAGCCGCCGGGGAAGATGATGCCGTGGTCTTCGGGCAGCTGGATGCAGGCCTGCACGATGGCGTCCAGCCGGGTCACCTTGCCGGTCTGGGTGTTGTAGACCAGGCCACGCCAGGCGCTCTCGCGGTACGGCAGTACTTTCAGCAGGATCAGCGAGCCGACGCGCGCGAACTCGATCTGCGCATCGTCCAGCGACTGCGTGCGATCCTCGACCGGCTCGCTGTAGACGCCGGAACCGCTCTCGGTGTTGTTCTCCACCTTCAGCGTCAGGTCGCCGCCGATGGTCTCGACGAACAGCGTGTCGAGGATGTTCAGGTGCGGGTGGCGGCCGCTGACTTCCATGTCCTTGGTCGCGCGCGTCCATTCGAAATCGAACGGCGGCGGCAGCACGATGTCGCGCTCGCCGCGCGCGTCCAGGTAGTTCACCTCGCCGTCGGCGGTGAGCGTCCAGCGGAACACGCGCACGTCGGTGTTCTTCAGGCCGATCTGGAACGCCATCAGCAGGCGGCCGTCGCGGACGATCAGCTGCAGCAGCCGTGCGTCCTTGTAGTAGCTGTACAGCTCGGCGAAGTCGCGCTGGAACGCGCCGTCGCCCAGGAAGCTGGCGGCGATATCCACCGGGGCCACGTCGTAGCCCTCGCCGGTCTCCACCAGACGGTACAGGCCGAACACGTCGGCGACGGACGTGGTGGCCTTCAGGCCCATGTAGACGTTGAAGCCGAACAGCAGCAGGTCGCCGACCTGCACGATGTCGCGCCCGACGGAGTTGTGTTCCGTGCGGATGCGCAGGCGGCCGATGGCTTCCATCCGGCTGTCGCCGAACTCCTGCAGGCGGCGCGTGTTGAGCGTTTCGACAACGCTGCGCAGCCGCGCGCCCTGTTCGTCGAGGCGACGGCGCAGCACATCGTAGGCGCCGCCCTGCGCGACGGCCTGGTCGACCTGCGGGTCGGTGGAAGGGACTTCGGTGTTCGGCGTATCGGACATCGGACCTCATCCTCGCCCGTCCTGGGCGGTCGATGCGGAAATCGGGGCCGGCGGACGGCGCCGCCGGCCCGGCTCAGGCGCGCTGGATCAGGCGTCGGTCGCTTCGGCCGTTCGACCGGGCGCAGGCAGGCCGGCGCCCGCCAGCCGACCCAGCAGCTGCGATGCGATCGGGCTTTCGCCCACGATGCCTTCCAGCGCCTTGCCCAGCGAGATGCCCTTGGTCAGCGCGTCGAACACGCCGCCGTCGCCGCCGATCAGCTCGATGTTGGCGCTCTTCAGCGCGCCGGCCAGCACCTCGGCGTTCTCGCGCGAGATCGCCTTGCCCGCGTCGATCGACGCCAGCAGCTGGCGCAGCTGGGTTTCCAGCAGCATGCGGAACTCCTCGTGGCTGCGCGCATCCGGGCTCATCTTGCCCATCGCGTCGAACTTCGAGGTCAGGCCTTCGGCTTCGGCGGACATCTTCTTGGCGATGTTGCTGGCTTCGGCATCGCCCATCGCCTGGGTGGCGCTGGCGTTGGCCTGGCCCAGCTTCTGCGCGCCGTCGGCCTCGGCGGTCAGGCGCTCGCTCAGCACGCGCGCATCGGCGTTGCCCTGCTTGTAGGTGGCGTCGGCCTTGGCTTCCAGCACGCGGGCTTCGGCCAGCCCGGTCTTCTCCATCGCCACGGCGTTGGCTTCCCGCACCTGCGCTTCGGCCAGGCCGGGCGCCGCGGTCTCGGCGCGCACGCCGTCGGCCAGCACGCGCTTGGCTTCGGCCTGCTTGGCGGCGGCCTGCAGTTCCGCCTCGGCCAGCACGGTCATCTCGACGGCGCGGTGGCGCGCGGCCTGCTCCGCCGCTTCGGCGGCTTTCACGTCCTTGACCAGCGTTTCCTGCGCGGCGGCTTCGGCCGCGAGCACGGTTACCTGCTTGGCGCGGTCGGCCTCGGCGACCTCGCGGGTTTCCTTGATCTTCTCTTCGGCCACGGCGACGGTCTGTTCGATCTGGGTCCGCTCACGCACGACGTTGGCCACTTCCATGCGGCCCTGCTCCACGACCTTGTCGCGGTCGACCTGCTGCATCTGCACTTCCTTGTCGGTGTTGACGCGCTCCAGCTGCTCGGCACGTGCCACGCGCTCGAGCTCGATGGCGACGGCGCGGCGGCGGTTCTGTTCGGCCACTTCGACCTGGCGCAGCTGCTCCTGCTCGCGGATCTTGATCTGCTCCTCGGTTTCCAGGCGCGCGCGCTCGGACACCTGGCGCTGCTCCTCGATCACCTTGGCGGTCTCGGCGGCTTCGCGGGCGCGCACGGTCTCGACCTCGCGCTGCTGGCGCGCTTCGGCTTCGGCCTGCTGGCGTTCCAGTGCGAGCAGGGCTTCGCGGGCTTCGGTGTTCTTCTTGGTGATCGCCAGCTTCTCGTTCTGCTCCAGCTCGTTGGTCTGCACGTTCTGGCGCGCGGTCAGCTCGGTGATCTTGCGGATGCCTTCGGCGTCCAGGATGTTGCTGGGGTCGAGCAGGTGCTTCGGCGTCTGTTCCAGGTAGTCGATGGCGACGTCTTCCAGCACGTAGCCGTTGAGGTCCTGGCCGATGACGGCGACGATCTCGTCGCGGAATTCCTGGCGCTTGTCGAACAGTTCGGTGAAGTCGAACTTCTTGCCGACCGTCTTCAGGGCTTCGGAGAACTTGGCGTTGAACAGCTCGTCCACCGCGTGCTTGTCCGAGGCGCGGTCGGCGCCGATCGCCTTGGCCACGCGCAGCACGTCGCCGGGGGTCTCGTTGACGCGCAGGTAGAAGGCCACCGCGATGTCGGCGCGCATGTTGTCCTTGCAGACCAGGCCTTCCTTGCCGCGACGGTCGACCTGCAAGGTGATCAGGCTGATCTTCATCAGCTCGGCCTTGTACAGCACCGGGATGATCAGTGCGCCGGTGAAATGCACCTTGGGTTGCGAGCTCATGTCGTTGACGATGAGGGCCGTGCCCTGTTCGACCTTCTTGTAGAAGGCCTTGAAGATGCCGATGAAGCCCAGTCCCAGTACCAGCAGGACGGCAAGGCCGATGACGAAGGGGAGGATGGTGGCAGTGGTCATTGCAGAACTCCTTGTAGACGGCGCGGGCGCTTACTGCTGGTGGAAGAGGGTTTCGGACATGACGCGGTAGGTGTTGTCGGATTGGAGGTGCTCGATCAGGACGACGCGTTCGCCGCGCGACAGCCGTTCGCCCGGCAGCGTGCGGACCTGCAGGATCAGGCCGGCGCCGCCGTCGTCGAAGTGGGCGCGTCCCGTCTCGGCATCGGCGTAGGGCGAGATCACGGCGCCGGCGCGGCCGAGTACGGACGGCGGCACCGGCGGCCGCAGGCGCGCGATCACGGCGGCCAGCGGGCGCAGCAGCAGCGACGTCACCAGCGCACCGGGCAGCAGTGCGACGACCAGGGTGCCGGCGCCGGCGATCCAACGCAGGCTGTCGGGCAGGTGCTGCAGCAGGAACAGGTGCACGAAGTAGGTGATCAGCCAGCCGAAGAAGGACAGGACCGTCAGCACCAGCATCATCGGCACGCCGGACAGGCCGAGCCTGGCCACCATGCCGGCCACCACGTTGGGTTCGGCCGTGTCGCCGTCGGTGGTCAGCCAGCCGTCGACCGTGTCGAGGTCGACGATGCCCGTGGCCGCCAGCAGCCAGTACACCGTGCAGAACGCGAGCAGCACGCTGTAGACCAGGGTCGGAAAGGTCAGTGCGGTGTTCAGGAACTCGGTCATCGAGGCTCCCCTGTGTCAGCGCTTGCGCGCGGATGACGTGATGCGCTTGCGAGCGCGGTCCAGCACGGCCTGTGCGGGGTCGTCGGCGGTCTTCCTGCGCGGGTCCTGGCCGGCGACGCTCATCCCCTCGACGGGCGCACGCCGTTGCTTCATGCGCGCGGCGGAGGCGAACGCAGGCTCCGGATGCAGCGCATCGCCGGGCTGTCGCCGCGCCACCGTTGCCTGCGCACGCTGCAGGCGGTTGGACGCACGCAGGATATCCAGCTGGTGTTTCAACCGGCGCAGCCGGCCTTCGAGCTGTTCGACCACGTGCGCGAACTCGCGCTCCTGCGCGGCCAGTTCATGCCCCTCGTGCATCCGCTGGCTGCGCTCGGCCTCCAGACGGACGACCTGGTCCGCGGCCGTGCGTGCCTGCGTCGCACGCCCCTGCTTCAGCAAGGCCTCCACCCGGGCCTCCGCCTCGCCGATGCGGGTGGTGATGGCGGCCTGGTGTTGCTCGTTGGCCACGCGCCGCGCCTTCGCCGCCGCATGCTCGCCGCGGGCGCCATGCAGGGCGTCGTCGATGGTGCGGATCTCCTCGTCGAGCAGGCGCTCGGCACGGTCGCCCAGCACCGCATCGGCGACGCCTTCCATGCCCTCCTGGATGCGCTTGAACAGCGCCTTCAGCGTGTCCGGCATCAGGCCTTCCTCCGCGTCGCCGTGCGCAGGAACGGACGGTAGGCCTCGGTGGCGCTGATGACGTTCTCGGCCAGCGTCTCGATCTCGAACATGAGGTTGGCCAGGCTGGAGTGCGTGTCGAGCGCGCCGAACATGGTGTATCCGGCGACGCCGCCGATGCGCTGCAGGCCGATCGTCGACAGCGGCAGCAGCACGTGGGTGCTCAGTACGTGGGCATTGAACGCCGCCACATCGGCAACGTCCTCCACGGGCCACAGGTAGGCCTCGACCAGGATCTGTTCGCCGCCGACGGCGAGGAACACCGACAGGTCGCCGTACTCGTGCATCACCAGGTGCAGGCTGGGCTCCGCGCCCTCGATGGTCTCCAGGCTGATCCGGCCGTCGCGCACCGTGCTGGCCTGCTGCAGGGCATGGCGGATGGCGGCGACGGTCCAGCCGGCTTCGGCGGGCTGCGTGGGCAGGTAGGGGATGCCGGCGTCCCGCTCGGCGTCGCGCATCGACTTCTCGATGGCGGCCAGCTCCTCGGCGTATTCCGGCCGGATCCAGACGTCCTTCTTCACCAGGCCCTGCTCGCGCATGCGCTCCCGGTAGTTGCGGACATGCAACGTGGAGGCCTTGATCGCGGGGCGCGGGGCTGTCATGAAATGAAATCTATGGCTTACATGTAATCGTGTCAACCGGCCGTGGCGCCGGACCGACGGCCGGTACCCGGCTCAGTCCACCGGCAGCACGGGGGTGTCCTTCAGTTCGCGCAGCACGAACATGGTGTTCATCGACTTGATTCCGGGCAGGCGGCGCAGCCGCTGCATGGCGAAGCGGGCGTAGGCGTCCAGGTCGGCGGCGACCACCTGCAGCACGAAGTCGGCCTCGCCGGTGACGGCGAAGCAGGCATGCACTTCGTCCATCGCGGACAGTTCGCGCTCGAAGCGGCGGGCCTCGGCGTCGGAGTGGCTGTCGATGCTGATCCGCACCAGTGCCATCACGCCCAGGCCCAGCTGTTCGCGGTCGAGCACCGCCCGGTAGCCGCGGATCAGGCCGGACGCTTCCATCTGCTTCACCCGCCGCCAACAGGGCGACGGCGCCATGTGGACGCGCTCGGCCAGTTCCTGGTTGGAGAGGCGTCCTTCCTTCTGCAGGATGCGCAGGATCTCGCGGTCGCGCTTGTCGATCGGGCCGGTTTTGCTCATTTCTTCCTCCGTTCTGCGGTCTGGTGGAAGAATCTACCGGAATGCGTGCCCAGGACCGCCAAACGGGAAAGCCAATTCCCGGTCACACGGGTCATTCTTTTCGCCATGAATACGTACTGGCGACGCGTGTTTTCCCGCTTGGCGGGTTCCGATCGAATCAAGACGATGGCGCAGTCCGCCGGCCTGGGCCGCGCGCTCGCGCATCGCTATTGCGGCGGTGCGGACGCGCAGGCCGCGGCTGACACCGCGCTGGCGTTGCGGCGGCAGGGCATCGCATGCTCGCTGTTCCATCTGGGCGAATACGTGCGCTCGCCGTTGGAGGTCGAGCGCAACGTGCAGGCCAAGCGCGCGGCGGTGGCGGCGCTGGCGGCGGCTGGGCTGGACGTGCATGTCTCCGTCGATCCCACCCAGGTGGGATTGCTGCAGTCGCCGGCGGTGCTGTCGCACAACCTGAGGCGCATCGGCACGGATCTGGCGGCCGCCGCGACCGGTCCGGGCCGCCATGCGCTGATGCTGGACATGGAAGACGCCGGCGTCACCGATGCCACGCTGGCGGCGCACGCAGAACTGCGCGCCGCCGGCATGCCGGCCGCGGTCACGCTGCAGGCCTACCGCCATCGGACGGCCGACGACCTGTCGGGTCTGGTCCGCACAGGTGCGATGGTGCGGCTGGTGAAGGGCGCATTCCCGGCGGGGCCCGGGCTGGCGCTGCAACGCCGGCAGGACGTGGCCGCCGCGTACCTCGCCCATGCGCGCACGTTGCTGTCGCCGGAGGCCAGGCGCGCCGGCGTGTATCCGGCCTTCGCCACGCACGATACCGGCCTGCAGCAGGCCATCGTCGCCGTGGCCGAGCACGCGGGGTGGTATCGCGACGCCTACGAGTTCGAGATGCTGCTGGGGGCGCGCGACGAGGTCGCACGTTCCTTGGCGCAGGACGGCCGGCGGATACGCCTGTACGTGCCGTTCGGTGCGGACTGGTGGCCTTATGCCATGCGGCGCGTCGGCGAGAATCCGGCCACGCTGCGCGTCCTGCTGCGGGGAGGGCGCCGCCATGGATGATGCCGCTGCGCACCGTATCGCCGTGGTCGTGGATCCCGCCGTGCCGCTCGGCGTGCTGGCCAATGCCCTCGGCGTGGTGGCGGCCGGACTGGGCGCTGCGTTCCCGGCGCTGGCCGGACAAGCCTTGCAGGATGCGGCGGGCAGGCGCTTCATGGCGAGCGCGAGCCTGCCCCTGCCCGTGCTGCAGGCCACCCCGTCGGCGCTGCTGAAACTGCTGGATGCGGCGGCAGCGGCCGAGGGACTGGATGCGCTGGTGGTGTTCCCCTGCTTCGCGCGGGAGATCCACGACTTCGCCACCTATCGCGCCACGCTGGCCACGCGCGATCTGGCGGACGAGCCGTTGGCCGCCGTCGGCTTGGCCGGGCGGGCCGACGTGGTCAAGGCACTGACCCGGCGCCACTCGCTGCTGCGCGGCTAGCGAAGGTCCGGACCACGGCCGTCGTTCCCGCGAAGCGGAGATCCCGTGACGTCGGGCCATGAAAGCGAAGGCACTGGGTTCCCGCCTTCGCGGGAATGACGAGAAGAATCGAGTGGTTCGGAAAACCTTGGACGCCCCTGCGTGTCGCCGGCCTGTAACAGGCGGGATGCAGAATGCGTCCTGCAACGAGGCACCTCTCTCCTCCCGCGTTGCACCGGAGCCTGGCGGAAGCCGGGCTTCGTGCTTTCCGGGCCATGCCTGCCGCATGGCATGCTGGCCGCCATGGGGATTCCGACATGCCGCTCCGTCACCTGCTTGCCCTGCTGATGGCCATCGCGCCGCTGCCCCCTGCCATGGCGGTCCAACCGTCGGACACGCCGCTCGTCATCGCCCATCGCGGCGCCAGTGCATACCTGCCCGAGCACACGCTGGCCGCTTACGCGCGCGCGATCGAGGACGGCGCCGACTACATCGAACCGGACCTGGTCGCCACCCGCGACGGCGTGCTGGTGGCACGCCACGAGAACGAGATCGGTGGAACCACCGATGTCGCGCAGCGGGCGGAATTCGCCTCGCGCAAGCGCCGCCAGCGGATCGATGGCGAGGTGTTCGACGGCTGGTTCACCGAGGATTTCACCCTCGCCGAACTGAAGATGCTGTGCGCCCGCGAGCGCCTGCCCGAGCTGCGCGGCACCTCACACGATGGCCAACACGGGATCGCGACGCTGGACGAGATCATCGCGCTGGTGGCGGACCACGCCGTACGCAGCGGGCGCACCATCGGCCTGATTCCGGAGATCAAGCATCCCAGCCATTTCCAGCGCATCGGCCTGCCGATGGAAGAGCGCCTGCTGGACACGCTGGCGGCGCACGCCTACACGCGCGAGGCGCCGGTAGTGGTCCAGTCGTTCGAGCAGGCCAACCTGCGTGCGCTGCGCACGCATCTGGATGCCTCGACGCAGGACAACATCCGCCTGCTGCAGTTGCTGGGGCCGGCGGACGAGCAGCCCGGCGATGCGCGGGCCGCAGGCAGGCCGACCCGCTACGCCGACCTGATGACCCCGGCAGGACTGCAGGACATCGCCGGCTATGCCGACATCATCGGACCGTGGACGCGCCTGCTGATCCCGGTGGCGGAAGACGGCGCGCTGGGCGACGCCACGCCGCTGATGGCGGATGCGCGCGCCGCAGGCTTGCAGGTGTGGTGCTACACGTTCCGGCCGGAGAACCACTTCCTGCCGGCAGCGCTGCGCGAGGGCGACGATCCGCGCACGCGCAGCGACGCGGGATCCCTCGCGGAGATCCGCGCCTATCTCGCGCTGGGGATCGGCGGCTTCTTCACCGACGATCCGGCGCTGGGGCGTCGCGCGGTCGACGCCCGCTGAGACGCTTACACCCGGCCGAACACCAGGCTGGCGTTGGTGCCGCCGAAGCCGAAGCTGTTCGACATCACCGTGTCCAGCTTCGCGTCGCGACTCGTCTGCACGATGGGGAAGGCTGCGGCACCTTCGTCCAGCGTCTCGATGTTGGCCGAGCCGGCGATGAAGCCGTCGCGCATCATCAGCAGGCAGTAGATCGCTTCGTGCACGCTGGCCGCGCCCAGCGAGTGGCCGGACAGCGCCTTGGTCGACGAGATCGGCGGCAGCGTATCGCCGAGCGCATTGCGCACCGCTTCGAGCTCGATCACGTCGCCCAGCGGTGTCGAGGTGCCGTGCGTATTGAGGTAGTCCAGCGGCGCGGTGACGCCATCGAGCGCCATCCGCATGCAGCGCACGGCGCCTTCGCCGGACGGGGCCACCATGTCGGCGCCGTCGGAGGTCACGCCGTAGCCCAGCAGTTCGGCATGGATGCGTGCGCCGCGCTTCACCGCGTGGTCGTAGTCCTCCAGCACCAGCATGCCGCCGCCGCCGGCGATGACGAAGCCATCGCGGTCGGCGTCGTACGGACGCGAAGCATGGGTGGGATCGTCATTGCGCTTGCTCGACAGGGCGCCCATCGCATCGAACATCATCGTCAGCGCCCAGTGCAGCTCCTCGCCGCCGCCGGCGAACACGATGTCCTGGCGCCCGGCGCGGATCAGGTCCGCTGCCGCGCCGATGCAGTGCGCGGAGGTCGCGCATGCCGCCGAGATCGAATAGCTGACGCCCTTGATCCTGAACGCGGTGGCCAGCGTCGCCGAGACCGTGGAGCACATCGTCCGCGGCACCATGTACGGGCCGACCTTGCGGATACCGCGTGCGCGCAGCAGGTCGGCGGCCTCGATCTGCCATTCGGCTGACCCGCCGCCGGACCCGGCGATCAGGCCGGTGCGCGGCTGGCTGACCAGCGCGTCGTCCAGGCCGGCGTCGGCGATGGCGTCGCGCAGCGCCACGTGCGCGAACGCGGCGGCGTCACCCATGAAACGCTTCTGCTTGCGGTCGATCTGCGCGTCGAGGTCGATCTCGGGCGCACCGCCGACCTGGCTGCGGAAGCCGAGTTCGGCGTACTGCGGGATATGGCGGATGCCCGAGCGGCCTTCGCGCAGCGCGGCCGACACGGTGTCCGCGTCGTTGCCCAGGCAGGAGGTGATGCCGAGGCCGGTGATGACGACGCGGCGCATCAGAAGCTCTCCGTCGAGGTGAACAGGCCCACGCGCAGGTCGCGCGCGGTGTAGATCTCGCGGCCGTCGACCAGCATGCGGCCGTCGGCCACCGCCAGCACCAGCTTGCGGTTGACCACGCGGCTGATGTCGATCTCGTAGCTGACGCGCTTGGCGGTGGGCAGCACCTGGCCGGTGAACTTCACTTCGCCCGAGCCCAGCGCGCGTCCGCGCCCGGGTGCGCCGATCCACGTGAGGAAGAAACCGGTCAACTGCCACATCGCGTCCAGGCCCAGGCAGCCGGGCATCACCGGATCGCCGAGGAAGTGGCACTTGAAGAACCACAGGTCCGGATGGATATCGAGTTCGGCGCGCACCATGCCCTTGCCGTGCGTGCCGCCGTCCTGGCGGATCTCGGTGATGCGGTCGAACATCAGCATCGGGTCGTTCGGGAGGCGGCCGCTCTCGGGGCCGAACAGTTCACCGCGCGCGCTGGCCAGCAGCTGTTCGCGCGAGAAGGAAGCGGGGGCGTTCATTGCATCGTCCGTTCTGCGAAGCGCAAATAATGCACACATGTGCATACGCTTGTCTTGATGCGGATCAACCGGGCTTTTCCATACGCCGGCGTACCATCGGCGAAGTGCAATCGCGGCAAGGGTTTGGCCGGTGCTGTCCGCGACTCCACACGCGTGCGTATCGTGCGCGCCTGTGTCCATGCGATCGCGTACGGCGGCCGATATCATCGCGTGATGCGCAAGATCATCCACATCGACATGGACGCCTTCTACGCGTCGGTGGAGCAGCGCGACGATCCGTCGCTGCGCGGGCGACCGGTGGTCGTCGCGTGGCGCGGCGAGCGCTCGGTGGTGTGCGCGGCGTCGTACGAGGCGCGCGTGTTCGGCGTGCGCTCGGCGATGCCGGCGGTGCGCGCGGAACGGCTGTGTCCGCAGGCGGTGTTCGTGCCGCCGGACTTCGCCCGCTACAAGGCGGTATCGCGGCAGGTGCGCGAGATCTTCCTGCGGCATACCGATCTGGTCGAGCCGCTGTCGCTGGACGAGGCCTACCTCGACGTCACCGCGCCGAAGTCCGACCTGCCGACGGCCACCGCCGTCGCCGAGACCATCCGCGCGCAGATCCGCGAAGAAACGCGGCTCACGGCATCGGCGGGCGTGGCGCCCAACAAGTTCCTCGCCAAGATCGCCTCGGACTGGCGCAAGCCGGATGGCCAGTTCGTGCTCCGCCCGCACCAGGTGGAAGCGTTCCTGACGCCGCTGCCGGTGGAGCGCATCCCCGGTGTCGGCAAGGTGATGCAGGGGAAGCTCAACGCGGACGGCATCCACACCGTCGGCGACCTGCGCGCGTACTCGCAGCATGAACTGGAAACGCGCTACGGCAGCTTCGGCGGGGGGCTGTACCGGCGCGCGCGCGGTATCGACGAGCGGCCGGTGGAGCCGGACCAGCCGGTGCAGTCGATCTCGTCCGAAGACACGTTCGCGACCGACCTGCTGTTGTCCGAACTGGAGCCGCACATCGTGCGTATCGCGGAAAAGGCGTGGCAGGCCAGCCGCAAGACCGAGCGTGTCGGCCGGACGGTGGTGCTGAAGCTGAAGACCGCGCAGTTCCGCATCCTCACGCGCAGCTTCACGCCGGAGTCGCCGCCGGCGTCGGTGCAGGAGTTCGTCGCCATCGCGCTGGCCCTGCGCGAGCGCGTGGACCTGCCGGCCGCCACGCGGTATCGCCTGGTCGGCGTGGGCCTGTCCGGATTCCGCGACCGCGACGAGGTCGCGTCGCAGCCAGGACTGTTCGATACGGTGGTTTGACGCCGGTCACGGGACGGGTGCGCACGTCGCGGCCGCTCTCTGGCACTCGCCCGACACGCCTGCCAGCACGCGTCGCGAGGCGGCGCTAGGCTCATGCCGTCAACCGGGGAGGCAGACGATGGAAGCGATCCGACAAGGCGCGGCCGCCGAGCTATGGCAGTCGCTGGTGCGCGAAGCCTGCGCGCGCTGCGGGCAGACGCTGGATGAAGCGCAGGAGAGTTATCTGGTCTTCGTGCTGCTGCGGCACCAGCGCGACGGCCACCTGCTGGCGCGCACGCAGGCGCTGGAATGGCTGGAAGCGCAGCTGCGCGTCGGCAGCGCACGCACGGACGCCTTGCGCGATGTCGGGGATCGTTGCCTGCTGATCGCCGGGTTGTTCCCCGCGCTGGCGCAGCGCCGGCGGGTCAGCGTGGACTACTTCATCGACCTGGGACGCGGCGCCTACCAGGGCGTGGCCGACAGCGGACGCAGCGGTTATGCGGAACTGTTCGCGCAACTGGCGAACCGCTACCACCACCTGGTCGCGGCGCTGCGCGGCATCCGCGGCGACCGGATCGCCGATGCGTGGACCCTGCGCGATGCGCGCAGGGTCCACTGACGGGACCGCCCGCGCGATCAGTCGCGCGCGCGGTAGCGCAGGCTCAGGCCGTACTCGCGACCCGGCTGGTTGTACCAGGCGATCGTTTCGTACTGGCGGTCGAACACGTTGCTGGCGCGCGCCTGCAACGTCCACGTATCGCTGATGGCGTACTCCAGCCGCAGGTCCAGCGTGCCGTAGCCCGCCAGGCGCACGCTGTTGGCGACGTTGTCGTAGCGGTGGCTGGCGCCGTTGCCGGTCACGCCGATGCGGAAGTCGCCGAACGCGCGGTCCACGTCGATGCGCGCGGTGTTGCGGGCACGGCGCGGCAGCAGGTTGTCGTGCGTGACGCCGGCAGTGCGGTTGCGCGGATCGGTGTGGCTCAGTTCGGCGTTGATGTCGAAGCCGGCCAGCGTCACCGCACCCGTCAGTTCGGCGCCGCGGATGCGCGCCTCTTCGATGTTGACGATGTTGAAGTTGCTGTCGTACCCGATCAGCTCGTCCACCCGCGTGTCGTACACGTTGAAGGTCCAGTTCCAGTCGTCGCCGTACTGCGCCACGCCCAGGTTGAAACTGCGCGACTCTTCCGGTTCCAGATCGGGATTGCTGAAGCCGGGGTAGTACAGGTCGTTGAAGGTGGGCGCCTTGAAGCCGCTACCGGCGCTGGCGGTGAGCTTGAAGCCGCGGGCCAGGTTCATGCCCCAGCCGAGCGTGCCGGTGGCGTGGTTGCCGAACTGTTCGTTGTCGTCGTTGCGCACGCTGGCCTGCAGGCGATGCGCACCGAAGCGGCCCTGGTACTCGACGAAGACGCCGGTGTTGTCGCGCGTGTCCACGGTGAACGGCGTGGTGCTGGTGATCTCGTCGCGCAGCCAGTCGGCGCCGGCGGTCAGCAGATGCTGCTCGCCGAACGCGAAGTCGCCCTGCAGCGAAGCGTTGTCGCGGCGCGTATCGAAGGTGCTGACGTAGGTGCGCGTGCCGGTGGCGGCGTCGGCGAAGTGGTTGTCCGACTCGTCCGAAGCGCGGCCGACCTGCGTGGTGAGCGTGGCCCGGGTGGACGGCTTCCACGTCAGCTTGCCACCCAGCACCCGCTGCACGTTGTCGGCTTCGTTGCCGCTGAAGCTGCTGCCGTCGAATTCGTTGAAAGCATCGGCATTCAGCGCGTGGCCTTCCAGCGTCAGCGTGTCGGTGAACCGGTAGCCGCCGCGCACGTTGAGCGAGACGTTGCGGTAACCGTCGTCGTCGGGCTCATCGGTGAAGCAGCCCTGGAACAGCGTGCCCGAACCGCGACAGGCGTTGATGCCATCGGTTTCCTGATAGGCCGCATTCGCGCCGATCCAGCCGCGCTCGCCGCCGTAGGCGAAACCGCCGCTGGCTTCGCGCAGGTGATGGCTGCCGCCGCCGATGCGCAGTTCGCGCGACAGGCCCTTGCCGCCACGACGGGTGAAGATCTGGATCACGCCGCCGATCGCTTCCGAGCCGTATAGGCTGGAGCGCGGGCCGCGCACGATCTCGATGCGCTCGATCTGGTCGACCGGCAGGTCCTGGAAAGACGCCAGGCCGGCGGTCGCCGAGCCGATGCGGATGCCGTCGACCAGCACCAGCACCTGGTCGGACTCGGTGCCGCGCAGGTTGAGCGTAGTCAGCTTGCCCAGGCCGCCCTGGTTGCTGAAGCCGACGCCGGCGCGGCCCTTCAGCACGTCGACGAGCGAACGGGCCTGGCTGCGCTCGATGTCCTCGCGCGTGATGACCTGCGCGGGCACCAGGCTGTCCTGCAGCGGAATGTCCGTGCGCGTGCCGGTGACGACGACTTCGTCCAGCTCGGTGGCGTCCTGCGCCTGCGCCGCGAACGGCAGGGCCAGCGCGACCGCGGCGGCAAGAAGGGAAAGGGAATGACGGCTGTACATCGGATTCGAACTCCATCGCGCGCCCCGCGCGCATTTTTCGGCGTGGAGTTGCGACAGAGAGGGACACGTTGCGGACAGCGCGGCAGGCGAACGCGGCGCGGCACGCCGCGACGCCCTCCGCATCGCAACCAGTGGACTTCCGGGCCGGTCTCCGGGCTTGCGAAGGCGTGCGCGATGCACGCTGCCGGGGCGCCTTCCCATGCGTAGGTCGCACAGTGGCCGATGCCGCGGTTGTCTTCGCCTACCGTTGCGGGGGCAGCGCCGGAATGCCGCCTGCGCGGGTCACCGGCTTCCCGTTTCAACCCTGGCGTGGACGCCGTGGGTCACCTGAAAGCGCGCGCAGTATACGGGAAGCCTCCGTCCGCGACGTAGAGAGGAGCGGGCCCCGCTGCGTCCAGCGACAGAAGGTGTGCTGCGTCGAGCAGGCTCGACGCTACGTGGGCGGTGTTGCCAGGAGGTGCCGCCGCGAGGCAATGCGTGGAGCGGAGCGTGCTCCGCTGCTTTCCCGGAGGGGACGGTGCGCGGCGTCCAGCAGGCTCGACGCTACATCGGCGTCAGTCGTCGCCGCCGCGCGAGTCGAACAGGTTCAGCGACGGACCCGTGTCCTCTTCGCGCTCGGTGTGCGTGGTGGTCACCGGACCGGCAGCGGGGCGGCCGCGCGGCGGCGGCAGCAGGGCGGCGGCGGCATCGTAGGCCACCAGCAGTTCCGCGCGGCGGTCTTCGGGCAGTTGCTGCCAGTGGCAGTCCAGCAGGGCGCCTTCCAGCGCGTAGAGCAGGTTGAGGCTGGGGCGGAAGCCCGCGCGCTTGACCCGGATGAAGGCTTCCACCGCGCCCACGCCCTCCAGGTCCTCCTGCGTACGCAGGCCGACCTGGCGGAGCCAGGCGGCGGACTTGGGGCCGATGTTGCGCAGCTTGGTGCCTGTCATGTCAGCGAATCCACGAAGATGGCGGCGATGCGTTCCATGCCCGCCTGGTCGTCGGCATCGAAGCGCGCCAGGCGGGGACTGTCCAGATCGAGCACGCCGACCAGTTCGTCCCCTTTCACCAGCGGGACCACCAGTTCCGAGCGCGATGCGGAATCGCAGGCGATGTGGCCCGGGAAGGCCTCCACATCGTCCACGCGCTGGGTCTGGCGGGTGCGTGCGGCGGCTCCGCAGACCCCCTTGTCCAACGGGATCCGCACGCAGGCTGGTAAGCCTTGGAACGGACCGACCACCAATTCCCGGCCATCGAAGAAATAGAAGCCCGCCCAGTTGAAGTCGGGCAGCGCGTGGTACAGCAGCGCGGCCAGGTTGGCGGCATTGGCGATCCGGTCCGGTTCGCCGGCCAGCAGGGCGCGGGCCTGCTCGGCCAGCTGTGCGTATTGTTCCGGCTTGCTGCCGGTGAGCGTTTGCGAGGCGAATGACATGCGGCTGATTCTACTCCTCGGGTCCGACGGCGGCCGGATATCATCGCGGCCATGAATGTGCATCATCCGAACACCGTGACGAAGGGATCCCCGGGCGGCACCGCCTTCGGGAGAGCGTGATGGACCGCCTGTTCGTCACCGGCACCGACACGGGCGCCGGCAAGACTTTCGCCAGCACCGCGCTGCTGCACGCGTTCCGGGCGCGCGGGCTGCGTGCGGTCGGCATGAAGCCGGTCGCCAGCGGTTGCATGGCGACCCCCGATGGCTGGCGCAACGACGATGCGCTTGCGCTGCAGGGCGCCAGCGATCCGGTGCCGCCCTACGACGACCTCAATCCGTATGCGTTGCCCGCGCCGCTGGCGCCGGAGATCGCCGCGCGCGACGCCGGCGTGGACGTCCAGCTCGGCGTGCTGGTATCCGCCTTCGAGCGCCTGCATCCGCTGGCCGATCTCGTGCTCGTCGAAGGTGTCGGCGGCTGGTCCGCGCCGCTGACTGGCACGCTGGACCAGCGGCACCTGGTGCAGGAGTTGCGCCTGCCGGTGGTGCTGGTGGTGGGCATGCGGCTGGGTTGCATCAACCATGCGCGACTCAGCGCGCGAGCCATTCAGGACGACGGTGCGCGCCTGGTCGGCTGGATCGCCAACGAAGTCGATCCGCACATGGAGCGGCGCGACGAGAATTTCGCCCTGTTGTCCGCGCGCCTGCCGGTGCCCTGCTGGGGGCGCCTGCCGTATGCCCCGGACGCCAGCGCGGGCGCGATGGCCCATCGTCTCCAGGTCGACCCGTAGCGTGCGCCATGCGCACGGCCGCATGGCGCCTCCCCATGTGCCGTCGGTGCCCACGAACGTGCGCACGGCGCACGCTACGCCATGAGCGCGGCGGCCTCACGCACGCAACAAAAAACCCGGCAGCGTGGGGCTGCCGGGTCGGTCTGCGCGGAGGGAGGGGGAGCCGCGCAATAAAACGATGCAGCGGGAAGGCTTACTTCGCCTTCGCGGCCTTGGTCGCCTTGGCCACGGAGGCCTGGACGTTGTCGGTCGCGGTCTCGAACTGGGTCTTCACCAGCTGGCCGAAGGCCTCGCCGGTCTTCAGGCTCAGGCCGAACACTTCCTGACTGGCGGCGACGACGCGCTCGGCGTTGTCCTTGGCCACCTGCATGCCCTTCGGCCACAGGGTCTTGTAGCCCTCGAGGTCGCGGGTTTCGGCCAGCTCGCCGAAGAAGGCGGTGGTCGCGTCGATGTTCTTCTCGAAGGTCTTCAGCTGCACGCCGAACACGGTCTCGGCGCTTTCCAGGGCCAGGCGGTTGGCGCGCGAGGCGGCGGCGGCGAACTGCTGCGTGAACTGGCTGAAGCTTTCGTTGAATTGCGTGTTCATGGCGTACTCCTGAAAGGGGATGTCCCATCTGTTGCGGTGCAGCATAGACGCTCGCATGTTGCAGCGCAATAACAGCCGTATGGAAATCCGACGAACGGTCAGGAGCCGTTAAAAATCAAACGCTTGTAGGAACTGGTCTGAAACCGGTTCCATCCGCTCAGGGGCCGGTGTAGCGGCTTCCCGAGGTGCAGGTTTCGTGTACCACCACGGCGCTCAGCAGCGGCAGCACCGGCTTGGTGCGGTCCCAGATCCATGCGGCCAGCCGCTCGCTGGTGGGGTTGTCCAGGCCGGGGATGTCGTTGAGGTAGTGGTGGTCCAGCTGATCGTAGATCGGCTTGAAGGCCGCCTTCACGTCGGCGAAGTCCATCACCCAGCCGGCCTGCGGATCGACCGGTCCGGACAGGTGCAGCTCGATGCGGAACGAGTGGCCGTGCAGGCGCGCGCACTTGTGGCCTTCCGGCACATTCGGCAGGCGGTGGGCGGCTTCGACGGTGAAGACCTTGAAGATGTCCATGCGACGGTTCCGTAAGCGGTGGATCGCGCGGCACCGGCGAGGTGCCGCGCGGAGGGTTCGACTCAGCGGGCGGGACGCGACTGGCCCTGACCCTGGCGTGCGCCGCCGGGGCGGCCGCCGTCGCGACGCGGGCCGCTGCCGTGCTTCTTGGGGCCCGCGTGGGCATGGCGAGGCGCCTCGCTGTGCGGGCGACGGGCATGCTTCTGCGGACCATGGCGGCGCGGGGTGCGTTCGCCGCCCGGCAGGTCGGCCTTGCCCGGGGCGCTGTTGCCCCAGCGGATCGGCGTCTGCGGTTCGAAGCCCGGCACGTCGCGCAGGTCCACGTCGCGGCCCAGCATGCGCACGATGGCGCGCAGGTACTTGGCTTCATCCTGCGCCACCAGCGAGATCGCCTCGCCGGTCGAGCCATTGCGGCCGGTGCGGCCGATGCGGTGCACATAGTCCTCGGCCACCATCGGCAGGTCGAAGTTGATGACCTGCGGCAGCTGGTCGATATCGATGCCGCGTGCGGCGATGTCGGTGGCGACCAGCACGTTGATGCGACCGGCCTTGAAGTCGCTGAGCGCGCGCTGGCGGGCACCCTGCGACTTGTTGCCGTGGATCGCGGCGGTCTTGATCCCGCTCTTGTCCAGGAAGGTGGCCAGCTTGTCGCTGCCGTGCTTGGTACGGGCGAACACGAGCGTCTGCACGCGGCTGTCCTTGGCCAGCAGGTGCAGCAGCAGGTCGCGCTTGCGGCTGCCGTCGACCGGGTGGACGCGGTGGGTGATCGTCTCGGCCACCGTGTTCTTCGGCGTGACCTGGATCTGCTTCGGGTCGTGCATGAACTCCAGCGCCAACTCGCGGATCGGATCGGCGAAGGTCGCGGAGAACAGCATGGTCTGGCGATTCTGACGGGGCAGCTTGGCGAGGATGCGCTTGATCGAAGGCAGGAAACCCATGTCGAGCATGCGGTCGGCTTCGTCCAGCACCAGGATCTCGATGCCCGAGAGGTCGACGCTGCGGCGTTCGAGGTGGTCGATCAGGCGGCCCGGGCAGGCGATCACCAGGTCCACGCCACGACGCAGCGCGTCCAGCTGGTTGCCCATGCCGACGCCGCCGTAGATGGTGGTGCTGGGGATGCGCAGGTACTTGCCGTAGCCGCGCAGGCTGTCGTGCACCTGCACGGCCAGCTCGCGGGTCGGGGTCAGCACGAGGGCGCGCGGCCTGCGCGGGCCGCGGGCGGCGACTTCCTGCGGGGTGGTGGCCAGGTACTGGATCAGCGGCAGGCCGAACGCGGCGGTCTTGCCGGTGCCGGTCTGGGCGCCGGCCAGCAGGTCATGGCCGGCCAGGGCCAGCGGGATGGCCTGTTCCTGGATGGGGGTGGGCTGGGTATAGCCCTGTTCGTCCAGTGCGCGCAGCAGGGCGGGCGCAAGGCCCAGGGTTTCGAACGTCATGATGAAAGCTCCAAAGCCGGCCGGCCGGACACGCACGCCACGCCGGCACAGCGAAGTGCGGCAACGTAGGACGCGCAGAATGCGGCAAGACCGTGACTCGAAGCGTTCCCTGAAACCGCGCTGCGAGAAGAGGTGCGGAGGCGCCAACGCGGCGGATCCGAGCTTGCGCAACGAAAGAAGTCGGAGCGGGGCGGGCGCGGGAACCCGCGGGGAGTTCCCTGCGCCGGCGGACCATCGGGGAAACGAACGGCCGCAGGCAAGCGGCGCGCACTGTACCCGAATCCGGGCCTGAATGGGGGAACGGGGCCTGAAACCGGTGCCTGCGACCGATTGCCGCAGGCCGGGAATCCGTGACATGCGGGCGTATGATGGCCCCGAAGCCCCTCGCCGCCGCCGCCATGAGCAGCCTTCGCATCCTCCGCCAGAACGACGCTCCGGTCGCCAGCGCTCCTACCGACGGGGTGGTGTGCCAGGCCGCGCGCGGCTGCAGCGGTTGCCTGGTGCGGCACCTGGCGGTCTGTGCGGCCCTGCCGGTGTCCAAGGCCCACGCCATGGAAGCGCTGGCCGACGATACGCGGCTGAAGGCGGGCGAGGCGCTGGTGCGCGAGGGCGAGCCGCGGCGCGGCGTATTCACCGTCACCAAGGGCGCGCTGCGCCGGATCCGCCTGCTGCCCGACGGGCGCCGGCTGGTGGCCGGATTCCTGATGCCGGGCGACTTCATCGGGTTCTCCGGCACCTCGCACTACAAGCACACGATCGAGGCGATCACCGACAGTACCCTGTGCGAGTTCTCGATGGCCGACATGCGCAGCCTGTGCCATGACCATCCGGAGCTGGAGCGCGAACTGCTCGAGCGCGCCTGCGTGGAACTGGACGCGACCCGCGGCAACCTGATGGCGCTGGCCCGGCTCAACCCGATGGAACGGCTGGCCGGTTTCCTGGTCGACATGGCGCAGCGCCGCCGCCGCCAGGGGCAGGACGACAGCGAGGTCATCCTGCCGATGACGCGCACCGACATCGCCGACTACCTGGGCCTGACCGTGGAAACCGTCAGCCGTAGCTTCACCCGCCTGCGCCAGGAAGCCAGCATCGCCACCGACGACCCGCACCATGTGCGCCTGCTCGATCGCAACCGGCTGGACGCGCTGGCGGAAGCTCGGGTCTGAGGCCTTGACGCCGTGGGGCGCGATGCGGCGGTCCGGTGAAGATGCCGCGTCCCGTGCCCGGGCGACGATGGCCTAGGGGCGCGGCCTGGCTTGGCGATACTGCCGTTTCTCGCCCACGTGCTGTCCCTGCGGATCCTCGTTCGAGCAGATGCGGCCGCCGCAAACCACCGCATCGGAGGCGTAGAACGCCCGCACCACCGGTGCGGCGTCCTCGTAGCGCTCCAGTTCGTCCTGCACCGCGGCCAATTCGCGCCGGTAGTGGCCCAGCACGGCCCAGCCCGCCACCAACACCAAGCCCAGCAGCATCGTCGCGCCGCCCAGCCACATCCATGCCAGGCTGCCGGTCTGCTTCAGCCGCTGCGCCGTGGACGCGACGGCGCGGTCGTACTCGACGACCGCAGGCGACAGCGCATCCCGGGCGTCGCCGGCGATCCGTGCGCCCGCGCCCTCGACGAGGGAGGCGACATCACGCCGGAACTGACCGACCTCCTGCCTCAACGACTCGATCTGCCGGTCGAGCGACGCGTCCCGCCGCGCTTCACGCTGCGAGAGCTCCGACAACAACGCCAACGTGGCCTTGGCGGCATGCTCCAGCGCTGCCCGCGCCGATGCCGATTCTCCGTGTTCCATGATTCCTCCCTGGCGTGTCGCCGCTCGCCCTCATCGGCTGAGCGCCATGTCCTGCGCCGCGTGGGCGCGCTGCCCGTGCAGGTCCGGCAAGGCATTCGCCGGCGTCTGCCTGTGCAGCGCATCGCTCCCTTGCATCAGGCGTTGTCCTTCCTCTGATTTCGCAAAGTCGAGCGCGATACGATCAAGCCGTTCCCCATCCCCCGCCATCAGCGCGGCGTAGGCCTGGTTGAGGTGGGGGTCCTGGAACGGACCCCGACTGCCTTGTGGGGGCGCCTTCCCCGCCTCCAGCCACTGCCGCGATTCACGTTCCATCGCGTCGGTGTCCGCCTTCAGGCTCGGCAGGACCGTGGAGGCCATCAGGTGGCGCTCCGTGGCCTCGACCGCTGCGGCGGACGCATGCCGGGAGAGCTGCGGCAGCGTCCTTGCCAGCTCGGCGAGATTGGGTGCCGCTGCGGGATTCACGATCGGATTCAGACTGGCATGCGTCGCCACCGTGCTCCCCAGCACAGCGCCGGCCGCCGGCGCATGGTCCGTGACCGCCTTTACCTTGCGCCCGGCCTGATCCAGCGAGTCGTCCACCTGCGCGGTGGCGCCCGTGATCGTGTTGCGCTGGGTGCGATCGACGGTGACATGCACCGTTTCCATCAGCTGGCAGACATCCACCGCCGCCGCGCGGATAGCGGCCGCATCGCGGATCGCCTCCTGCCGCGCCGCATGCGCGTCGGCTTCCGCCGCATCGCGGGCCTGCAGGTTGCCGGCGATGGTCTGATCCACCCGAACGTCGGCGAAGCGCTCCAGCGCGCTGCCGGCCGGCGCCAGGTTCGCCACGCCCTGCCAGAACACGCCCCCGGCTGCGGTGGCGCTCGTCGTGATGTCCGCCTGCAGTTCCACGGCGCGCGCTTCCACCGCGCCCGCCGCAAGGCGGGCTTTCGCGGACGCCTCGGACAGGGCGTCGCCGGTGGTGCAGGACACCCACGCGATGCCCTCGCTGACCGTGGACGCGGCCTGGGCGGTATGCGCGCCGACCGCGCGCACGGCGTCGCCGCTGGCGTCCAGTGTGCGCTGCGCGATACCGCCTGCTCCCTGCACGATCTCCCCGGCCTCGTGGCCCAGATGTGCGCCGGCCTGCACGTCGCGGACCGCGCGCAATGCCGGCCCCGCCAGGGCCAACACCTGGTCCAGCGGCATTTCCGCCGGTCGCTGCACGAGCCGGCCATCCTGCCAGGAGCGTGCGTCCAGCGTGCGCACCTGGCCGGCCGACAGCGGCAGGTCGCGCAGCATGCGGTCGGCGTCGCCGTCGGCGAGCGCGTCGACGAAGCGGGCCACCGACGCGCGGGCGTGCATGGGCATGTCGGTCGACTGCAGCTGCCGCGTCACCGCCTGCTTCAACTGCGGCACGTCCTGCACCAGATCCGCCGTCTCCTTCAGCACTGCGCCCAGCATGCGTCGCTGCGCCACGTCCATGCGTTCGACGTTGTTCTGCAGGCCATCGGTCAGTACTTCACCACGCACCTGATAGGCGGTGATGAGCCCGTGAGGGTTGAAGATCTCCACGCCGGGGTTTTCTTGCTGGAACCGGCGTGCGGTATCCGGATGCAGGCCGGCGGCGTTGAAGGTGGTGCCGCGTTCGCCGCTGACCGCGACCGCTGCCGAGACGAGACCGCCGCCGAGGGAATGACCGGCGTAGTCGACTCGAACACCATAGTTCTTCAGGGTGTCTGCCAAGCGCATAGCGCGGTCGTAATAGTCCGTCTTCAAGCCGATGGCCTGCGGGAAGTTGTTGGCGCCGAAATCCTCGGGGCCGGTCTCGCGGCGGGTGCCGTCGGCTTGCAGTACTTCGCCGTTGGACCCCTTGAACACCACGGTTGGCGTGTAGCGGGGGCCGAGCACCGCAGGGTCGGGCAGGTAGATCTCGGCACGGAAGCCTGATCGTTCGGGTCGAAGCATTTCCCTGATCTGCTCATTACTCATGCCAGCCAACTCGGGCATGTGCTTGCGCATCAGATCGAGGTTCTCGCTCCCCCGCACCCAACCCACCGGAGATTCACCCCCACCACGGGCGGACTCGTATACGTCCTCGCTCACCAGGCCCATCTGTTCCTCGTAGTGGCGCGCCTGCAACGCATCTGCCTGCGCGTGCGCATCGGGCTGGCAGCTTGCCCGCAGATCGGCGACCAGTTGCCGCTGGGCCAGGATTTCCGTTTCAGTCCGCATGGTGCCGCTCCTGTCTCATAACAACGGGATGTCCTCTTCGTCAGTCGGGAAGCCGAAGGCTTCTCGCATCCGGCGGTAGCTGTCGGGCATGGGGGGGCGCTGATAGCCGCGCTGGAGCAGCCATTGCTGGCAGCGGCGTTGCCATTCCGGATCTTCAAGTTCGGTAGGACGCCAGAAAATCGCTTCGATGGTGTGTTTGTCCGGGGTCGCTCCATGCTCCAACAGCCAATGCGTTTGCATGAACCCACCCAGCGACGCGTACTCATTGACGAACGCCCGTTGCTGGCTCCGTGCGTTCACATCCGCCCCGCGTTCGACCAGCAGCTTCACGTTCTCCCACTGGTTGTCCATCAGGCGGGCCTGCAGCAGGAGCGTTTCGTTGTTGACATTGCGGGTATCCGGATCGCCGCCATGATCCAGCAGTAATTGGAGATAGATCGGATCATCGGCCTTGGCGGCCCAGACCATCGCGTTGTCGTTGTTCCTTGGAGTCCTGTCGGGCGGCAACGGATAGGGTTTCGCCACGTTGGGATCGGCGCCGTTCTCCAGCATCGCCTCCAGCCCGGCCGGGTTGCCAGTGAGGATCGGCCAGGCGAGCAGCGGCAGGCCTTCGGGGCTGAAGACCGTGTCCGGGTCGACGCCTTCCTCCTTCATCAGCCGGCGGACTTCGCGGGCATCGCCGCGCTCGGCCGCCACTGCCAGGGCCTGCGCCTTGGGATTGCCGGGGAAGGACTGCTCCACGTCCAGGAACGACTGCGAAGTCGGCGGCGCCTGCAGGCAGGCGGTCAGCAGCAGTGCCGCGCAGAATCCCAGTGCGCGTTGGAAGACATCCGTTCTCATTGCATCACCGTTCGACATCTTGCCTTTCCAGCGGTCATCATCGCGTCGGCCACCGACGTCATGCCGTTGCGGCTCGCACGCCTGCGGTCGATGGCCTCATCACGGCAAACATTCGAGTTCCTGTCGTCCCTGTCTGTCATAACAACGCGATGTCCTTTTCGTCGGTCGGGAAGCCGAAGGCTTCGCGCATCCGGCGGTAGCTGTCGGGCATGGGGGGGCGCTGATAGCCGCGCTGGAGCAGCCATTGCTGGCACCGGCGCTGCCACTCCGGGTTATTGGGATCGCCCGGGTGCCAGTAGATCGATTCGATGGTGTACTGCTCCGGACGTGCCCCGTGCTCCAGCAGCCAATGGGTGTGCATGAACCCCCCCGGGCCAGCATATTCATCCACGAAAGCCATGCCCTGACTCTTGGCATTCACATCCGCGCCACGCTTGACCAGCAGCTTCACGTTCTCCCACTGGTTGCCCATCAGGCGGGCCTGCAGCAGGAGGGTTTCGCCATTGCTGTTGCGCGTATCCGGATCGCCGCCATGATCCAGCAGCAGCCGCAGGTAGATCGGGTCATCGGCCTTGGCCGCCCAGACCATGGCGTTGTTTCGTATCCGGCCCTTGAATCGCGTCGTGTGCTGCAGGGGATGAAGTTCGGCGGCATTGGGGTCGGCGCCGTTCTCCAGCATCGCCTTCAGTCCGGCCGGGTTGCCGGTGAGGATCGGCCAGGCCAGCAGCGGCAGGCCTTCGGGGCTGAAGACCGTGTCCGGGTCGACGCCTTCCTCCTTCATCAGCCGGCGGACCTCGCGGGCATCGCCGCGCTCGGCCGCCACTGCCAGGGCCTGGGCCTTGGGATTGCCGGGGAAGGACTGCTCCACGTCCAAGAACGACTGCGAAGTCGGCGGCGGCGCCTGCAGGCAGGCGGTCAGCAGCAGTGCCGCGCAGAACCCGACGACGGCGCGGACCAGCGTCCTTGTCAGTGCGTTGGCTGCCACCATCCCGATCCCTGATGCTTCCTGCAACGACGGCGATCACGCGTGTCCGATCTGATCGGTGGCGGGACGTCTGCCTGTCCGCCAGCGCATCCGGCCGGGCACCACCCGGCCAATCGGCTGCGTCGGAACGAAGCTAGTGCGTTTTGTCTGTCGGCGCAACTCACGTTGCCGCAACCGAGAGCTCGTTCCCGAACCGGGGAATGGTCCAAGGCACGTTTGTGGCGAGGCTATCGGGCCCCCTTATCGGCGCGCGGTCTGTTCACGCCGTTGCCGAACACGTCTTCGGGCAGCGTTCCAGCCGCCCATCGCGCAGCCGGTAGCGCGTGTTCACCACGCCGTCCGGCAGTTCGGCATGGCTGATGATCAGCACGCTGCGTCCATTCGCTGCGTCGGCGAGGTCGCGTATCAGTGCGTCCGCCGTGTCCTGGTCGAGGCCCTCGGTCGGTTCGTCGAGCAGCAGTAGCGGCGCATCGCGCAATAGTGCGCGCGCCAGCGCCAGCCGGCGCGACTGGCCTGCGGACAGCGTGGCGCCGTTCTCGCCGACCCAGGTATCCAGTCCGGTCGCGCGGAAACGGTCGTCCAGCTTCACCTGTGCCAGTACCTGCCACAGGCGCGCGTCGTCCGCTTCGGGATCGCCGAGGTGCAGATTCTCGCGCACGCTGCCGGAGAACACCGGGGCGTCCTGCGGCAGCCACGCGATGCGCGCATGCCATTGCGCCGGTTCCAGCGACTGCAGATCGTCGTCGGCGAACGAGATGCGTCCGGCCTGCGGCATCCGCAGTCCCAGCACCAGCGCCAGCAGCGACGACTTGCCTTCGCCGCTGTCGCCGGCCACCAGCACGCGCTCGCCGGCTGCGATGCGGAGGCTGGCGCCATCGAGCACGCGCCGCACCGTGCCCGGCCAGGCGAACACGACATCCTGCAGCTCAAGTGCGCCTTCCGCGGCCGGCGACTGCAGGCCAGTGACCTCGCGCTCCGTCGTGGCCGGCGCCACCACCTCCTGCAGCCTGTGCGCGGCCACGGTCGCCGCGCGCCAGGCCTGCCACGACGGTGCGATGGCGCTGCACGCGTCCAGCACCGCGACGGTCATGAAGAACAGGCCGCCGGCCGACGCCGCGCCCACGCGGTCCGCGTGCACCGCCGCCATCAGCACCCACAGCATCGCCGGCAGCGTCAGCGCGGTCACCCCGGCATGGGCCAGGGTGGCGAGGGCGAGCCGCTGCTTGCGCCGGTCCTCCCAATGGGCAACGTCGCGGCTGCGTGCATCCAGCGCCACCAGCCACGCCGATGTCGCGTCCATCGCCGCCAGGTCCTGCTGACCTTCGATGCCTTCCTGCACGGCGGCCCGCAGGCGCATGCGGGCGCTCGCGCGTTCCTGTTCCAGCGCGGCGACGCTGCGCGCGGACAGCCACGGCGCAAGCACCGCGATCAGCACCAGTGCGACCAGCAGCACGATGCCGGCAAGCGGCAGCACCATCAGTGTCACCGCGACCGCAAGCAGGCACAGCGCCAGCAGCGCGAACAAGGGCCCGAGTGCGCGCACCAGCACGCCATCGACCGCGTCGATGTCCGCCATCAGCCGCGCCATCAGTTCGCCGACCCGGTACCGGCCGAGCGCCAGCGGCGCCCGCGGCAGGGCGCGCGCGAAGAACCATGCGCGCAGGTCGCGCGCGATCCGCAGGGTCACGTCGTGGCCGAGCAGCTTCTCGCCGTAGCGCGACAGGATGCGCACGAAGGTCAGTGCGCGGATGCCGGCGGACGGGCCGAAGAAGTTGAAGCCGATCGCGGCGCTGCCGGCCAGTGCGGCGGCGGTCAGGAAGTGTCCGGACAGGCCGAGCAGCGCGGTGCCGGCCAGCAGCGTCGACAGCAACAATCCGACCGACAGCGCGATGCGCGGGCGATGCCGTGCGATCACGTCGCGCAGGTTCGTCGCTTCGTCGTTCCGCTGCACGCTCACGCCGTTGCCCCTTCGATGTGCAGGCGGCCGTCGCGCACCTGCCAGACCTCCGTCATCGCCGCCCGGGCGGCGGCGCTGTGGGTGGCGAGCACCACGGCGCGACCGGTCGCGAAGTGCCGGATCGCCTGCAGCACGGCGGCTTCGGTGGCGGCATCGAGGAAGGCGGTGGGTTCGTCGAGCAGCAGCAGGTCGGGATCGCGCAGGAACACGCGCGCCAGCGCCACGCGCCGCGCTTCGCCACCGGACAGGCCGAAGCCGCGCTCGCCGGTCACCGTGTCCAGTCCTTCCGGCAGTCGCGCCGCGAAGCGCATGACCTGCGCCGCCTCGGCGGCCTGCTCCAGCTCCGCCTCGCTGGCATCGGGCCTGGCCATGCGCAGGTTGTCGCGCAGGCTGCCGGCGAACAGGAACGGCCGCTGCGGCGCATAGCCGATGCGCAGGCCGGGCGTGCGCTGCAGGCGACCCGCATGCACCGGCAGCCACCCGGCCAGCGCTTCCAGCAGCGTGCTCTTGCCCTCGCCGCTGGCGCCGACCAGGGCGACATGCTGGCCGCGCTGCAGCTGCAGCGTGACGTCGTGCAGCACGTCGCACGCAGAGGCGGGATGGCGCAGCGCCATCCCGTTCGCGCTGACCAGCGAGGCCCCCGATGCTCGCGGGCCATCGCCGGCTGACAGGGCAGGCGCGTCGACGTCGAGCACGAGGGCGATCTCGTCCATCGCCGCCAACGCCGCTGCTCGGTCGTGGTAATGCGTGGCCAGCCGCCGCAGCGGCGCGTAGAACTCCGGCGCCAGCAGCAGGCAGAACACGCCCATGCCCAGCGTCAGCGGCGTGCCGCGCAGGTCCAGCATGCCCAGGTAGCTCAGGCCGAGATACAGCGCGATCATCGCCACGCTGAGTGAGGCGAAGAACTCCAGCACCGCCGACGACAGGAAGGCGATGCGCAGCACGCGCAGGCTGCGCACGCGCAGTTCCTCGGCGGCGGCGCGGATGCCCTGCAGTTCCGACTCGCCGCGGCCGTACAGCCGGATCAGCCCCAGCCCGCGAAGGCGGTCGGCGAAACGCCCGCCCATGCGCGTGAGCGCCTGCAGCTGGCGCTGGCTGGCCGCCTGCGCGCCCCAGCCGACCAGCATCATGAACACCGGCACCAGCGGCATCGTCAACAGCAGTACCAGGCCGACGGTGCGGTCGACGAAGAACACCGCGAGCAGGATCGCCAGCGGCACGCCGACGACCTCCGCCCGCAACGGCACGAAGCCGCCGAAGTAGCCTTCCAATGCATCCACATGCGCGCCCATGCGTTCGGCCAGCGCACCGCTCTGCTGCGAGCGCACCCAGACCGGGCCGCGCGCGACGATGCCACGCGCGATCCGCGCACGCAGGTCGATGCGGATGCGTTCGACCGCGAGATCGGCGAGCCGGCGGCTGGCCCAGCCCAGGCCGGCGCGCGACAGCAGTGTCGCCAGCAGCGCGCCGAGCAGGGGCAGCAGCGTGATCGACGGTTCACCGTCGACGAATGCACGCTGCAGGCACAGCGCGATCAGCGCGGCCTGCGGCAGCACCAGCACGCCGCCGAGCAGCGCCAGCGCGCCGGCACCCCGGAGCGGACCCCGTGCCACGTCGCCCAGCGCCTGCAGGCGGGCCGTTGCGATCGTGTCGGTCGGCGCGTCGATCGGATCTCCACTCATGTCGGCAGCGGCTGGCAACCGAGCGCGGCCAGCACGCCGTGCAACGCGGGATGCCGCATCAGCCACGGCGAGGCGATCGTCAGCAGGCCCGCGAAGAGCACGAAACCCGCGGCCGTACGCCGCACCGACGCGTGCTGCCAGTGGCGGCCCAGGCGCGCGCCGGACCAAGTCAGCGTCACCATCATCGGCAGCGTGCCCAGGCCGAACATCGCCATCGTCAGCGCGGCATCGCGCGCATTGGCCTGCAGCCACGCCACCGTCAGCAGGCTCAGGCTCAGTCCGCACGGCAGCCAGCCCCACAGGGCACCCGCCGCCAGTCGTCGCGGCAGCGTGTCGGCAGGCAACACGCGTGCGTGCAGCGGACGCAGCGCCTGCCACACCTTCGCGCCGGGACGTGCAAGGACATCGAGGCGGCCTCGCTGGTCGAGCAGGCGCAGCGCCAGCGCCACCAACGCCAGTCCCACGCCGACGCGCATGGCGAGCGCGGCGGTCTCGTGCCGTGCCAGCGAAAGCAGCCCACCGCCGAACGCGCCGACCAGCGCCCCCGCCAGCGTGTAGCCGCCCACGCGGCCGAGGTTGAGCTGCAGCGCACTGCCCCAGCCCTGGCGGGACGACACCGCGGAAAAGCCGGTGGCGATGCCGCCGCACATCATCGCGCAATGCGTGCTGCCCACCAGGCCGGCCAGCAGCGCGGCGAGCAGGACCGGAACGTCAGGCGCCATCGTCGCCTTCGCGGACCGGCGGCGCAGCCGGCGCACGCGGCTTTGCGGGTGCGTCGTCGAGGATGTCCAGGGCCGGCGTGTCGAGATCGTCGAACTGGCCCTTGCGCACCGCCCATGCGAACGCGGCGATCGCCAGGCCCAGCAGGACCAGGCTGATCGGCAACAGCATCAGCAGGATGTTCATGCCGCCATCTCCGTGGACGTGCGCGCCAGCCGCAGCGCGTTGAGGGTCACCACCAGTGAGGATACCGCCATGCCGAGCGCCGCGATCCACGGCGTGACCAGGCCGGCGGCCGCCAGTGGGACGGCGAGCAGGTTGTAGCCGGCCGACCAGAGCAGGTTCTGCTTCACCCGCCGGCGCGACAGGCGGGCGATGCGCACCGCATCGGCGATGCGCAGCAGCGACGGGCCGGTGGCGACCAGGTCCGCCGCCTGCTGCGCCAGCGGCGCGCCTTCGCCCATGGCGATGGACACGTCGGCGCCGGCCAGCACCGGTGCATCGTTCATGCCGTCGCCCACCATCGCGACGATGCGGCCTTGTGCCTGCAGCTGCCGCACGTACGCCAGCTTCTCTTCGGGCGACTGGCGTGCGAGCGTCGCGTCGATGCCGAGCACATGCGCCAGCCGTCGCACCGCCGCGTCGCCGTCACCGCTGGCCAGGTGGATCCGCAGGCCCTGCCCACGCAGCGCAGTGACCGCGGCGGCGGCATCGTCGCGTGGCCGCTCGTCGAGGGTGAAGCGGGCCGCGCCGTGCGCACCATCGCCCAGCCAGAGCGCGCCGTCGTCGTCGCGGCCTGCGGCCCAGTCGGCGCGCCCGAAGCGCCAGTGGCGGCCATCGATTTCGCCTTCCACGCCGAGGCCGGCATGCGTGACGACGGACCGGGCCGGCCGGTGCACGTCGACATCGGCGAAGGCCGTGGCGATGGGATGGCCGCTGTCCTTTTCCAGCGCCGCGACCAGGTGCGTGGCCGCGTCCGCGTCCAGCCCGCCGAAGGCGTCCACGGCCACGCGGGCGGGGCGGCCGTCGCTGAGCGTGCCGGTCTTGTCGAACACCACATCGGTCGCGCGTGCCAGCGTGTCCAGCGCTTCGGGCCGCGTGGCCAGCACGCCGCAGCGGGCCAGCGCGCCGTGCGCGGCGGCCAGCACCGCCGGCACCGACAGCGACAGCGCGCACGGGCAGCTGATGACCAGCAGGGCGAGCGTCACCTCGAAGGCGCGTTCGGGCTGATGGAACCGCCAGCCGATATAGACGCATATCGCGAGCAGCAGCAGCGAGACCACGAAATGGCGGCCGACGCGGTCGGCGAGCCGCGCCAGCGGTGGGCGATGGCCCTGCGCGCGATCCACCAGTTCGGCCAGCTGCGACAGGCGCGTTGCGGTGCCGGTGGCGGTGACGCGCAGGCGTGCCGGACGCTCGCGGCAGGTGGTGCCGGCATAGACGGTCTCGCCCGCATGCCGGCGCACCGGTCGCGATTCGCCGGTCAGCAGCGCTTCCTCGAAATCGGCGGCCGCGTCCAGCAGCACGCCATCGGCCGGTACGCCTTCGCCGGCGGACACGCAGACCACGTCGGCCACCCGCAGCGCCGACGGCGGTACCGATTCGCGCGTGCCGTCGTCGCGCTCGCGGATCGCGAACACCGGTTGCGCCCGCGCCAGCGCGTCCACCTGCGCGGTGGCGACATTGCGCGCGCGCTGTTCCAGCATGCGCGCGGCCAGCAGCAGGAACACGAACATCACCGCCGCGTCGTACCAGACATGCGTGCCGCCGCGGATCGTCTCGACCAGGCTGGCGACGTAGGCCAGCAGCGTGGAACTGGCGATCAGCGTGTCCATGCCCACGTGGCGTGCGCGCAGTTCGCGCGCCATGCCGGCCAAGAACGGCCAGCCGCTGTAGAACACCACCGGCGTGCTGACCAGGAAGGTCAGCCAGCGGAACAGGTCGCGCGTCGGCAACGGCATCGTCGCGTTGACGTCGAGGTACAGCGCTTCGGCCAGCATCATCGCCTGCAGCGAACCCAGGCCGGCCACGCCCAGCCGCAGCAGCCAGCGTCGGCGTTCGGACAGGCGCGCCTGTTCGCGGGCATCGCCGGTGGCGAGGTACGGACGGTAGCCGAGCATCGCCAGCCGCTGCAGCAGCGCGGAGAGCGTGGTGCGTGCCGGATCCCAGGCGATGCGGATGCGTCCGGTGACGGCGTTGGCGGTGGTGTCGAGCACGCCGGCTTCACGCGCCAGGGCGCGGTCGATCAGCCACGCGCACGCGGCGCAGCGCATGCCGTCGGTGAGCAGCACGATCTCGCGCCCGCCGTCGATGACGCGGCTGTGCTCGTCCAGCAGCTCGGCGCGGTCCCAGCTTTCCAGGTCCAGCCGGTCCGCCTGCACGCGGTTGCCGTTCGCGCTGCGCAGGCGGTAGTAGCTGCCCAGGTCGGCGTCCTGGATCCATGCCGCGGCGGCGGCGCAGCCTTCGCAGCAGAACGCAGCGCCGTCCGCAGTGACCGCAGGCCCGCCGGCGAGCGGCTCGCCACAGTGATGGCAGGACACGACGGGCGCGTCCATGGCCGGCGTCAGCCGCCTCCGAGCGAAGGTGCCAGCCGCGAGGCCTGCGTCTCCTTCTGTAAACGGCCGCGGATGCGCCAGGCGTTGTTCGTGGGCGTGAGCTGCAGGTTCCAGTCGTGCCGCGTATCGATCTCGGCAGGCGCCGTCCAGCCGGTGGGCGTGCGCGGCAGCAGAAGGCGCAGGTCCTGCGCGGCTTCGGTGGGATGGGTCAGCACGAGTTCGAGTGCGGTTTCACGCTCGAACTCGCCGGTCACCGCGGTCAGTTCCACATGGTCGGGGCGCACCTGCAGGATGGCGCTCAGCTGGCGCTGCGCGGCGCGCTCGTCCGGTCCCAGATCGGTGGTCTGGATCTGCGACACGCGCTGCACGTCGTCGATTACCGGATCGGCGCCGCCGGCGCGCACGGCGGTGACCACCAGCCAGATGCCGGCCACGACCGAGGCCAGCGGCAGGCCCCACACCAGCCATACCATCGGCTCCTTCCAGAACGGGCGGGCATTGCCGGCGGCGGCGTCGGGTTTCGTGGTCATGGGCTGGGTCCGAAGAAACTGCTGTCCACGGTCTTCTCGTTGCCGGTATCGACATCGCGGACGGTGAACGTCACGGCATGGCGGCCGCGGAGAGTGGCGGGGGCGGTCGCGGTGACCGGCAGCGACAGCACCGCTTCGGGCGCGGCGCGCACGTCCAGGTCGCCATCGCGCAGGCGGATGCCGGCCGATGCCGAGGCCAGCGTCACCACGTAGCGGTGCACCTGCTGGTCCTTGTTGACCAGCTTGAGCGTGTAGCCGTTCTCGACCTGCCCGTCGGCGACCTCGCGGTACAGCGCATTGCGGTCGCGCAGCACTTCCGCGATCAGCACGTCGCGATGGAACACGCCCCAGCCCCAGGCCATCACCAATCCCAGCAGGATGGCGCCATACACGAAGATGCGCGGCCGCAGCACCTTCGACGGCTTGCCGTCGATGGCATTCTGCGTGGTGTAGCGGATCAGCCCCTTCGGGTAGCCCATCTTGTCCATCACGTCGTCGCAGGCGTCGATGCACGCACCGCAGGCGATGCACTCGTACTGCAGGCCGTTGCGGATGTCGATGCCCGTGGGGCACACCTGCACGCAGATCGTGCAGTCGATACAGTCGCCCAGCTGCTCCGGCACGAACTTCGGCAGCGGCTCGATCACCGCGCCCGCGCCTGCGAAGGTGATGGTGCCGTGCGCCCCCAGGCGCTGGTCGGCGGCGCTGGGGTGCGCATTGGCGCGCACCACGTAGTCGTAGGCGGTGACCTGGTCGAGCAGGCCGCGCGCGCGCTCCAGCACGCTGCCCAGGCCGCGCTTGCGCGGGCCGCGCGGCTCGCCGCGCATCGGGTCGTAGCCGATGATCAGCGTGTTGCGGTCGAACATCGCGCTCTGGAAGCGCGCATACGGACACATGTACTTGCACACCTGTTCGCGCAGGAAGCCGGCGAAACCCCACGTGGCCAGCGCGTAGAAGAGTACCCAGAAGGTTTCCCAGCCGCCCCATTCGAACGGCCACAGGCGCGCACCAAGATCGAGGATGGGCGTGAAGAAACCGACGAAGGTGAAGCCGGTCCACAGCGCGAACACGGCCCACAGCACGTGCTTGCCGCCCTTGCGCAGCAGCTTGTTGGCGCTCCACGGCGCCGCATCGAGCTTCATGCGCGCGCTGCGGTCGCCTTCGGTCCGGCGCTCCATCCACAGGAACACTTCCGTCCACACGGTCTGCGGGCACGCGTAACCGCACCACAGGCGACCGGCCAGGGCGGTGAAGAAGAACAGCGAAAGCGCGGCGATGATCAGCAGGACCGCCAGCAGCAGGAAATCCTGCGGCCAGAACACCAGTCCGAACACGTAGAACTTGCGCGCCGGCAGGTCGAACAGCACGGCTTGGCGATCGTCCCACTTCAGCCACGGGAACAGGTAGTACATGCCCAGCAGCCACCATACGGCGGCCACGCGCAGTCGGTTGAGCCTGCCGGCCACGTCGCGCGGATACACCTTGCGCTCGCTGACATAGAACGAGTTGCCCTGTGCATCCACCACGTCCAGCGGAATGCGGCGTCGGGCGGTGTCGTGAGCGGGCGGTGGCGGTGCTGGCGTGGACATGGGCGATGCTGTCTTGGCGGGCGTCATGCTCGCGCCGCAGGGGCGCGCGGGGGAGCGACGGGTTGTCGCAGGCCGCTCACTCCGGCGGCAGCGCGCGGTTGAAGCGGCTGGCCGGGCGCAGCAGGATCCAGGTGAACAGGCTGCTGGCCGCCGTCGCCAGCCAGAACATGAAGAAACCCAGCGTATAGCCGAGTTCGCGGCTGATCGCCAGGTCGGGGAAGGTCATGTCGCGCAGCGTCAGCGGGTCGACGAAGGCGAAGAACACCATCGTCGCCACGCCGGCGGCGAAGAAGCTGGGCCAGAGCACCGCCCCGACACGCTGGGCCAGCGGTCGGGGCGGATGATCGAACCGGGGCTCGGTGAAGTCGCTCATTGCGTGCCAGCGGGCGCCTGGCCCTGCTTGTGCGAGAGCGACCAGACGTACGAGGCGACCAGGCGCGCGCGCGTTTCCCCGAGCAGTTCGCGATGGGCCGGCATCACGCCGTGGCGTCCCCGGTTGATCGTCGTGCGCATGCTCTCCTTGCTGTTGCCGTACAGCCAGTAATCGTCGGTCAGGTCGGGCGCGCCGAGTTCCTGGTTGCCCTTGCCGTCGGCGCCATGGCAGGCGACGCACAGGCCATCGTAGAGCGGCTTGCCCTGGGCGGCCATGAAGTTGTTCTTCATGCCGTCCTGCGGATCGTTCAGCACGTTGACGTAGGCGATGACGTAGTCGACGGCGTTCGGGCCGCCCATGTTGGTCAGCGCGGTGCCCCATTCCGGCATCACGCCCTCGCGGCCGTCCAGCACGCTCTGCAGCACGAGGTCCGGCGTGCCGCCCCAGTGCCAGATGTCGTCGGTCAGGTTGGGATAGCCGATCGCACCCTGGCCGGTGGAGCCGTGGCAGGTGGCGCAGGTGTTGTTGAAGATGGACTGTCCCAGCGCCAGCGCCTTCGGATCCCTGGCCAGTTGATCGATCGACCGGTTGGCGAACGGCGCGAACGTGGCTTCCAGTTTCTTGTCCTGCACCGCCTTCGCTTCATCGTGCTCGCCGGTGGACGACCACTTCGCGTAGCCGGGCACGACGCCGAGACCGCCGTACCACGCGATGTAGCCGATGCTGAAGACGATGGTCAGGTAGAACAGGTTGATCCACCACCGCGGCAGCGGCTTGTTGTACTCGGTCAGGTCGCCGTCCCAGACGTGCGAGGTGTCTTCCGGTGCCGGGTCGCCCGGGCGGCGGCGGCCGGTCCACCACAGCAGCCACACGCAGCCCAGGATGTTCAGTACGACCAGCGCGACGATGAATCCGATCCAGCCTGCGCTCATGGGTTGTTCTCCCCGTCCTCACCCAGCGGCATGCGCGCCGCATCCTCGAAATCCGCCTTGCGGCGCGGGCTCCACGCCCACGCCCAGCCGACGATGAACAGCACGATCAGTGCCCCGGTCACGATCCCCGATACCATGGCTCAGCCTCCCCTCGGTGCGGCCTTGCCCAGCCCTTGCAGGTAGGCGACCACGGCGTCCAGTTCCGTCCTGCCTTCCACGTCGGCGGCGGCATTGGCGATCTCTTCGTCGGTGTACGGGTCGCCGATCCGTTGCAGCGTCTTCATGCGCTGCGCGACCTCGGCGCCGTCGACCTTGGCGGTTTCCAGCCAGGGGAAGGACGGCATGTTCGATTCGGGCACCACGTCGCGCGGGTTGATCAGGTGCACGCGGTGCCAGTCGTCGGAGTAGCGGCCGCCCACGCGGGCCAGGTCCGGCCCTGTGCGCTTGCTGCCCCACTGGAACGGACGGTCGTACACCGATTCGCCGGCCAGCGAGTAGTGGCCGTAGCGTTCGGACTCGAAGCGCAGCGTGCGCACCATCTGCGAATGGCAGTTGTAGCAGCCCTCGCGGACGTAGATGTCGCGACCGGCCAGCTGCAGCGCGGGGTAGGGCTTCACCCCCTCCAGCGGCTTGATCGCCTCGGCCTGGAACATCAGCGGGACGATCTCGGCCAGGCCGCCGAACGACACCGCCACCGCGATCAGCACCGCCATCAGGCCGACGTTCTTCTCGACCTTCTCGTGTGAATTTCCATTGCTCATATCGGGCTCCTCAGGCGCGCGCCTGGCTGGCATCGGGCGGCAGGATGGGGTGCGGCGCGGTGGAGCGCGCGGCCTGGAAGGTCTTCCACGTATTCCAGGCCATCAGCAGCATGCCGCCGAACACCAGCAGGCCGCCGCCCAGGCGGACCAGGTAGTAGGGATAGGTGGCGTTGAGCGCTTCCACGAAGCTGTAGGTCAGCGTGCCGTCGGCATTGGTGGCGCGCCACATCAGGCCCTGCATCACGCCGGCGATCCACATCGAGGCGATGTAGAACACCACACCCAGCGTGTGCAGCCAGAAATGCGTATCGATGGCCTTGACGGAGAACATCTGCTCGCGGCCCAGCAGCTTCGGCAGCATCGCGTAGACCGAGCCGATGGTGATCATCGCCACCCAGCCCAGCGCGCCGGCATGCACATGGCCGATGGTCCAGTCGGTGTAGTGGCTCAGCGAGTTGACCGTCTTGATCGACATCATCGGCCCCTCGAACGTGCTCATCATGTAGAACGACAGCGAGACGATCAGGAATTTCAGGATCGGGTCGGTGCGCAGCTTGTGCCACACGCCCGACAGCGTCATCACACCGTTGATGGCGCCGCCCCAGCTGGGCGCCAGCAGGATCAGCGAGAACACCATGCCCAGGCTCTGCGCCCAGTCCGGCAGCGCCGTGTAGTGCAGGTGGTGCGGGCCGGCCCACATGTAGATGGCGATCAGCGCCCAGAAGTGCACGATCGACAGGCGGTACGAGTACACCGGGCGGCCGGCCTGCTTCGGCACGAAGTAGTACATCATCCCGAGGAAGCCGGCGGTCAGGAAGAAGCCCACCGCGTTGTGGCCGTACCACCACTGCACCATCGCGTCGACGGCGCCGCTGTAGACCGGATACGAATGCAGCGGGCCGCTCGGCAGCGCCAGGCTGTTGACGATGTGCAGCAGCGCCACGGCGATGATGTAGGCACCGAAGAACCAGTTGGCCACATAGATGTGCTTGACCGCGCGCTTGGCGATGGTGCCGAAGAACAGCACGGCATACGACACCCAGACCACCGCGATCAGCACGTCGATCGGCCAGATCAGCTCGGCGTATTCCTTGCCCTGGGTCAGGCCCAGCGGCAGCGACACCGCCGCCGCCACGATGACCAGCTGCCAGCCCCAGAACACGAAGGCCGCCAGCTTGTCCGAGATCAGCCGCACGTGGCTGGTCCGCTGCACCACGTGCAGGCTGGTGGCGAACAGCGCGCAGCCGCCGAACGCGAAGATCACCGCATTGGTATGCAGCGGGCGCAATCTGCCGTAGCTCAGCCACGGCACGTCGAAGTTCAACGCAGGCCAGTACAGCTGCGCCGCGATCAGCACCCCCACCAGCATCCCCACGATGCCCCAGACCACGGTCATCACCGTGAACTGGCGTACCACCTTGTCGTTGTAAGTCCCCTGGACGCCTTGCATGCGGCCTCTCCTGTTCTGGTACGGTGGATTCTCGGCCCCATTCAGCCGGGGCGCATTGATCAGGATCAACCCCCTCCGGCCCCCTTGCCGACGGCCGGTAGGCCACGGGGCGCGCAGCATGCCGCGGCGCTGCACGGGACGGGATGCGACAAAGGGTCGCCCCCCTCATGGAACGGGCGGCGTCTAGAATCCGCCTCAGATACCCGGGAGCCGCATCGCCATGCCGGACATGACCGTCGTCGAGCTTTCCCGCCTGCAGTTCGCGCTGACGGCGATGTACCACTTCCTGTTCGTCCCGCTGACGCTGGGGCTCTCTTTCCTGATCGCCATCATGGAAAGCGTCTACGTGATGACCGGGCGCGACATCTGGCGGCGGATGACGCTGTTCTGGGGCACGCTGTTCGGCATCAACTTCGCCATGGGCGTGGCCACCGGCATCGTGATGGAGTTCCAGTTCGGCATGAACTGGTCCTACTACAGCCACTATGTCGGCGACATTTTCGGCGCACCGCTGGCCATCGAAGGCCTGATGGCGTTCTTCCTGGAAGCGACCTTCATCGGCCTGTTCTTCTTCGGCTGGGACAGGTTGAGCAAGGTGCAGCACCTGGTGGTGACCTGGCTGGTGGCGCTGGGCTCCAACTTCTCCGCGCTGTGGATCCTGGTGGCCAACGGCTGGATGCAGAACCCGGTGGGTGCGGTCTTCAATCCCGAGACCATGCGCATGGAGATCACCGACTTCATGGCGGTGATCTTCAATCCGGTGGCGCAGGCCAAGTTCGTCCACACGGTGTCGGCCGGCTATGTCACCGGCGCCATGTTCGTGATGGCGATCAGTGCGTTCTACCTGTTGCGCGGCCGCAACGTCGACTTCGCCAAGCGCTCGATGGCGGTCGCGGCGAGTTTCGGCCTGGCCTCAGCGCTGTCGGTCGTCGTACTGGGCGACGAGAGTGGTTATGCCACCAGCGAACACCAGAAGATGAAGCTGGCCGCCATCGAGGCGATGTGGGAAACCGAGCCCGCGCCGGCCGGCTTCAACGCCTTCGCCCTTCCCGACCAGACGCACCAGACCAACCACTACGCGCTGCACATCCCCTACGTGATGGGCCTGATCGGCACGCGGTCGTTCAACACCGAGATGCCCGGCATCCTGGACCTGGTGGAGCGCGCCGAGGGCCGCATCCGCAACGGCCTGCTGGGCTACGAGGCGCTGCAGACGCTGCGCGCGAACAGGCACGACGGTACCGCGCGACAGGTCTTCGAGGCGCACTGGCGCGACATCGGCCACGCCCTGCTGCTGAAGCGCTACCGCGAGGACATCGGCAACGCCACCGAGGAGGAGATCGTGCGCGCCGCGCACGACACCGTGCCGCACGTGGCGCCGCTGTTCTGGAGCTTCCGGCTGATGGCGGGGCTGGGCTTCTACTTCATCGCCTTCTTCGCGGTGGCGTTCTACCTGGCCAGCCGGCAGCGGCTGGACCGCTACCGGTGGTTCCTGAAGGTCGCGTTCTGGAGCCTGCCGCTGCCGTGGCTGGCGATCGAGGCGGGCTGGCTGATCGCCGAGTACGGGCGGCAGCCGTGGATCATCGACGGCGTGCTGCCCACGTTCCTCGCCGCGTCCGGACTGGAGCTGCACCAGATCGTGATTTCGCTCACCGGCTTCGTACTGATCTACACGGTGCTCGCCATCATCGAGGTCTGGCTGATGCGCAAGCTGATCCTGAAGGGGCCCGAGCATCTGTCGGAGCCGCAGCCCGATGGGGAAGGCGTGCCACAACCGGCCCCGGCGGGCTGACGGGAGAGACGCATGGACACCATTCCGCTCGACTACGCCACGCTGCGCCTGATCTGGTGGCTGCTGCTGGGCATCCTGCTGATCGGCTTCGCGGTGATGGACGGCTTCGACCTGGGCGTAGCGACGCTGCTGCCCGCGGTGGCGCGCACCGACGAAGAGCGCCGCCTCGTGCTGAACGTCATCGGCCCCGTGTGGGAAGGCAACCAGGTATGGCTGATCCTCGGCGGCGGCGCGATCTTCGCCGCGTTTCCGCCGCTGTATGCGGTCAGCTTCTCCGGGTTCTACCTGGCGATGTTCCTGATCCTGTTCGCGCTGATCCTGCGGCCGGTCGGCTTCAAGTTCCGCAGCAAGGTGCCCGATCCGCGCTGGCGCGCCGCGTGGGACGGGTCGCTGTTCGTCAGCGGGCTGGTGCCGGCGCTGGTGTTCGGCGTGGCGATGGGCAACGTGCTGCTCGGCGTGCCGTTCCACTTCGACGATACGCTGCGCATCTTCTACGAAGGCGGTCTGTTCGGCCTGCTGACGCCGTTCGCGCTGCTGTGCGGCCTGGTCAGCGTGGCGATGCTGGTGATGCATGGCGCCGCCATGCTGGCGATGAAGACCTCCGGTGCCATCGCCGAACGTGCGCGCCGTTACGGCAGCCTCGCCGCACTGGCGACGGCAGTGCTGTTCGTGATCGGCGGCCTGTGGGTCGCGCGCATCGACGGCTACGCGCTGCAGGTGGCGATGGATCCCGCCGGCGCGTCGAACCCGCTGGCCAAGGTCGTGGTCGCGCAGCCGGGTGCATGGATGGAGAACTACACGCGGTGGCCGCTGGCGTGGCTGCTGCCGGTACTGGGCGTGGCCGGCGCGGTGCTGAGTGCCGGCCTGCTGCGTGCGGGACGCGCCGGCCTGGCGTTCCTGTCGTCGTCGGGCAGCATCGCGTCGATCATCCTGACGCTCGGCGTGGCCGTGTTCCCGTTCCTGCTGCCTTCGTCCACACAGCCGGGCTCCAGCCTGACGCTGTGGGACGCCTCGTCCAGCCACATGACGCTCTTCATCATGCTGCTGGCCACGGCGTTCTTCCTGCCCATCGTGCTGCTCTACACCGCCTGGGTCTTCCGCGTGCTGCGCGGAAAGGTCGACCGGGACGGGATGGGCCGCAACCCCAACGCGTACTGAGGAGCTTCGCCATGTGGTACTTCAGCTGGATCCTGGGCGCCGGCCTGGCCGCGAGCTTCGCCATCCTCAACGGCATGTGGTACGAGATGCGCGAGAACGACCGCGACGCCGAACGCCGTGATCGCTGACCGGTCTGCGCCCGGTCGCCGGCGACCCCGGCGCGGCCGGGACCTGCGGCACTCGGCGCGCCGCCCCGGTTCCGGCATCATCCGGACGGTGTCGGGCATGGTGCCCGCACGGCCACGCCCTCGCGCAGGGTGCGGCCTCCGGCATGGAGAGGCGCCTTGAACCGAATCGCAACCGCATTGTTCGTCCTGTTGGCCGTTCCCGCCGCGCAGGCGGTGGAACTGCCGCGGCTGTTTTCCGATAGCATGGTCGTACAGCGCGATCAGCCGGTGCAGGTCTGGGGCCGCGCCGCGCCCGGCGCGCAGGTGACCGTGAGCTTCGCCGGTACCGCGCCCCCGGCCACGCAGGCCGATGCCGACGGCCGCTGGTCGCTCGAACTGCCGGCGCAGACCGCCGGCGGACCCCACGTGATGCGCATCGACGACGGCACGCGGCCGCGCGTGCTGAACGACGTGCTGGTCGGCGACGTGTGGCTGGCCAGCGGGCAGTCGAACATGGAGTGGCCGATCGCGCAGGCGGCCGATGCCGATACCGAGATCGCGCGCGCGACCGATCCGCAGATCCGCCACTTCAAGATTCCGCGCGCCTGGGCCGGCACGCCGCAGCACCAGCTCACCGGGGGCGAGTGGGTGGCCGCATCGCCGCAGGTAGGGGGCCGGTTCTCGGCGGTCGCCCATCATTTCGCGCGCGAGCTGCGCGCGGTTACCGGCGTGCCGATCGGCATCATCGACAGCACCTGGGGCGGCAGCCGCATCGAAGCGTGGATGGATGCGGCTTCGCAGGGACTGGATGAGGCCAGGGTGGCCGAAGAGGCCGCATCGCTGGGCGAGGGCGACGACATCAACCAGCGTCCCGCGTTGCTCTACAACGCGATGATCCATCCCCTGCAGCCCTACGCGATGCGCGGCGTGATCTGGTACCAGGGCGAATCGAATGCCGACACCGTGGAAGACGCGCTGCGCTACCGCCGCCAGTTCCCCACGCTGATCGAACAGTGGCAAAGCCAGTGGCGTACGCAGTGGGATGCGCCCAGCCTGCCGTTCCTGTGGGTGCAGCTGGCCAGCTACGCCTCGGGCAAGGACCGTGGCGATACGAGCCCGTGGGCCGTGCTGCGCGAGGCGCAGTCGATGACGCTGTGGATGCCGGGCACGGCGCAGGCGGTGACCATCGACATCGGCGATCCATCCGACATCCATCCGCGCAACAAGCGCGAGGTGGGCCGGCGGCTGGCGCTGGCGGCGCGCCGCGTGGCGTACGGCGAGGCGGTGGCCTTCCACGGTCCCACGCCGCAATACACCCGCTTCGAGGGCAACGCGGCGCATGTCGAGTTCGGCACGTCGGGCGGCACCCTGGCCGTTCGCGGTGGCGGCACGCGCGTGCGGGGGTTCGCGCTGGCCGGCACCGACCAGGTGTTTCATCCGGCCGAGGCAACGCTGCAGGACGGGCGCGTGCTTGTGCGCAGCGCGAAGGTGGCGCGTCCGGCGGCCGTACGCTACGGCTGGTCCGACAACCCGGTCGAGGCTGATCTGGTCAATACCGATGGGCTGCCCGCGTCGCCGTTCCGCAGCGACAACTGGTAGCAGGATCGCCGCGCAGTTCAGAAGTGATTTAACCGGCGCGTGATGCGGCACCGATTCTCACGAATTCGTTCGCAGAATCTAATGGGGGCTTAACTTCCGGCTAATTGAGCCTTAATCCAGCGCTTCCAGCATGCCCGCCATGCACTGGATCCGCTCCCACATCGCGCTCGCACCACTCCCCGGCCGTTTCGTCAGTGTCCGTTTCGTCGATCCGGGCGATCCGGATCGCGCCGAGGTGGAGGCGTTCATCGCCGGCGTCTATCGCGATCGCCATGGCGCGACGCTGCGGACGTTCTTTCCTCACCTGCTCGCCTACCGCGACAGCGCCGGCCAGTTGGCCGCCGCGGTCGGCATCCGCGCCGGCGGCGATGGCCCGCTGTTCGTGGAGCATTACCTCGACGCGCCGGTGGAACAGGCGATGTCGCAGCATGGCCTGGCGCGCGTCGACCGGCGCCGGGTGGTGGAGGTGGGCAACTTCGCCGCGACCACGCCCGGCATCGCACGCGAGCTCATCCTGCAGCTCGCACTCACCCTGCAGGCCGCCGGCATGGATTGGGTGTTGCTGGTGGCGACCCAGCAGCTGCGCAATGCGTTCGAGCGACTGCACCTGCCGATGCTCGACCTGGCCGAAGCCCGCGCGGAACGACTCGGCGACGCCCGTGGCGACTGGGGCCGCTACTACGCCTCGCGTCCACGATTGATCTGCGGCAACCTGGCCGAAGGTGTCACCTATCTGCGCGGAGATCCGCGGCCGCAGGCATGCGATGCGCCGATGCGGTGCCTGGCGGGCGCGCCATGATCCGGCCGATGGAGGTCGTGCTGCGGAGCACGGGCGAGCGCAGCCGGCCGCGCGTGATCACCGCCGACAGCGCGCTGGACGACCGGATGCTGGCCGCCAGGATTGACGCCATGGTCGCGTGGCTGGCGAAGACCGGCATCCGCCGCGTCGCCAGCCGGCTGGACAACGGGCCATCCTGGTTCGTGCTGGATCTGGCGCTTCGCGAGGTCGGTGGCGTGCATGTGCCGCTGCCGATGTTCTTCTCCGAAGCGCAGATGCGGCACGCGCTGGCCAACAGCGGCGCGCAATGCGTGATTACCGCACGCGAGGACGCCATGCCGCCGGGCGCGGAAGCGCTGACCGGCTTCCTCGATGGCGAGCGGCTGGCGTGCTGGCGTACGCCGGCAGACGAGAGCCGCGCGACGGCATTGCCGGCGCGCACGGCGTGCATCACCTACACCTCCGGTACGACGGGCCGCCCGCGGGGCGTATGCCTGGACGCCGACACGCTGTTCACCGTGGCCGCGTCGCTGGTGGATGCCGCGGCGTCGATCGCGCCGCGGCGGCACCTGTGCCTTATGCCGCTGGCCACGCTGCTCGAGAACGTGGCCGGCCTGTACGCCACGCTGCTGGCGGATGCCGAGATCGCGCTGCCGTCGTTGGCGGAGATCGGCTACACCGGCGCCACCGGCCTGGACGTGCCCACGCTGCTGCGCTGCCTGCACCGCTACCAGCCGGAGAGCGTGATCCTGGTGCCGCAGCTGTTGCTGGCGCTGGTGATGGCGGCCGAGCAGGGCGCGCCGCTTCCGCCATCGCTGCGCTACGTCGCTGTCGGCGGTGGACGCGTCGGTCCGGGACTGCTGCGACGCGCGCGCGCGCTCGGGCTGCCGGTGTTCGAAGGCTATGGCCTGACCGAATGCGGCTCGGTGGTCTGTCTGAACCGCCCCGATGCGCTGCGCGAAGGCAGCGTCGGACGTCCGCTGCCGCACGCCCGCGTCTCGATCGTGGAGGGCGAGATCCAGGTCGACGGCGCGCGTGCGCTCGCCTATCTCGGCGGCGAACCGCTGCCGGCCGGTCGCGTCCGAACCGGTGATCTCGGTCACCTCGACGACGAGGGCTTCGTGCACATCACCGGTCGCCGCAAGAACGTCTTCATCACCGCGTTCGGCCGCAACGTGTCGCCCGAATGGGTTGAGAGCGAGCTGCTCGCGCACCCCGCCATCGCCCAGGCGGTCGTGTGGGGCGAAGGCCAGGCGGACAACGTGGCGGTGCTGGTGCCGCGTCGCGCCGACATCGACGACACCCGCCTCGCGCGTGCGCTGTCCGACGTCAACGCCGGATTGCCCGATTACGCACGCATCGCGCGCTTCGTGCGTGCGGGCGCGTCCTTCACCGCCGACGCCGGCCTGCTGACCGCCAATGGCCGGCCGCGTCGCGAGGCGATCCTGTCCCGCTACCAGGCCGATGTCGATGCCTGCTACCGGCGCGCCCCCAACGTATCCCCCTCCGGAGTTGCTGCATGAGTTTCCATGACGAACTGGTCGCGAAGACGGCGCGCGAGCGCGATGGCCTGCTGTCCATCCCCATCATCCAGTCCGCGCTTGCGGGCAGGATCGCCCGCGACGACTACGTGGCGTTCCTGACCCAGGCCTTCCACCACGTCCGCCACACCGTGCCGCTGCTGATGGCCTGTGGCGCGCGGCTGCCGGCGCGGCTGGAGTGGCTGCGCACGGCCGTCGGCGAATACATCGAAGAGGAGATGGGACACCACGAATGGGTGCTGGACGACATCGCCGGATGCGGCGAGGACCGGGCGGCCGCGGAAGCGTCCTCGCCCTCGCTGGCGACCGAGCTGATGGTCAGCTACGCCTACGACACCATCCAGCGCGGCAATCCGGTCGGCTTCTTCGGCATGGTGCTGGTGCTCGAAGGCACCAGCGTGGCGCTGGCCACGCGCGCGGCCAACACGATCCAGCAGTCGCTGGACCTGCCGCGCAATGCCTTCAGTTATCTGCTCTCGCACGGCGACCTCGACATCGAACACGTCGGTTTCTTCAGGCAGCTGATGGACCGTATCGACGATCCCGCGGACCAGGCCGCCATCGTGCACGCGGCGCGACGCTTCTACGTGCTCTACGGCGACATCTTCCGCACCCTGCGCGGCGGCGGCGTACGCCTGGCGGAGGCGGCGTGATGGACCTGGCCGGTCGGACCGTGGTCGTCACCGGGGCCAGTGGCGGCATCGGCGTGCCGCTGTGCGCGGCGCTGCTCGGCGCCGGCGCGCACGTGCTGGCCGTGGGGCGCGACGAAGCCAGGCTGCGTCGCCTCGCCCAGCAACTGCCGGCCGGGCGCGTGTCGTGGGCGGTGGGCGATGTCGCCACCGAAGCGGGGCGTGCGCGCGTGCTCGAGGCCGCGCGTGCCGCCGTTCCCACGCCATCGGTGCTCGTACTCGCCCATGCGCAGGCCGCGTTCGGCCTGTTCGAGGACCAGTCGCCGGAGGAGATGGCGCACCTGATGCAGACCAACCTGGTGGCGCCGATGCTGCTGGTGCATGCCCTGCTGCCCGTGCTGCGCATGCACGATGCGTCGTCGGTCGCTGTCGTCGGTTCGACCTTCGGCAGCCTCGCGTTTCCCGGCTTCGCTGCTTACAGCGCCAGCAAGTTCGGGCTGCGCGGCCTGACGGAGGCGCTGGCGCGCGAGCATGCCGATACGCCGTTGCGGTTCCAGTACCTGTCGCCGCGCGCCACCCGCACGCCATTCAACACGCCGGCCGTGGATGCGCTGAATGCCGACCTCAAGGTGGCCAGCGATGCGCCCGACGAGGTCGCTCGCCAGCTCGTTGCCGCGATTGCGCGCGGAACGCCACGACTGCAGCTCGGGTGGCCGGAAAAACTGTTCGCGCGCCTCAACGGCCTGCTCCCGGGACTGGTCGACCGCAACCTCCGCGCCAGCCTGCCCATCGTCCGTCGCCACGCGCGACGATCCCGCCCGACCCCTGCCGAGACCCTTCGTCATGAACCGCAATCACGGTAAATCCATGCTCTTCCTTCTCCTCATGTCCACGGTGCTGATCGTCGGCATCGCCATGGCCACCGAGCCGGGCGCCAGCACGGTCCCGCAGGTGCGCGACCGCTGGGCGCAGATCAACTACCAACTGCCGAAGGCGCAGCGCGAGTCGGCCTTCGAGGACCTGTTGCACCAGGCCGAAAGGATCCGCCAGGCGCAGCCGCGCGACGCCTCCGCGCTGATCTGGGAAGGCATCGTGCTGTCGAGCCTGGCCGGCGAGAAGGGCGGCGTGGGTGCGCTGGGTCTGGTGAAGCGCGCGCGTGCGGACTTCGAGTCGGCGATCAAGCTGGACGCGGATGCGCTCGACGGCGCGGCCTATACCAGCCTGGGCGCGCTGTACTACCAGGTGCCCGGCTGGCCGCTGGGCTTCGGCGACGACGATACCGCCCGCACGATGCTGCGCAAGGGACTGGCGATCGATCCGGACGGCATCGACGCCAACTACTTCTACGGCGATTTCCTGCGCGACCAGAAGGATTGGGCCGGTGCGCGCGCGGCGTTGCAGAAGGCGCTGGCGGCGCCGGCGCGTCCCGGACGCGAGGTCGCCGACGCCGGCCGTCGCCAGGAAGCGCAGGCCCGCCTGAAAGAGGTCACCGCCCATCTTGCGCACTGAAGGAGCGCCCACCAGACTGGCCGCATGCGCATCCTGCTGGTGGAAGACGACCTGTCGCTGGGCGAAGGCATCCGGACCGCGTTGCGGCGCGGCGCCTTCGCCGTCGACTGGGTGCAGGACGGCGCGAGCGGTCTGCTGGCCGTGCGCGATGGTGGCTTCGATCTGGTGGTGCTGGACTTGGGGTTGCCACGGATGGATGGCATCGAGGTGATACGCCAGCTGCGTGCAGCGGGCGACGCCGTGCCGGTGCTGGTGTTGAGTGCGCGCGAACGCCCGGCCGACCGCACGCTGGGCCTGGATGTCGGTGCCGACGACTACCTGGGCAAGCCGTTCGATACGGCCGAACTGCTGGCGCGCGTGCGTGCGTTGATCCGCCGCAGCGCCGGTCGCGCGAATCCCTCGCTCGAAGCCGGTCCGCTACGGCTGGACCCGGCCACGCTCGCCGCGACCTGGAAAGGGCGTCCCCTCGACCTGACCCGGCGCGAGTTCGCGCTGCTGCGCGTCCTGATGGAACAGCGCGGCCGGCCGATGGCGCGCGAGGCGATCCAGCAGCACCTGTACGGGTGGGATGCCGACGTGGCCAGCAATGCGGTCGATGTCCATGTCCATCAGCTGCGCCGCAAGCTCGAGCCGGGCATCATCCGCACCGTGCGCGGACTGGGCTATGCGCTCGGCGACGCGAGCGGGGACGCGCCATGAGATCGATGCGCGCCACCCTGCTGTGGCTCCTGCTGGGGGCGCTGGCCGTGGTGATGGCGATAGCCGGTCTGCTCAGCTACCGCGCCGGCCTGCAGGAGGCCGGCGAGATGTTCGATGCGCGGCTGGTGCAATCCACCCGCGTGCTGGTGAGCCTGGTCGACGAACCGCTGAGCGAACTCAACGCGTATCCGGGCGAGCCGATCGTGCTGCGCGGCTGGCATGGCGAGGCCCATGGCGTCGGCGAGGCGCTGGCGTTCGACGACGGGCACGCCTACGAGAACAAACTGGCCTTCCAGGTGTGGGATGCGCAGGGGCGCCTGCTGCTGCGCTCGGACAGTGCGCCCGTGCGTCCACTGGCGACCCTGAAGGCCGGTTACGAGGACGTGGTGGTGGAGGGGGCGCACTGGCGAGTGTTCACCCTGCGCTCGCCGAACGGGCGCTGGTTCCAGTCCGCCGAGCTCACCGACATCCGCGAGGAACTCGCCGGCGACATCGCAGGGGGCACGCTGCTGCCGCTGCTGCTCGCACTGCCGCTGATCGCGCTGGTGGTCTGGTGGAGCGTGGCGCTGGCGACGCGTTCGCTGCGGCGGATGTCGCACGAGATCGGCCAGCGCGATCCGGAACGGCTGGCGCCGCTGGATCCCGCCCAGGTCCCGCAGGAGGCACGCGGCCTGGTCGATGCGATCAACGGCCTGCTGCAACGGCTGGATGTCGCGCTGGCGCGCGAGCGCACCTTCGTCGCCGACGCCGCGCACGAGCTGCGTACGCCGATAAGCGCGTTGAAGGTGCATGCCGACAACGTGCGTCAGGCGCGCGATCACGCCGAGCGCGAGGCGTCGCAGCGCATGCTCGCGTCCAGCGTGCTGCGCGTCGAGCGGCTGGTGGCGCAGCTGCTGTCGTTGAGCCGGGCGGAGAGCGCAGGGCGTACGCCGGAGCAGGCGCGCCTGGATCTCGCCGCACTGGCGGGCAGCGAAATCGAGGCGGCCCGTCCGCTGCTCGATGCCAAGGCGCAGGTCCTGCATCTGGACCTTCAGCCGGTGCAGGTGTCGGGCGACGAGTTCGCGCTCGGCCTGCTGGTGCGCAACCTGGTGGAAAACGCATCGCGCTACGCACCGCCCGGCGCCGCCATCGACGTGCGCACCTGGCAGGCCGGGGCGCGCGCGTTCCTCTCGGTCGACGACAGCGGCCACGGCATTCCGGAAGAGGAACGCGAGCGGGTGTTCGACCGCTTCTATCGCCGGCTCGGTACGCGCCACGAGGGCAGCGGCCTGGGCCTGGCGATCGTGAAGGAAGTGGTGACGGCGCACACGGGCACGATCCGGTTGGCGCCGTCGCCGCAGTGGGGTGGCCTGTCGGTCGTGGTGGAACTTCCCGCGCTGACGTAAGCGCGTCTCAACCCGCGGCGGGCGATATCCGCTTGTGCATGCACACCGCCGACGCCGGACACAGCGAACGGAACTCCGCCGAGGCCTGCAGTGCGGCGGGCGCCTCCTCGCGTGGCAGTGCCTGGAATCCCTGAAGGGAGAAGAAGCGCTCGGCGGTCTGCGTGAGCAGGTACAACCCCGCGATGTCCTGCGCGGCGGCGTCCGCTTCCAGCGCCGCCACCAACTGCCGCGCCAGGCCCTGCCTACGCCAGGCGGGCGCCACGGCCAGTGAACGCAGCAGCGCATCCTTGCCCGCGCGTTGCAGGCCGATCACGCCCGCCACCTCGCCGTCGGGCACGTCGATCAGGAACGAGACGCCCGCCTCCGCGATGTCCTCGACCGGGAGCGCGGACTGGCGCAGCAGCGCGAGCAGGGCGGGACGCTCTGCCTCGGTGGCGGGGCGGATGGACATCGGGAGGGCTCCTTCGTGGATCAGGCGGTCGATGCCTGGATGTTCGCGCGGGAGACGATAGCAGTCTCCGCGCCGCATCGGACAGCGGCGTATCCCGTTGCGCACACTGGGCGCGAGGATCTTGCATCCGCTGCAGCCGCCGCAGCACGCCGATGGCAGGCGTTCGACACGCGGTAGCCGGCGTCGGCCAACGTATGCAGCAGTTCCACCGCGGTGGCGCTGGTCGAGCAGCGCAGTACGCCGGTCGCCGCGTCCCGGTCGAGGAGGGCGGCAGGATCGAGGTCGAGCAGGCGGTGCTCGATCGGCGCCAGGTCGGTCGGCGCTTCGGCGAGGCGGATGACGTATTCCCTGCGTGCACTCCCCAACGGACGTCGCCGCCCGCAGGCGGCGCCGTTACGTTCGTCTTGCTTACCTGGTGACGACCAGCTTGCCCTTCATCAGGGTGGAGTGGCCGGGGAAGCTGCAGAAGAAGCTGTAGTCGCCGCCGGCGGTGAGCTTCTTGCCGGGGAAGGTGATCTTCGTCTTCTGGCCACCCCCGACCAGCGACGTGTGTGCGATCACGCGCGCGTCGTTAGCCTGCACGTAGGCGCCGGCCGCACCCGCCTTCATGCCATCGCGCGCCACGGCCGCCAGATCGGCGCTCTTCGACACGACCACGTTGTGGCCCATCGCGGTGACCGGCAGCTTGCCGCTGTGGGTCAGTTCGATGGTGATGGTGGGGCAGCTGGCGGAGACGGTGGCCTCCTTCAGGTCGAACCTCATCGCGTCATCGCCCTTCAGGCTGACGAAGCAGGTGCCGGCCGCCTGGGCCATGCCGGCGGCGCTGAGCAGGGCAATGGTGGCGAAGGTGCGGGAGAGCGTCATGGTGGAACTCCGGGTGGAAACGAAGGAGGGAGCCCCATGTCAGCACGGCCTCAGCCGTACCGCCTTGATCTGGATCAGTCGACAGCAACGGCATCGCGGTACCGGTTTGGCTTTGGCGCGCGCCGCCACTAGGCTGGTGCCCGACATGCACGGGAGAGGATGTACGGTGATCGGCTATCGCGAGGCCATGGCACGACTGCTGGATGGCGCGGAGCGGCGAGGGACCCAGCAGGTCGCGCTGGCCGGTGCGTGCGGTCGCGTGCTGGCCGCAGATGCCGTGGGCGTGCTGGCGCTGCCGCCGTTCGACAACGCCGCGATGGACGGCATTGCGCTGGCGTCGGGCGGCGGTACGTTGCCGGCGGGCAGCGAGTGGGAGATCGCCGCGCGCATCGGCGCCGGCGAACCGGCACCGCAGGACACGGGCGTCGCGTGGGAGGTCATGACGGGCGCGCCGCTGCCTGCACGCGCCGATACCGTCGTGCCGGTGGAGGGCATCGAGACCCTGTCGTCGCCGGGTACGCGCCGCCTGCGCGTGCGCCTGCTGGCCGACGCGCGGCCGCAGGCCAACATTCGGCGCCGGGGCGAAGACGTGCAGCCGGGACAGGTGCTGCTGCAAGGGGGCGGTGTGATCGATGCGGCGCAGCTGATGTTGCTGGCGGGCGCGGGTATCGGTGCGGTCGACGTGGCGCGTCGACCGCGCGTGGTGCTGCTGGCGACCGGGCGCGAGATCGTCTCCGCCGGCGCACCGCTGACGCAGGGCGGTATCCACGATGCCACCTCGCCGTATCTGCGGGCGGTCATTGCGGCCGCGGGTGCAGAGCTGATCCGCGTGGTGCGCATGGGCGACGATGCCGCACGGTTCCATGCCGCGCTGGACGAGGCGGTCGCCGATGGCGTCGATCTGGTGCTCAGCACGGGCGCGGTGTCGAAGGGCGCCTACGACTTCGTCCCCGGCGCCCTGGCGGCGCGCGCTGCCGATCTCCTGTTCCATGGCGTGGCGATGCGGCCCGGCAAACCCGCGCTGGCGGCGCGCCTGCGCGAGGGTCCCGTGTTCGTCGGTCTGCCCGGCAATCCGCTGTCGACGGCGGTGGGGTTCCGTTTCCTGGTCGAGCCGCTGCTACGCGCGTGGCTGGGCATGGCGGCCGAACCGCAGCACTGGCTGCCCCTGGCGGAGGCATGCGGCAAACGCGCAGGCCTGCTCGCGGCCTTCCATGGCGCCGTGCGGGGCGATGGCGAGGGTCGACTGCAGGCCTGCGTCGCCGATGCGCAGGCCTCGTTCCGGTTGCTGCCGTTCGCGCGATCGTCGGTGTGGATCACGCTGCCGGCGGAACAGGACCGCGTCGCGGCCGGCACGCGCGTGCAGGTGCACGGCCTTGGCCACCTGCACCCCCCGATCTGGCAGGCCGTCTGATGACGTTGTCTTCGACATGGCGTGCGGTGCTGCTCGCCGGCGGCCGCTCCTCGCGCATGGGCACGGACAAGGCGCTGCTGGCGTGGGCCGGCGGCACGCTGCTCACCCATATGCACACGACGCTGTTGCAGGCAGGCGCGGCGCAGGTCGTCGTCAGTGGCGACCGGCCGGAACTGGGGGGCGTGCCCGATGCGGAGCCCGGCACCGGCCCGATGGGTGCGCTCGCGCAGCTGGCCCCCAGGCTGCAGGACGGCCCCTGGCTGGTGGTACCGGTCGACATGCCGCTGCTGACCCCGGAACTGATGCATGCGCTGTTGTCGGTCGATGCCGCGTGCGCCTGCGTTGAAGACCATCCCCTGCCGATGGCGTTGCGGCTCGATGCCGACGTGCGCGCGGTGATGGATGATATCGGGATTCGACCGGAGCGCGAGCGATCGCTGCGCGCCCTGCAGCAGCGGCTGCAGTGCCTGTACCTGTCGGCGCCACCGTGGTCGGCAGTACTGCGCAACGGCAACACGCCGGAAGACTGGGCGGCACTGCGGGACAAATCCTGAAAGGCCGCGACCGGGCAGGCCAGTTCCACCGCCAGACCGTGCAGTACGTGCAGCATCCGTCCCGACAGGCTGACGCAATCACGATGCGGCTCCCGTGCGATTCGGCGAAGACACTGGGCGCGATGCAGCACGCGTTTCGTCGTTGCACGCACAGCTGAATCCTTCGTTCATGTCGAGTCGCGGACGGCGGCGCGATGCGCCTTGTCGCCGGTGGCTTGCACGGGAGAAGGGCGCCGTCGCGGTGGCGTTCGCGCCCTTCGAGCGCTTAGTATCGCGGTCGCTGCTCCAGCCGGCGCATGGCCACGCCAGAGCCCTCCCTCCATCCATCCGAGGTGTCATCCTCCATGCGTACCGTTGCGCACCGCCGTCCTGCGTCCCTGAAAACGCTCACCGGCAGGCTCGCCATCACCAGCAGCCTGCTGCTCGCGCTCGCTGCGTGCAAACCGCAAGCGCCTGCCGCCGATCCTGCGGGCGCGGCGCCTGCCGCCGGCGGTGGCGAACTGAATCTCTACACCACGCGCGAGCCCGCGCTGGTGCAGCCGCTGCTCGATGCGTTCACCGCGCAGACCGGCACCAGGGTCAACACGGTCTTCGTGAAGGATGGTCTGCCCGAGCGCCTGCGCGCCGAAGGCGAGCGTTCGCCGGCCGACGTGCTGATGACGGTCGACAGCGGCAACCTGATCGAACTGGTGGAAGGCGGCCACACGCAGCCGGTCGCGTCCGAGGTGCTCGACGCCGCGATTCCGGCGCACCTGCGTGCGGCCGATGGCCAGTGGTTCGCGCTGTCGCTGCGCGACCGCGTGCTGTACGCGCGCAAGGACCTGTCGCTGGCCGGCTTCGCCTACGAAGACCTGGCCAAGCCGGAATGGAAGGGCAGGGTGTGCATCCGCTCCGGCCAGCATCCGTACAACATCAGCCTGATCGCGGCGATGATCGTCCACGCCGGCGAGCCTGCGACGGAGCGGTGGCTGCGTGGCGTCAAGGCGAACCTGGCGCGCAAGGCGGCCGGTGGCGACCGCGAAGTCGCACGCGACATCCTCGGCGGCATCTGCGACATCGGCATCGCCAACGCGTACTACGTCGGCCGCATGAAAAACAGCGACGAAGGCTCCGAGCAGCGCCAGTGGGGCGATGCGATCCGGGTCGTGCGCCCGGTGTTCGCCTCGGCGACGTCGAGCGGCACCCACGTCAACATCAGTGGCGCGTCGGTGGCGAAGTTCTCGCCGAACCGCGACAACGCGGTGAAGTTGCTGGAATTCCTGGTCTCGGACGAGGCGCAGAGCCTGTATGCGAAGGCCAACTACGAGTACCCGGTGAAGGCGGGCGTGGAACTGGATCCGGTCGTCGCCAGCTTCGGCGAGCTGACCAGCGATCCGTTGCCGCTGCAGCAGGTGGTCGCGCAGCGCAGGAAGGCCAGCGAACTGGTCGACCGCGTGGGCTTCGACAACTGAGGTGCATGCCGTGCCGCGGTTCCCTGGCCTGACCGGGGGATGGCGCGTCGCCGCGGCCGGCATCGGGCTGGTCGCGGTCGCGCCGCTGCTGGCCCTTGCGTGGCAGGCCGGCGGCGGCGATGTCGGCCAGTGGTCGCACCTGATGGCGCACGTGTTGCCGCGCGCCGGATTGAACACCCTCTGGGTGCTGGCCGGCGTGGCGCTGGTCGTCGGTGTCGTGGGCACGGGCACCGCCTGGCTGGTGACCGCGTTCGACTTTCCCGGTCGCCGCACGATGGCCTGGGCGCTGCTGCTGCCGCTGGCCGTGCCCACCTACATCGTGGCCTACGTCTACCTCGACCTGCTGCATCCGCTCGGCCCGCTGCATGCCGGCCTGCGCGCAGTGCTGGGCATCGACGATCCGCGCGGTCTCCGCTTGCCGGATGCGCGCTCGCTCGCGGGTTGCATCGTCCTGCTCGGTTTCGTCCTGTATCCCTACGTGTACCTCACCACGCGCGCCATGTTCATGACCCAGGCCGGTGGTCTGCTGGACGCGGCGCGCTCGCTCGGAACGCCGTCCGCGGCGCTGTTCCATCGCGTGGCCCTGCCGCTCGCGCGGCCGGCGATCGCCGTGGGCATGGTGCTGGCCCTGCTGGAAGCCCTCAACGACATCGGCGCGTCGGAGTTCCTCGGCGTGCAGACACTGACCGTGGCCATCTACACCACCTGGATATCGCGCAGCGACCTGGCCGGCGCCGCGCAGATCGCCATCGGCATGCTGGCGATCGTGCTCGCGCTGATCGCGCTGGAACGCTACGGACGGCGGCGGCAGCGCTACGCCGCGCAACGACGGCCGCATCCGATGCAGCCGCGCCGTCTGCATGGCGCGAAAGCGCTGGCTGCCTTCGTCGCCGCGCTGCTGCCGGTGCTGGTGGGTTTCCTGCTGCCGTTCGGACACCTGGCCGCCAGCGCGTGGACGCGCTGGCGGCGCGAAGGCGTGTCGGCGCAGCTGGTGGACAGCCTGTGGAACACGCTGGCGGTGGCGCTGCTCGCCACGCTGGCGGCGCTGGCCACCGCGCTGGTCGTGGTGTGGGCGCTGCGGCTGGCGCGTGCACTACGCAGGCCTGCGCTGGAGATCGCCAGTGTGCGTGCCGCGGGCCTTGGCTATGCCATCCCGGGCACCGTACTCGCGCTGGGATTGCTGGTCCCGTTCGCGATGTTCGATGCCGGGCTCTCGCAGGCGCTGTCGTCGTTCGGCATCGGACCGCGACTATGGCTGATGGGATCGGTGGCGGGGCTGGTGATCGCGTACACGCTGCGGTTCCTCACCATCGCGATCGGAAATCTCGAGGCGGGTTTCGAGCGTATCCCCGTGTCGATGGACGATGCCGCACGAAGCCTGGGGACCACCGCCTCGGCGACGCTGCGGCGGGTGCACGTGCCGCTGCTGCGGCCTGCGCTGGCCGCGGCGGTGTTGCTGGTGTTCATCGACGTCATGAAGGAACTGCCTGCGACCTTGCTGCTGCGGCCGCCGGGCTTCGATACGTTGGCGACATGGCTGTACGCCGACGCCGCGCGCGGCGCATACGAGGAGGGCGCGATCGCCGCACTGCTGATCGTGCTGGCGGGCCTGTTGCCGGTCATCCTGCTGGCGCGCGCCGGCCATCGCATGGGGAGGCATCACGTCGCATGACGCAGGACGACTGGCTCGCAGTGGAGGATCTGGTGGTCGGTTATCCCGGCCCGCAAGGATGGCGTGCGGTGGTGCATGGCCTGTCGCTGCGCCTGCAGCGCGGCGAGATCGGTGCGCTGCTGGGCGAGTCGGGGTGCGGCAAGACCACCACGCTGCGCGCCGTTGCCGGCTTCGAGCCGGTGGCGGGCGGCCGCATCGTACTCGCCGGCGACGAACTCGCCGCCAAGGGCCGTGCGGTGCCGCCCGAACGGCGGCGCATCGGCATGATGTTCCAGGACTACGCGCTGTTCCCGCACCTGGATGTCGCGGGCAATGTCGGCTTCGGTCTGCGGGCGTCGGGTGCCGCCGAACGCGACGCGCGGGTGCGCGCGATGCTGGAGCTGGTGGGCCTGCCCGAGGCCGCGCACGCGTTCCCGCACGAACTCTCCGGTGGGCAGCAGCAACGTGTCGCGCTCGCGCGCGCACTGGCACCACGGCCGTCCTTGCTGCTGCTGGACGAGCCGTTTTCCAGTCTCGACGTGCAGATGCGCGGCCGACTCGCCGCCGAACTGCGGGACCTGCTCAAGGCGACGGGTACGACCTCGCTGCTGGTCACCCACGACCAGTCGGAGGCGTTCGCCATGGCCGACCGAGTCGGCGTGATGGACATGGGGCGTCTGCTGCAATGGGACCGGCCCGAGATGCTCTACCGGGCGCCTGCGGATCGCGCCGTGGCCATCTTCGTCGGGCGTGGCGTCGTGGTGCCGGCGTCCGCACTGGAACCGGGGGGCCGCGGCGACGTCCTGCTCCGGCCCGGCGACCTGCGATGGGACCCTCGCGGCGACCTGCGTGGCGTGCTGTCTGGCGTCGCGTTCCGGGGTCCGCACTTCGAAGGGCGGGTGACGCTGCCCGGTGGCGAGCGCGTGGACGTGGATTTGGGCGTGGCCGAGCCGCCGGCGGTCGGCACGACCATCACGATGGCGTGGACAGGCCACTCCTCGCCGATCCGGTTGCCATGATCTGCATCTGCCGCACGACGCGCGACGTCGCACGCCGTGCGCGACGCGATCAGCCGTGCAGCTTGATCGCGGTCTCCGCGACGACGCGGCCCTGGTAGCGCGCGCCCTTCAGTTCGTTCTCCGAAGGTTGGCGCGAGCCGTCGCCGCCGGCGATCGTGCTGGCGCCGTACGGCGAGCCGCCGGTGATCTCGTCCAGCGTCATCTGCCCGGCATGGCCGTAATCCAGGCCGACGATCACCATGCCGAAATGCAGCAGGTTGGTGATGATCGAGAACAGTGTGGTCTCCTGGCCGCCGTGCTGGGTGGCGGTGGAGGTGAACGCGGCGCCGACCTTGCCGTGCAGGGCGCCACGCGCCCACAGGCCGCCGGCCTGGTCCAGGAAATTGGCCATCTGCGAACTGATGCGGCCGAAGCGGGTGCCGGTGCCGACGATGATCGCATCGTAGTCGGCCAGTTCGGCGATGGTGGCGATCGGCGCCGGCTGGTCCAGCTTGTAGCGCGAGGCGCGCGCCACGTCCTCGGGCACCAGTTCGGGCACGCGCTTGATGTCGACCTGCGCGCCGGCGTCGCTCGCACCTTCGGCGATCGCCTGCGCCATGGTTTCGATGTGCCCGTAGGCGGAGTAGTACAGCACCAGGATCCTGGCCATCGTGATTGCTCCTCAGGGATGCGCGTGCGCGTAAGAGGGTTGCGGCGGGGCCAGTGTGCGCACCGCCCCCGTGGTGCCGGCGTGATGGTGCTGGCGCGAGAACGCGCGCGGCGACACGCCGGTGGCGCGCCGGAAGGTGCGGGTGAAGTGGCTCTGGTCGTAGAAGCCCAGCGCGGCGGCCGTGTCGGCGATGCGCTGGTCGCCGCGCGCGAGCATTTCCTTCGCGCGTTCCAGGCGCAGCCGCATGACGTAGGCCATCGGGCTGCAGCCGGTCCGCTGGCGGAACTGGCGGGCGAAGTGGAAGCGGCTGACGCATGCGGCCGAGGCGATGTCGGCGAGCGTGAAGGTGCGGCCGAGGTTGTGCAGGATGAAGGCATCCGCACGTCGGAAGGCACGATCGTTCAGGCCGGCGGCAGGGCGTGGATCGGGCGCGTGGAGATCCTGGCGTACGGGCATCATGGTATGTGGTCGCTGTGTGGCGTGCGCGGTGCGCAGCGCGTGGTCCCCTTCGTCCAAGGTGCGCGGATGGGCGCGGCGGCGGAACCCCAATCGGCGTGACCGACGGCTCCCCCGATCGGGGGAGCCCGTGACGCCGCCGATTTCCGCAGCCGGCGGGCAGGCGCAGGCAGGGCGCCTGGCGATGCGGCTCCCCCGTATAGGGGCTTCGCGCCGCACCGGGTGGCGCGCTATGGTGGCGCGCACTCCGGCCTGAGCCCGCACCCGTGGCCTCTCCTTCCTCCGCCAGTCCTTCCGCCTCCGAGGGCATGATCCGGGTGCTGGTCGTGGACGACCATCCGCTGCTGCGCGAGGGCATCGCCGCCGTGCTCGCCACCCAGCCCGACATGCGCGTGCAGGCGGAGGCCACCGAAGGCGCCGAGGCGGTCGCGCTGTATGCGAGGCTGCGGCCGGACGTGGTGCTGATGGACCTGCAGATGCCCGGCATGGACGGGATCAGCGCGATCCGTGCGATCCGCGAACAGGATCCCGCGGCGCGCATCGTGGTGCTGACCACCTACCAGGGTGACGTGCAGGCGCTGCGTGCGCTGCGTGCCGGGGCGCACGGCTATCTGCTCAAGAGCATGCTGCGTCGCGAACTGGTGGACACCATCCGCACCGTGCATGCCGGCGGCCGGCGCGTGCCGGCGGAGATCGCGGACAGCCTGGCGGCGCACGTGGGCGACGACGGTCTGAGCGGACGCGAGATCGACGTGCTGCGGCAGGTCGCCGAAGGCAACGCCAACAAACGCGTGGCGCGCAACCTGGGCATCTCGGAAGAGACGGTCAAGGCGCACATGAAGAGCATCCTGTCCAAGCTGGGCGCCAACGACCGCACCCACGCCGTCACCATCGCGATCAAGCGCGGCATCATGCCGCTGTGACCGGCGCGCGCGTTCGCGCACGGATGTGCAATCGCGTCGTCATGGCGCGCGTGCACCCTGACGGGGTCTCCACACCCGCAAGGCGCACCCTGATCATGCGCGATCACGACTCCACGCCTGCCGACCCGCAACGACGCCGCCTGATGGTCGCCGGTGCGGCGGCCACCACGCTCGCCGCGCTTCCCGCCCTGCCGCTGATGGCAGCGGGCCTACGCTCTCCCACCATCCCCCACGAGGAACGACGCATGGCTACCTTCACCACCAAAGACGGCACGACGATCTGGTACAAGGACTGGGGCAAGGGTCCCGTGGTGTCCTTCAGCCACGGCTGGCCGTTGAGCGCCGACGCCTGGGATCCGCAGATCTTCCACCTGGCCAGCAACGGGTTCCGCTGCATCGCCCACGACCGCCGCGGCCATGGCCGCTCCAGCCAGCCGTGGCAGGGCAACGAGATGGATACCTATGCCGATGACCTGGAGCAGCTGTTCGAGCACCTGGGCGTCAAGGACGTGGTGATGATCGGCCACTCGACCGGCGGTGGCGAAGTCGCGCGCTACATCGGTCGGCATGGCACGAAGCGGGTGAAGAAGGCGGTGCTGATGGGTGCCGTGCCGCCGATCATGCTGAAGACCGATGCCAATCCCGGCGGCCTGCCGATGTCGGTGTTCGACGGCTTCCGCCAGGCGTATCTCGCCGATCGCGCGCAGTTCTTCCTCGATGTCGCCAGCGGTCCGTTCTTCGGCTACAACCGGCCCGGCGCGAAGGTGTCGGAGGGCAACATCCGCGCCTGGTGGACGCAGGGCATGCAGTCGGGCTTCCAGAATGCGTACGACTGCATCAAGGCGTTCTCGGAAACCGACTTCACCGAGGACCTGAAGAAGTTCGACGTGCCCACGCTGATCATCCACGGCGACGACGACCAGATCGTACCGATCGATGCGTCCGCCAAGCTGTCGGCCAAGCTGGTGCCGGGCGCCGAGCTGAAGATCTACAAGGGCGGCTCGCATTCGCTGGGCGACACCAGCCGCGAACAGCTCAACGCCGACCTGCTGGCGTTCGCGGCAGGCTGAGGCCGGCGCGGCCAGGGAGGGCCGCCTGCGGTCGCATGCCGCCGACAGATCGGGTTCCGCCACGGCCCTTCGCGTGGCGGCCACGCGCCGGCACTCCGACGGATCGTTCGCGCTCGGTTAAAGTGAGCTGACACGAGGCGCGCGGTCGGGGCGCGCAACGCGGACACACAACGTCGGCGGTTTACCAAGGGGGCAGGTTGGCCAGCGCTTGCAGCAGGCATGACGGGCGTGCCGGGAGCGGGCGCGGGTCACGCGCGTGGCTGGCCGGGCTATGCCTGCTGCTGTGCGCGCAGCTCGCGCATGCGCTGGATCCGCAGCGCCAGATCGCCCAATTCCACCACACGGCCTGGACCGTCAAGCAGGGTGCGCCGGGGCAGGTGACTGCGCTGGCGCAGACCGCCGACGGTTATCTGTGGCTGGCCACGCAGGTGGGCCTGTTCCGTTTCGATGGCGTGCGCTTCGAGCGCTACGAACCTCAGGGCCAGCAGGCATTCCCCGCCACCAGCATCTCCACGTTGCATGCCACCGCCGATGGCGGCTTGTGGATCGGTTTCCGTTATGGCGCGGTGTCGTTCCTCCGCGACGATCGCCTGATCCACTACGGCGAAGCGCAGGGCTTGCCCACCAGCACCGTGTTCCGCTTCGCGCAAGGGCACGACGGCCGCCTGTGGGCGGCGACCTTCAGCGGGCTGGTGTACCTGCACGAGGGGCGCTGGTATCGCGCCGAGCGCGAATGGCGTGTGCCGGGTACGCAGGCGCGCACGGTGTTCACCGATCGCGACGGCACGCTGTGGGTCGCGACCGACGCCGGCATCGCGCGCCTGCGCAAGGGCATGCAGACGTTCGAGACGCTCGATATCCACGTTGGCCGGATCAGCCAGATCGCGCAGGCGCCCGACGGCGGCCTGTGGATCGCCGAGAACGAAGGCGGCGTCCGTCAACTGCCGCTCGACGGTGCCGTGGCCACGCGCTCGCTGTCGGCGCCATCGGCCGGCCTGCTGTTCGATCGCGATGGCACGCTCTGGGCCACCACGATGGGCGAGGGCGTCCATCGGCTGGCGCAGCCGCTGCGGCGGGTCGTGGCGAACGACGAGGTCGGATTCGAGCGCTTCCGCCAGGACGACGGCCTGAGCGCCGACTACCTGCTGCCGGTGCTGGAAGATCGCGAAGGCACCCTGTGGGTGGGCAGCAGTCGCGGCCTGGACCGCTTCCGGCATACCAACGTCATCCCCGCGATGCTGCCGGACGGCGCGCAGGATTTCGCCCTCGTCGCCGATCCCGACGGCACGTTGCTCGTCGGCAGCCGCAATCGTCCGCTGTTGAGGCTCGAGGGAGCGCACTGGCGCGACGTCGATCTGCCGCCGCCACTGACCGCCGCGCATCGCGACCGCGATGGCACCGTGTGGCTGGGAGGTCCGGGCGGACTCTGGCGCTGGCGCGAAGGACGCGCCACTGCGGTGACGCCGTTGCCGGTATCCGGCTACTCGGGCGTGCAGGCGATCGCCCGCGATGCCGACGGTGTGCTGTGGGTGTCGTTGAACACGCCCGGCATCCACCGTCTGGCGGAGGGACGCTGGCAGCAGGTACGCGGTCGCACGGGGTTGCCGCCGGGCTCCTCGCCCTTGGCGCTGCTGTCGGCCGCCGACGGTGCGCTGTGGATGGGGTATGCCCGTAATCAGATCGCGGTGATGCGGGGCGAGACGGTGCAGGCGATCGGGACTGCGCACGGGTTGCGCGTGGGCAACGTCACCGCGCTGGTGGAAGGGCGCGACGGTATCTGGATCGGCGGCGAGCGCGGCCTGGCCCGCTATGCGACCGGCAGGCTGCATTCCCTGCGTCCGCTGGCCGACAGTCCGTTCCGCGGCATCAGCGGGATCATCGAGACGCGCGCGGGCGACCTGTGGTTGAACGGCGCGCAGGGGGTGCTGCACGTCAGGGCGAGCGACGTTCCGCGGCTGTTCGACGCCGGCGCCGACGCGCCAGCCTACGAGCGCTTCGACTTCCTCGATGGCCTGCCGGGCGTGCCCGCGCAGTTCCGCCCGATCCCGACCGCCGCCGAGGGGCGCGACGGAACACTGTGGTTCGCCACCACCAGCGGCGTGGTCGCGATCGACCCGGCCGCCCTCCGTCGCAATCGCCTTCCTCCACCGGTCGCCGTGCTGTCGCTCACGGCCGACGACCGCGTGCACCGCGCGCAGGGCGAAGCGGTGCAGCTGCCGCCGGGGACGCGCAACCTGCAGGTCGCCTACACCGCGCTCAGCCTGTCCATCCCGGAGCGGGTGCGCTTCCGTTACCGGCTGAAGGGACATGACGATGGCTGGCAGGACGCCGGCACGCGGCGTACCGCGTTCTACAACGATCCGGGCCCCGGGCGTTACGTGTTCCAGGTGATCGCCGCCAACGACGACGGCGTGTGGAACAGCGTCGGTGCGTCGCTCCCCATCGTCATCGCGCCGCGCTACTACCAGACCCCGTGGTTCGTGGTGCTGTGCGTGGCGGGCGGCGTCTCCCTGCTCTGGATCGCCTACCTGTTGCGCCTGCGCCACGTGTCGGTACAGATCCGCGACCGCCTGCAGGAGCGCCATCGCGAACGCGAACGGATCGCGCGCGAACTGCACGATACGCTGCTGCAAAGCGTGCAGGGACTGATCCTGCGCTTCCATGCGGTGGCCGAATCGCTGGGGCGCGACGCACCGACGCACGCGGCGATGGAGCGCGTCCTGCAGCGCGCGGACGATGTGATGGGAGAAGCGCGCGGCCGCGTGCTGGACCTGCGGGCGCACCCGCCCGGAGACCTGCCGGACATGCTGGCCGACCTGGGTGGGGAACTGGCGCCCGACTACGCCGTCGACGTCCGCATGGTCGTCGACGGCAGCGCGCGCACGCTGGATCCACTCGTGTGCGACGAGGTATACCGCATCGCGCGCGAGGCCGTGCTCAATGCCCTGCAGCACGCGCACGCCGGTCATGTCGTTCTGGAGCTTGTCTACGAACCCGGCAGACTGACCGTGCGGATCCGCGACGATGGCGTGGGCCTGCCGCAGGAAGTGCTGCGGTCCGGTGGACGCAGCGGACACTGGGGCCTGTCCGGTATGCGCGAACGCGCCGAGCGCATCGGCGCCACCCTGGATCTGAAGGCCGACCGCGGCAAGGGCACCGACGTCATCCTGCACGTTCCCGCCGACGTCGCGTATCGCGCCGGACCGCCGGTCGCACGCTGGTGGCAGCGATGGGGCTGGAGGCGGCCCTTGTAGTCCGGTGATGATCCGTGGAGCGTGGTCACGCAGGAGGCCGGACGGCGAAGCACGGCGGTGCGATATCGACCGGCCACCGCGCTGAGGGAGTAGATCCGGGCGTGGGAGCCGTCCGTCGAATCCTCGTGCCTGTGGCCGCTTGACTCTCCGGGTCGCAGGCGTAGCATTCCCGTCAGCCGAGGGACAGACCCGAGGCACGCACAACGACATGAGGGATTCTCATGGAATACGACTATCTGGTCTTTATCGGGCGTTTCGAGCCCTTCCACAACGGCCATGCCGCCGTTGCCCGCCTCGCACTGAGCCGGGCCAGCAAGCTGATCTTCCTGGTCGGCTCCGCCGATACCCCCCGCAGCCTCCGCAATCCCTGGACCGTGGCCGAGCGCGCCGTGATGATCCAGGCGGCCCTCGATGGATCGACCGACCGCCTGCTGATCAGGCCGCTGCGCGATCATCTCTACAACGAGGCCCAGTGGATCGCCGGCGTCCAGCGCACCGTGGCCGAGGCGATCCGCACCGACGGCGGCGATGCCGGCGCCAGGGTGGGCCTGGTGGGCATGGACAAGGATGCCTCCAGCTACTACCTGCGCGAGTTTCCGCAGTGGCCGCTGGTGGATGTGCAGCACACGGAAACCCTGTCGGCCACCGAGCTGCGTCGTTACCTGTTCGAGGCGGGCACCATCGATTTCCACGGTGCATTGCTGATGCTGCGGGGGAACGTTCCCGCACCGGTGTACGACATGCTGGAAGCCTTCCGGAAGAGTTCGCCGTCCTACGGCCAGCTGGTGGCCGAGTACCAGTTCATCGAGCAGTACAAGGCGGCATGGAAGGACGCTCCCTACGCGCCCACGTTCGTCACCACCGACGCAGTGGTGGTGCATTCGGGCCACGTGCTGCTCGTGCGTCGTCGCGCCGCGCCCGGCAAGGGCCTGTGGGCGCTGCCGGGTGGCTTCGTGGGCCAGAACGAGGGCCTGCTGGACGCCTGCCTGCGCGAACTGCGCGAGGAGACGCGCCTCAGGATTCCGGTCCCCGTACTCAAAGGATCGTTGAAGGGCCAGCACGTGTTCGACCACCCGGAGCGCAGCCAGCGCGGCCGCACCATCACCCACGCCTTCCACTTCGATTTTCCCGCCGGAGAACTGCCGGAGGTGCGGGGGGGCGACGATGCCGACAGGGCCCGCTGGATCCCGGTCAGCGAAGCGCTGGAGATGGGGCCCAAGCTGTTCGAGGACCATCTGCACATCCTCGAGTTCTTCCTGGGCCGGGGCTGATCCCGACCCTGCCTGCCGGCGGACAGACCGCCGGCTTCACCCGACGCGAAGGAGCTTCCGTCATGCAATGCCTCAACAATCTTCTCCTCAATACCGACAGCTACAAGGCCAGCCACTGGCTGCAGTATCCGCCCGGCACCGACGCCACGTTCTTCTACGTGGAATCGCGCGGCGGCACCTACGACCGCACCGTGTTCTTCGGTTTGCAGGCCATCCTGAAGGAGTATCTGGCCAAACCGATCACCCACGCGGACGTGGATGAAGCGCGCGACCTGTTCGCCGCCCACGGTGAGCCGTTCAACGAGACCGGCTGGCGATACATCGTCGATCGCCACGACGGCCTGATGCCGATCCGCATCCGCGCCGTTCCCGAGGGGACCGTGGTGCCGACGCACAACGCGCTGATGACCATCGAATCCACCGACCCCCGGGCCTACTGGGTGCCGTCCTATCTGGAGACCATGCTGCTGCGCATCTGGTATCCGGTGACCGTGGCGACCATCAGCTGGCATGCCAAGCAGACCCTCCGCCAGTTCCTGGAACGCACCAGCGACGACCCCGAGGGCCAGTTGCCGTTCAAGCTGCACGATTTCGGCAGCCGCGGCGTCTCCAGCGTGGAGTCGGCGGCCATCGGCGGCGCGGCGCATCTGGTCAACTTCCTGGGCACCGATACGGTGTCCGGCCTGCAGCTGGCCAAGGCCCATTACCACGAGCCCATGGCGGGTTATTCCATCCCGGCGGCCGAACACAGCACGATCACCAGCTGGGGCCGGGAGCACGAAGTGCAGGCCTATCGCAACATGCTGACGCAGTTCGCCAAACCCGGCGCCATCGTGGCGGTCGTATCCGACAGCTACGACATCTACCACGCCATCAGGGAGCACTGGGGAAAGACGCTGCGGCAGGACGTGATCGACTCCGGCGCCACCGTGGTGATCCGGCCCGATTCCGGCGATCCGGTGGCCGTGGTCCATCAGTGCCTCGAACTGCTGGACGAGGCGTTCGGCCATACGGTCAACGGCAAGGGTTACAAGGTGCTCAATCACGTCCGGGTGATCCAGAGCGACGGCATCAACCCGACCAGCATCCGCGCCATCCTCGAGCGCATCACCAGTGCCGGCTATGCCACCGACAACGTCGCCTTCGGCATGGGGGGTGCCCTGTTGCAGCGACTGGATCGCGATACCCAGAAGTTCGCGCTGAAATGCTCGGCGGCCCGCGTCGATGGCCGCTGGATCGATGTCTACAAGGACCCGGTGACGGACAAGGGCAAGCAGAGCAAGCGTGGACGCATGACCCTGCTCCGGCATCGCGAGTACGGCACCTTCCGCACGGTGCCGGTAGCGGTCGATGCCGCATCGCTGGCCGAGGTCGAGAAGCCGCAGGGTTTCGATGATGCGATGGTCACGATCTGGGAGGACGGCAGGTTCCTCCACGACGACAGGTTCGCCGACATCCGCGCCCGAGCCGACGCCGCCCGGCTTTGACGCGCGGCGTCGGGAGGCTGGCGGAGGGCATGCGCGTTGACACCGTTCCGGTGCCGCGCGATCAGCTCCGGCGCATCAGGATCATCTTCTCCTGCGTCATGTCGCGCATGGTGTAGGGGATACCGCCGGTGCCGTAGCCGGATTCGCGGCGACCGGCGAACGGCATCCAGTCGGTGCGGAAGGCGGTGGGATCGTTGATCATCACCGCCGATGCGTCCAGGCGGTTGGCCGCGCGCATGGCGATATCGATGTCCTGGGCGAAGATGCTGGCCTGGAACGCGGTCGGCAAGGCGTTGGCGCGGGCGATCGCGTTGTCTAGATCGGCGTAGCGGTACACCACGACCACGGGACCGAACACCTCCAGCCGCGACACGCGCGCATCGGCGGCGGGGTCCAGCAGCACCGTCGGCTGCAGTGTGGTCTCCGACAGGCGGGTGCCGCCGGTGGCGAGCGTGGCGCCGCCGTCGACGGCATCCTCGATCCATTCCGCCACCCGGTCGGCCTCGCGCGGCAGGATCAGTGGGCCGACCTCGGTGTCCTCCCGCGTGGGATCGCCGGTACGCAGGCGTTCGACGCGTTCGATCACCCGCTGGCTGAAGTCGTCGGCGATGTCGCGGTGCACGTAGATGCGCTGCGTCGACACGCAGACCTGGCCGGCATGGTAGTAACCGCCCTTCACGATCGGCTCGATGATCCTGTCGAGATCGGCGCTGCGGTCGACGATGGCCGGCGCCGCGCCGCCATGCTCCAGCGCAGAACGCGCGCCATGCGCGAGCTTGGCATGCAACGACCAGCCGACCCGCGCCGAGCCGATGAAGCTCAGGAAGGCGACGCGCCGGTCGGTGGCCAGCTGTTCGGCCAGTTCGTTGCCTTCCGGCACGAAGCTCTGGCACCAGGGCTCGGGCAGGCCGGCCTCGCGCACCATCGCGACGAACTCGAGGCAGGACAGCGGCGTGGTGCCCGCGGGCTTGACGATGACCGGGCAGCCGACCGCGATGGCGGGCGCGACCTGGTGCACGATGAGGTTCAGCGGATGATTGAACGCCGAGATCGCCGCCACGATGCCGATCGGCTCCTTGGTGGTGAACGCCCAGCGGTTCTCCGCGGCGGCGGACAGGCCCATCGGGATTTCCCGGCCCGCGAAGGTGCGCAGCTCGTCGGCCGCATTGTGCACGCCGTCGATGGCGCGCGTGGTCTCGACGATGGCGTCGGCCAGCGGCTTGCCGCCCTCGCGCGCGATCTGCAGCGCCAGGTGGTCGCGCCTGCCTTCCATCAGCGCGGCCAGCCTGCGGAGGATGGCCACGCGTTGATGCGGCTTGAGCCAGCCGTCGCGATCCCGGAAGACGCGCTCGGCGGCCTGCAACTTGCGCTCGAGCGCGGCGGCATCGTCGACGCCGATCTCGGCGATGGGGGTGCGGTCGAACGCCTGTACGACGGTCAGCATCATCGGTTCCCTGTAGGTGCGGGAAGAACGCGCTTGGCCCGGGCCACTTACGAACATTCCACGTCGGGCGTCCGGTTGCGCAGTTCGTCGACCAGCACGCGGGTGTTCTCGGAGTAGTCGATCGGTACGTCGACCAGATGGACACCGCCGCCGGTGAAGGCGGCTTCGAGTATCGGCACGAGATCTTCGACGGCCGTCACCCGCGATCCCTTCGCACCATAGGCCTGCGCATAGCGCACGAAATCCGGATTGCCGAAGCGCATGCCGAAATCCTCGAAGCCATCCACCGCCTGTTTCCAGCGGATCATGCCGTAGGCGCTGTCGTTGAGGATGACCACCACCAGGTTCAGGCCCAGACGCACGGCGGTTTCCATCTCCTGCGAATTCATCATGAAGCCGCCATCGCCACAGACCGCCATCACGCGGCGTTGCGGATGCAGCATCGCCGCCATCATGGCCGAGGGCAGGCCGGCACCCATCGTGGCCAGCGCGTTGTCCAGCAGCAGTGTGTTGGCCACATGCGTACGGTAGTTGCGGGCGAACCAGATCTTGTACATGCCATTGTCGAGGCAGACGATGCCGTCGTCCGGCATGACCTTGCGCACGTCGTGGACCAGGCGCTGCGGCGTGACCGGGAAGCGGTCTTCCTCCGCGCGGTCGTTGAGGCGGGCGAGGATCTTCTGCCGCAGTTCGATCATGCCCTCGTCGACGATCAGCCGGCCGTCGAGCCGTTCGGCGAGCCCCTCGACGGAGGTGCCGATATCGCCGATGACTTCGATGTCGGGGTGGTAGACCTGTTCGACCGTGGCGGACTGGTAGCCCACATGGATGACCTGCGGTCCGCCGCTGTGCTTCATCAGGAACGGCGGCTTCTCGACCGTGTCGTGGCCGATGGCGATGATCAGGTCGGCGCGCGCGACGGCTTCGTGGACGTAGTCGCCTTCGGAGAGCGCCGCCGTGCCCAGGTAGAGGTTGGAGCCGCCGGTGACCGCGCCCTTGCCCATCTGGGTGTTGAAGAACGGAAGCCGCGTGCGCGCCACGAAGGTCGACAGCGCCCCGGTCAGCCACGGCCGGCTGCCGGCGGCGCCGATCATCACCAGCGGCCGCTTCGCGGCAAGGATCGCCTGCGCCGCGCGGTCGAGTGCGGCAGGCGCGGCGAGCGGGCGCTCGATCGGGTGGACGGGAATCAGCGCCGCGTTGTCGACCTCCTCGGCGGCGATGTCCTCCGGCAGTTCCAGATGCACCGGACCCGGGCGCTCCTCCATGGCCACGCGGAACGCGTCGCGCACGAGGGAAGGGATGGCGGCCGCACTGACGATCTGGCGCGTCATCTTCGTCAGTGGCTTCATCGACGCGACGATGTCGACGATCTGGAAGCGCGCCTGCTTGGCGCTCATCACCGCCTTCTGCCCGGTGATGAGGATCATCGGCATGGCGCCCAGGTGCGCGTACGCGGCGCCGGTCGAGAAATTCAGCGCGCCCGGACCCAGGGTCGCCAGGCAGACGCCGGGCCGGCCGGTGAGCCGCCCATGCGTCGCCGCCATGAAAGCGGCGGCCTGCTCGTGCCGCGTCAGCACCAGTTCGATACGCGAGGTCCGCAGCGCTTCCAGGAAATCGAGGTTCTCCTCGCCCGGCACGCCGAAGATGCGGTCCACGCCCTCGTTCTCCAGCGCGTCGACCAATAATGTGGCGCCATTGCGCATCGTGCGGATCCTCAAGGCGGTGGAAGGGATGGAGCGGCATGTATGCGATGCGTCGAGGAGTCTAGCTAGCGAGACGTTAAAGGCATGGGTGTAGTGTCCCCGGTCGCTGTGAGCAACGATGGTCGCACTGTTCGTCTGGTGTCCAAGTCGCCGCTCGCGAAGAACTCGCGCGGCGTGCATACGTGCCGCCGTCGCCATTCGACGCGTTTCTGGGGTACGCCACGCAAGCGTGCGACGAGCATCGCCGGGCGTGTTGCGCGCGGGACGGTCCGGTCCCGTGTCCCGGGCGATGATCTTGGAGCCGATCTCGCAGGCCTCATGGAGCATCAGGTGCCCAGCAGCTCCAGCGTACGACGCCTTCCGTGTCTCCGATGGCACACCCGGGTCAGGACACTGCGCAGCCGCGTGTTGCTTGGGATCGTCGACGCGATCCTGATGCTGGCTGTCGCGACCACCAGCCTGGCTCTAACCTGCGTGGCAGAGGCAGGGTTCACAGAAGCGGGAAGACGGCCGGAAAGAACGTGGCCATCGTCCGACGCATTGCCTCGCCCCCGAAGTGTCGAGTGAGCCAACGCGCGCTGCTCCAACAGCCCGAATCGCAGCCAACAAAAAACCCGCCTCGCGGCGGGTCTCTTTCAACGCGTTGATTCCGCTCGGGAATCTGGTGGCTATGGGTGGACTCGAACCACCGACCCCAGCATTATGAGTGCTGTGCTCTAACCGGCTGAGCTACATAGCCGCGTGAACCGCGTATTCTTCATTTCGACCCCCTGCCTGTCAAGCCATGGCCCCGCGCTTGTCGCATCCGGCGGGGCGTGGCAGAGTCCGGGACAGTAGATTTATGGAGTCCGCATCGTGATCGATCCGGACGGCTACCGACCCAATGTCGGTATCGTGTTGATGCGGCCGGATGGCCGGGTGTTCTGGGCGCGACGGGTGCGCCGGGACGGCTGGCAGTTTCCGCAGGGCGGCATGAACACGGACGAGACCCCGGTCGAGGCCATGTACCGCGAGTTGCGCGAAGAAACCGGCCTGTTGCCCGAACATGTCGAAGTGTTGGGCGTCACGCCCGGTTGGCTGCGCTACCGCCTGCCGCCGCGTGCGATCCGGCGCAACGAGCGCCAGGTGTGCATCGGCCAGAAGCAGGTGTGGTTCCTGCTGCGCTTGGTGGGCGACGAAGCCCACCTGCGCCTCGACATGACCGAGAGTCCCGAGTTCGACCACTGGCGCTGGGTCGACTTCTGGTACCCGCTCGACCATGTCGTGATCTTCAAGCGCCGCGTGTACGCCAGCGCGCTGGCGCACCTTGCCACCTTCGCGCGTACCGCCGCCGGTCCCCAGGCGGTCCCCCCGCAGATGCCGGCGTCGCGACCGAGCGACGTGGCGCGCCGTCGTGGCCGCGATCAACCGCCGCGTAAACGGGGCGGGGCCGGCGAATCCGCCAAGAATTGACAATCATTCTCATTCCGGGTGAAATGTCCCCCGGGCCGTTCCGCGCCCGCCGCATCTCCCTCGCTTCCGTGTACGTCTGCATCTGCAACGGTATCACCGACCACCAGATCCGCGAAGCGGCCGCCGCCGGCTGCTCGAGCATGGCCGAGCTGACGATGCGCACCGGTGCCGGCGCGAATTGCGGCAGCTGCCTGGAGATGGCGATGGACGTGCTGCAGGCGGCGCAACCCGCGCCCCGCGAGTCACTGTTTCCGATCGTCACGCTGTCGCACGCGGCCTGACCTCGCACTCGCCGCCTGTCCACGGCGGCCCCTCCCGCAGAATGATCACGATTCGCGTTCCGGCACGGTGCGTGCGCGCCGGCTAACCTTTGCCATCCTTCCGCCCACGGAGCATGGCCATGAAAGGCGACGCCAAGGTCATCGAGTACCTCAACAAGGCGCTCTACAACGAGCTCACCGCGATCAACCAGTACTTCCTGCACGCCAAGATGCTGAAGAACTGGGGGTTCAAGGAACTGGCCGAGCACGAGTACAAGGAGTCCATCGACGAGATGAAGCATGCCGACACGCTGTCGGAGCGCATCCTGTTCCTCGATGGCCTGCCCAACTTCCAGGCACTGGGCAAGCTGCGCATCGGCGAAACGCCGCGCGAGATCCTCGAATGCGACCTGGCGCTGGAACAGGAGGCGCTGCCCCTGCTGCGCGAGGCGATCGCCCACTGCGAATCGGTGGCCGACTACGTCAGCCGCCAGCTGTTCGCCAACATCCTGGATTCCGAAGAAGAACACATCGACTGGCTGGAAACGCAGCTGTCGGTGATCGACCGCATCGGCGAGCCGAACTACCTGCTGACCAAACTCGACGGCGACGACTGAGTCGTCGTCGCGGCCGAGGGCTGCGCCAGCAGGGGGCGGCCCAGCTGTTGCGCCGCGTAGCCCTGCAGCGCCATGCGTGCCCGCGCGTACTCGGCGATGACCAGCGCGACGGCGACCGCCGGACGTTCCAGCTTGCGCGCGCGTGCGCCCAGTTCCACCCGCTTGGCGGCGGCCGACAAGGCCATGGCGCCGACGTTGGCGCTGGACGACTTGAGCGTGTGCGCGGCGTCGCGCATCGCGTCGAGTTCCGGCACGGCGGCCGCCTTTTCCAGCGTGCCGATCAGGCGCGGGGCGTCTTCCAGGAAGATGCTGATGATGCGCGTGGTTTCGTCGCCGGCGATTTCCCGCAGTTCCTCCAGCATGGTCTGGTCCAGTACCGGGAAACTGGGCGCGGGCGCGCGGGCGGTCGCCACGGGAGGCGGGGGCGGTGCCGGCTCCGCCGGTGCGACGAGGGCGGCGTTGCGCAGCACGAAGTTCATGCGATCCGGCAGCCAACGGTGCAGGCAGCTCTCCAGCTGCTCGCGCGACACCGGCTTGGCCAGGTAATCGTCCATGCCCGCATCGAGGCAGCGCTGGCGGTCGCCGGCCATGGCGTTGGCGGTCATCGCTACGATCGGCAGGCGGCCGGCATCGGCGCGCTGCGCTTCCCGCTCGCGCCAGCGCCGGGTCGCCGCGTAGCCGTCCAGCACCGGCATCTGGCAGTCCATCAGGATCAGGTCGAAGTGCTCCGTCTGCATGCGCTTGAGCGCGATGTCGCCGTTGGCGGCGGTCTCGCAGGTGAAGCCGAGCGCCGACAGCAGCTTCTGCGCCACCAGCAGGTTGACCGGATTGTCTTCCACCAGCAGCAGGCGAGGCTCGGTGCGCATGGCGCTGACCACGGCCGGTTCCGGTGCTGTCGGGGCAGGCTCCTCGCTCGCGACCGGCGGCGTCACGATGGGCAGGTCCTGGAGGTCGCCCGTTGCAGCGGAAACGCCGTCGGCGGCGGCCGGCATCGCGGTTGCCTCGGGAAAGATCTCTTCCAGGACGGCCGTGGCGTCGGCGGCATCCGGTTCGGGTACCGCGCCGGTCAGTGCGGCGCGCAGGTCCGCATCCGGCGATTGCCGCGACAGCAGCGTGCTGCGCGGATGCAGCTCGGTAGGCACGGTCTCGTCGCCGTACAGCCACACCAGGCGCAGGGCATCGGGATTCGGCCGTCGCGTGATCGCACGATGCAGCGCCAGGGCGGTGCTGCGGATGCTGCCGATGTCGGCCAGCACGGCCAGGTAGTCCTGATGTCCCTGCTCGCCGACCAGGCGCAGGCGATCGAGCGCTTCCTGCGTGGTCTCGACGGCGGTCGGCTGCATGCCCCAGTTGGTGGCCAGCAGGGTGAGGCGCTGGCGCAGGCGTCCGTCGGGCGACACGATCAGCACGCGCCCGTGGTCCAGGGCGCCGTTGTCGCGCTGGCGCAGGTCGCCGATGACCTTCATCAGCGGCACCTCGAACCAGAAGGTCGAGCCGCGCCCGACCTCCGACACCACGTCGATCCGGCCGCCCATCAAATCGACGATACGCCGGCAGATCGCCAGGCCCAGGCCGGTGCCGCCGTACAGGCGCGTGGTGGAGGCGTCGGCCTGGCTGAAGGAATGGAACAGGCGGTGGCGCGCGTCCTCCTCGATGCCGATGCCGGTATCGCGCACCTCGAACCGCAGCAGGTGCTGTGCGGCGGTTTCGCCCAGCCGGCGCACCACCAGCGTGACCGAGCCGCGTTCGGTGAACTTGATCGCGTTGCCGACCAGGTTGGTGAGCACCTGCCGCAGCCGGACCGGATCGCCGCGCACGGGCAGGCGGACGGCGGGGTCGAGCTGCAGGCTCAGGCGCAGTCCCTTGTTCTCGGCCGGGCGGTACATCAGCTGCAGCACGCCATCGAGCAGCTCGCGCAGGTTGAAGCCGGTGATCTCCAGGTCCAGCTTGTTGGCCTCGAGCTTGGAGTAGTCGAGGATGTCGTCGACGATCCGCAGCAGCTGGTGCGACGACGCGGTCGCGGTGGTCAGCATCTCGCGCTGGTCCGGCGCCAGCGGCGCGCGCGACAGCATCTCCAGCATCGGCACGATGCCGTTCAGCGGCGTGCGGATCTCGTGGCTCATGGTGGCCAGGAACTCGCCCTTGGCCATCGCGGCCGATTCGGCGGCCTGCTTGGCGCGCACCAGTTCCTGTTCGAGGCGGTCATGGCGCTGCAGGTCGCGCTGCAGGCTGTCGCGCTCGGACTCGGCCATGGCGGCGCGCGCCTGGATGCCCGCGTGACGATGGACGGCGGCGCGGATCTGCAGGGCGGAGGCGATGGCCGCGACCAGGGCCGCGCCGCCGCTGCCCGCGCACACCGGCAGCCAGGGGCCCGGCACCCCCGCCCAGTGCAGGCCCAGCGACGCCGCCGACGCGGCGGCGCACGCCACCGTCACCCAGGGCGTCACCGGCATGCGACCGGCCGTGGGCATCGTTACAGCACCGCGTTGTGGAAGTCGAAGCCGAGTTCGCTGCCGACGGCCTGCACCAGGTTGCCCTGGATGAAGTCGACGCCCCCCATCCACATGGCGGCGGCGGCCTGCGGGTCCTCGATCTGCTGTCCGATCACCTGCAGTCCCTGGCGATGGGCGTTGTCGATGATGCCGCGCAGCTGGTCGCGCAGCACCGGGTCGGCATGCGCGCTGGCGTACTTGCTGGACACGCGAACGAAACCCAGCGGCAACTGGGTGAGCAGCGCGTCGGCCTCGGCACCCGGCTCGAACTGGCTCAGGCAGAACTGCACGCCGGCCGGCATCAGCTGCTGGCAGAACTGCCGCAGCGTGACGGTGTGGATCAGCGCGTCGGCCAGGCGCAGGTCGATGACCAGCGACGTGCCTTCGATGCCGCGCGCGCGCAGCGCATCGAGCAGCCACTGCGCATGCGACTCGCGCGCCAGCGAGCGCGGCGACTGCGACACGAACAGGCGCAGCGACGGCCCCGCCGCCTGGCGTTCGGCCAGCACGAACAGCGCGTGCTCCAGCACCCAGTGGTCGATCTGCGCGATGCCGCCGGCCAACTCGGCCGCCGGGATCACCTGCGAGGCGGGCAGCAACGAGCCGTCGGGCTGGCGCATGCGCAGCAGCACCTGGTACTGCGCCTGGTCGCTGCCGGCGACGGCGACGATCGGCTGGTAGGCCAGCTCGAACTGGCCATCCTCCAGCGAGATGCGCGGCGCATCGTCGTCGATCTCGGCGGGGACGTATTCGGCCAGGCTGTCGGGCTTCAGGCGGGCCTGCAGCACCGCACGTTCGATCGCTTCCAGCGCGCTGCCGGCATCGGCGAAGCCCTGCGACATGGCGGTATAGCCGACCGAGCCGCGCAGCTTCAGCACCTCGTTCGGTCGCGTCTGGAAATCGTGGCCCGCCAGCCCGTCGCGCAACTGCTGCGCAAGCGCGGCCAGGGTGGCTTCGTCGACGCTGTCGGCCAGCATCAGGAAGCTGTTGTCGTTCAGCCGCGCCACCGGGTGTGGCGAGGCCGCCGCGGCCAGTTGCCGGCCGGCCTGGCTCATCAGGTGCTCGAACACCGCATAGCCATAGCGTTCGCGCAGGCTCAGCGCACTGTTGACCTCGACGAAGAACACGCCGCCGCGCGATTGCCGCTGCAGCGAATCGGCCAGCTGCTGCAGCACGAAGGTGCGCGTCGGCAGGCCGGTGTCGGTATTCATAGAGGGGCGCGGCGACTGCAGCGCCTGGTTGCGCTGGCGCGCACGCTGGATGCGGTTGGACACCGCCGCGATCAGGTGGCGGGGCCGGATGGGTTTGTTGAGGAAGTCGTCGGCGCCGCTTTCCAGTACCTCGAACTGACGCTCCGGGTCCGGGTCGCCGGTCAGGAACACGATCGGCAGGTGTAGGTATTCGGGTTGCTGCCGCAGCAGCATGGTCAGCGACATGCCGTCCTTGCCGGGCATGTGCAGGTCCATCAGCACCAGGTCGGGACGGAAGCGGCGCATGGTGTCGAGCAGGCCGTCGGACTGCATCTGCACCTCGGCCTGCATGCCGGCACCGTGCAGCACGCTCTGCGCGAACAGCGCCTGGCCGCGGTCGTCCTCGACGATCAGCACGCGGTAAGGGGATTCCGGATCGACCGGCTCCGGCGGCGCGGCCGGTGTCGCGGCGACTGGTGCGGGCGGCGGCGGATCTGCCGGCGGCGCGGGGGACGGGGGCGGTGGGGTCATGTCGGTGGACTCTCCGGCGCCGGGCGCATCCGCCGCATCCTCGGGGGCGGCATCGCCCACCCAGCGGCGCCAGTAATGCGCCGGCGGTGTTTCGGCACGCAGGCGCGAGCGTGAAGGCTCATCCTGCGGGCGGGATGTGGGATCGAGCGTGGACATCAGGCTTCCCCAAGCTGAGCCCCATTATGCGATGAAGTTCACGGCCGAGGCAGACCCATGATCCCCGATGCGTCGGCGCCTGTCACGGTCCGGATGCCGGGGGCGTGACAGGTGCGGGTGCCGTCGCCTGCAGCAGGCGTTTCAGGCCGCGCGTCACCTTGCGCCAGACCCACCACACCGCCACGGCGATCAGCAAAGACGCACCGACCACCAGGAACAACGCAATCCAGGGGTGCGCAAAGGCCAACGCCAGGCCGCCGACCACCACCGCGTCCTCGGTGACCGAGGCGGCCCAGTTGCTGACCGGCTCCGGCGAGGTGTTCATCAGTGCGCGCGAGCCGCTCTTCAGCACGTGGCTGGTCAATGCCACGCCCGCGCCGGCGGCCAGCACGCCACCGCTGAGCTGGCCATCCGGCGAGAGGGTAGCCGCGGCGAGGAAGGCGCCCGCCGGCACGCGTGCCAGCGTCTGCAGCAGGTCCCAGCCGGAGTCCACGCCGGGAATCTTGTCGGCGAAGAACTCGGTCAGCGCCAGCGCGCCGGAGGTACCCAGCACCCACCAGGATTCAGTGGCCTGCAGCGCGGGCGGCAGGTCCAGCCAGCCCAGTGCGCCGGCCAGGCCCACGCCGAAGACGGTGAGGTAGACGCGTATCCCCGCCATCCATGCCAACAGGATCCCAATTACGAAAAGATGCGCTTCGGACATCCCCGCCACTCCCGTTAGACTCCAGGGCTCGCGCCACTGCGGCGAGTATAGGGGTCCCGTCTGGCTGTCGGCTGAGCGCCGCCCGCCGCTTGTCCGTCATGGCTGCGCCTGTTCCTTCTCGCTTCCGGATCGTGCCGCGCGATGCGGCGGTCCGCCGTCGCGGCACCTCGTGGTTGCTGGCGCTGGCCTGGATCCTCAGCGTGGCGGGCACCTGGTGGGCCGCCAGCCACACGGCGGCGCCGCGACTGGCGCACGCCGAGGCGGCGCGGGCGAAGGCCGAGCGCGAGGCCTCGGCCGCGCAGTCCGAACTGGTCGCGCTGCGCCAGCGCGAGTCGACCCTGGCGCGCTCGGACCAGATCAGTCGCGCCGCCAATGCCGAAGTGCAGGACGCCCTGGCCGACCGCGACGAGGAGATCGCCGCGTTGCGCGCCGACATCGCGTTCTACGAGCGGCTGGTCGGTTCGACCGGCCAGCGCAAGGGCCTGACCGTGCACGTGGCCGAGTTCGTGCCCGAGGCCGGCGGCACCTGGCGTTACCAGATCATGCTGACGCAGACGGTGAACCGGGGCGCGATCAGCCAGGGCCAGATGCGTTTCACCGTGGAAGGCGTGCGCGCCGGCAAGCTGGCCGCCGTGCAGTGGGACGAACTGCACCAGCAGCGCGGCGCGCCGGCCCAGCCCTATTCCTTCCGGTATTTCCAGCAGCTGGATGGCAACGTGATGCTGCCGCCCGACTTCACGCCGCAGCGGGTCAAGGTATCGCTGCATGGCGAGGATGCCGCCGTGGAGCAGGCCCTCGACTGGAAGACCGCCACAGCCGCAGGAGGCAAGTGACATGTTCAAGACCAAGCCCATCCGCCCCGACGTGGGCGCCATCGACACCCTGATCGGCCCGCAGGTCACCATCCGCGGCGACGTGGTGTTCAGTGGCGGCCTGTACGTGGAAGGCCATATCCAGGGCAAGGTGATTGCCGACGCCGGCGAGCGCGCCGTGCTGACCCTGGCCGAGCAGGGCAGCATCGAGGGCGAGGTGCAGGCGCCCGTGGTGGTGATCAACGGCCGCATGACCGGCGATGTGCATGCGCTGGAGCGGATCGAACTGGCCCCGAAGGCCCGCGTGCAGGGCAACCTGCACTACAAGGTCGTCGAGATGAGCGCCGGTGCGCAGCTGACCGGCCGCCTGGTGCATGCGGAAGCGGCGTCGGCAGCGCAGGGTGAACATCAGGCTGCGGCGACGGACGCCTGGGCCACCGCCGACGCCTGAGGGCGTCATTCAGAGCCGGCTGGGAAGCGCCGCGCTATCCTGCGGCCCATGAACGCCAGGCCGCTTCCGCCGACCGTGCCGCCGCCCCGCTTCAAGCGTGGGCCGGTCATCGCCATCGTGGCGCTGGTCGTGGTGCTCGTGGCCGGTGGCTGGGGCCTGTGGCGCGCCTTGGCGGGAAGCGCGGGCGAGGGTCCCACGCCGGCGCAGGTGCGTCGCCAACAGCAACGCATCGAATCGCTGGAACAGCAGGTCGCCACGCTGTCGCGGTCGGACCAGATCAGTCGCGATGCCAACCGCGACCTGCAGGCGGCGCTGTCGGAGCGCGATGAGGAAATCGCCGGTCTGCGTGCGGACGTCGCCTTCTACGAGCGCTTCGTCGGCGCCACCGCGCAGCGTCGCGGCCTGTCGGTGCATGAGCTCACCCTGCAGCCGCAGGACGAGCAGGCCTGGCACTTCACCGCCACCCTGACGCAAAACCTCAATCGCGGCGCGGTCAATGCCGGTCGCCTGCTGGTGTCCGTGGAAGGCACCGAGGCCGGCAAGCTGCGTCGCCTTGCCTGGGCCGACCTGCGCCAGCAACCGAACGCCCCCGGCGTGCCGTACTCGTTCAAGTATTTCCAGCAGGTCGAAGGCGACCTGCTGCTGCCGCCGGGTTTCAAGCCGGTCCGCGTCATCGCCCGCGTGGTGCCGCAGAACGGCGCCGCCGTGGAACAGTCGTTCCCCTGGGCCCAGGCCGCGGCCAAGGAAGGGGCCGGCGAGGGCGCGGCGACGCGTTGAGCTTGAACTGCCCTGCGCCAGCCCCCATCCTTGCCGCATGACCACCGTCGTTTCCCTGCCCACTGCGGCGGCCGCACCCGACTACCAGTCCATCGACCGCCCGCTGAACTTCACGCCGGCCGCGGCGGCGAAGGTGCGCGAGCTGATCCAGGAAGAAGGCAGCGACAGCCTTGCGCTGCGGGTCTATATCCAGGGCGGTGGCTGTTCCGGCTTCCAGTACGGCTTCGAGTTCGACGAGAACCGCGCCGAAGACGATGTCGCGGTCGACACCGATGGCGTGTCGCTGCTGGTCGACCCTTTGAGCCTGCAGTACCTGATGGGGGCGGAAGTCGACTACAGCGAAAGCCTGCAGGGCGCCCAGTTCGTCATCCGCAATCCGAACGCCAAGACCACCTGCGGCTGCGGCAGCAGTTTCAGCATGTAATGCCCGGCCTGCCGCGTTCCGTGACAGGTCCCGATTCCCTCTCCGCGCCATTGTCCGGCTTCGCCTTCGCGGGCGATACGCTGGATCGCGCCGATGCGCTGCGCGACGACGCCAGGCGACTGGCGGATCTGTGGCCGTCCGCGCGGGTGATGGTGCTGGACGACGAAGGGCGTGCGATGACGCATGCGGACGGTTCACCGCTGGCGGTCGAAGGCGACTCGCTGGGCGGCGGTCCGGGCGCCAGCCTGTTCCTGGGCATGCGGGACGGTGTGGCGTGGTTCGCCGCGCATGCCCGTCACCATGCGGTGGACGCGCCCGCATGGCGCGATCTGCGCCGCGCCGCCGCCAGCTGGCCCGCATTCGAGTCGGGTGTGTTCGCGATGGCGCGCGCGCTGCTGCACTGGCAGTCGTCCACGCGCTTCTGCAGCGCCTGCGGCGGCGACATCACCTTCCGGCGCGCCGGCTATACCGCGCATTGCACGCAATGCGGCAAGGACCACTATCCCCGCGTCGATCCCGCCGTGATCGTCGCTGTCAGCGATGGCGACCGCCTGCTGCTGGGCCGGCAGGCCTCCTGGCCCGCGCGCCGGTATTCGGTGGTCGCCGGTTTCGTGGAGCCGGGCGAGGCGCTGGAGCAGACGGTCGTGCGCGAAGTGCTCGAGGAGACGCAGGTACGCGTGCGCGCGTGCCGCTACCTCGGCTCGCAGCCGTGGCCGTTCCCCGGTGCGTTGATGCTGGGGTTCTCTGCGGAGGCCGAACCGGACGCGCCGCAGGTCGATGGCGAACTGGAGGACGCACGCTGGTTCACGTTCGAGGACATCGATGCCGCACTCGCACGCGAAGGCGACGATGACGGCGAAGGGTTGCTGCTGTCGCCGTCCATCTCGATCGCGCGCGCCCTGATCGAACACTGGCATGCCGGTATGCGCATGCGGCGCGACGTGGCGGCCGGGACCGGGCGTTAACGGGCGCCGGCGCTAGAATCCGGACCGGAGGAGCCGCATGTCGATCACGCTCGTTGCCGTCGTGCTTGCCCTGGTGCTGGGCCATGTCGCGCCCACGCTGGTCGCCGCGTGGCGCCGCTACCCGTGGTACACCGCGTGGCTGCACTGGCTGGGCGAGGGCGCGGGCGAGGTCTGGCGGGGACGCTACGGCATCCTGCTGGCCCTCGTGCCGGTGCTACTGGTGGTCGCGCTGCTGCAATGGCTGCTCGACGGCCCGGTGTACGGGCTGCTCGGCCTGTTGTTCGATATCGCGGTCCTCGTCTACGCCTGGGGGCCGCGCGATCTCGATGTCGATGTCGAAGCCGTCATCGATGCGCACGACGCGCCCGGCCGCCGGGCCGCGATCGCGCGGCTCGGGCTGACGGGGGAGACCGCGGCACTGGACGGCCCCGCGCTGGTGGAAGCCGTGTTCGCCAACGCCCTGCAGCGCTGGTTCGGCGTGCTGTTCTGGTTCCTGCTGCTCGGCCCGGTCGGCGCGATCCTCTACCGGCTCGTCGCACACAGCGCCGCCACGCCGGACCTGCCCGAGCAGAACCTCAGCGGCGCGCGCCTCCTGAAGACCGCGCTGGACTGGCCGGTCGCGCAGCTGATGACGCTGGCGATGGCGCTGGTCGGCAACTTCGACACCGTGTTCTCCACCTGGCGCGAGGCCGGCGGCACGCGCTTCCGGCTGGAGACCGGGTTCCTCGGCCAGGTTGCCCGCGCCAGCGTGCGCGGCGAGCTGGCGGAAGAAGCCGAGGAGTACGCGGAAGAGGGCATGGTGCAGGCCATGCGCGACCTGCCCGAACTGCGCGATGCGATGAGCCTGGTCTGGCGCATCCTGCTGCTATGGCTGGCGGTACTGGCGGTGTTCGTGATCGGAGGCTGGGTGAGCTGACGTGCCCGCGCGTCAGCGTCGGCCGCGCGCCGGAGCGATGCAACGGCGCAGGCTCCGTCCTCGTGGACGTGCGCACATCGCAGGGCGGAGTTTGCCCGGCGGCACCTGTCAGCCCGGGGCGAGCAACGTAAACGGGAACCACGGCAGGTTGCGCGCGATCCAGTACGCCGGCAGCAGCACCAGCCAGAACGTCGGCGCGAGCAATACGCGCATCAGCGGCGCCAGTGCGCGGGGGCGCCACCCCTGTCCGTGCGCGATCATCATCGGCATGACCGGCAGAAGCAGGACGGCGAGCGGGTTCATCGCGAACGCGCGCAGCAGGTCGCCATGGACCAGTGCATGCAGGGCACGCGTCAGTCCGCAGCCGACGCAGAAGTAACCGGTCAACGCGCGGAACATGCAGCCCGGAAAGGGACTGTCGGCGGCGTTGGGATCGAAGTTCAGCAGCAACCAGACGCCGACGGCGGCCACCAGGGCCGCCGCCGTCAATGCCACGTAGTGCAGGGGACGCAGTGCGATCACTGCATCTGCTGCATCTGCTGCATCATCTCCATGTACTGCTCCATGCCGCCGGTGGCGAACATCACGATGTTGAGCAGCAGGCCGATGATGGCGAACGCGGTGGCGACCCAGCACCAGGTCTTGGCGTTGGCCGACGCACGGCGCGCGCCTTCCAGGTCGCCCTGGTTGAGCTTGCCGTTGACCTGCGAGGAGAACACGATGGCGACGATGCCGATCAGGCCGAGCGGGCAGCACAGGCAGGTGGCCAGCACCGTGGAGATGATGGCCCACGCAAGATGGTTGGGGACGCTGCCCGGTGCGGCGGACGACGGGGGCATGGGAGGTACGGCGCTCATGCAGGCTTTCCTTGTAAGGGGATGGAGAGTGGTGCGAGTCGGCCTACATGCCGCTCAGGCCGCCCAATAGTGCCAGACCGCCGAACAAAAAGAACCACAGCGCGACCAGGATCGGCCCGATCAGCGCGGACACGATCGCCCAGTTCAACGCCTTGCGCGACGCTTCCTGCGCGCCGGCCAGATCGCCTGCCGCGCGCTTGCCGTCCACCTGCGCGGCGAACACGATGGAGACGATGCCCAGCGGCAGGCAACAGAACAGCGTGCTGAGGATCGCCCACACCAGGTGATTGGGAACGTAGGGTCCGTGCGTCGACGGCGGGAGGCTGCTCATGGGGTTCTCACGGGAAGACAGAGGGCAAGGCAGGGCCGCCGACGTGCGCGGTGATGCGTGGAGTAGGGCCCCTGCCGTCAGCCTAGCCGGTAACGCGGCATCGCGGAAGCGTCAGGCGGCATCGCCCCGCAACGCACGCACCTTCGCTTCCAGCACGTCCGCATCCACGGCCGCGCCGTCCATCGGTTCGCCCGCCATCACCTCCACGTGCGCGCGGAACCGGCGCGGTACGCGCATGCGGCCCAGGCGGGTGTCGCGCCGGCTCCACATGCTGGTCCACATGCCCTTCAGCGCCATCGGCACCACCCGCACCGGCCGCCGCTCCAGGATCTTCTCCACGCCGGACTTGAACGCGGCGATCTCGCCATCCTTCGTCAGCGCGCCCTCCGGGAAGATGCCGACGATCTCGCCCGCGGCCAGCGCCGCGTCGATCTCCTCGAACGCGCGCTGCATCAGTTCCGGATTCTCCCTCGCGCCGGCGATCGGAATCGCCTTGGCGGTGCGGAAGATCCAGCTCATCACCGGGATGTTGAAGATCCTGTAGTACATGACGAAGCGGACCGGACGCGGAATGGTCGCGGCCAGGATCAGCGCGTCCATGTAGCTGACATGGTTGCAGACGATCAGCGCCGGGCCTTCGTCCGGCACGTGCTTCTCGATGCCATGCAGGCGCAGCCGGTACAGCGTCCGCACCAGCAGCCAGCTGAGGAAGCGCATCAGGAACTCGGGCACGATCGTGAAGATCCAGACCGCGACCAGTGCGTTGGCGATGGCCAGCGCCAGGAAGATCTGCGGCCCGCTCCAGCCCAGTGCATGCAGGCCCAGGCCGACCAGCGCCGCCAGGACGATGAAGCCGGAGTTCTGGATGTTGAGCGCCGCAAAGACGCGCGCCATCCGCGAGTTCGCCGTGCGGCTCTGGATCAGCGCGAACAGCGGTACGACGAAAATGCCGGCGAACATGCCGATGCCGACCAGGTCGATCATGATCCGCACGCTGCCGGCCTGGCGCACGAACTCGGCCACGCCCAGTCCGGTGGCCGGTGCCGCGCCCGGCCTGGCGAAATACAGGTCGAGCAGGAACGCCGTCATGCCGAATGCGCCCACCGGCACCAGGCCGATCTCGACGGTGCGGCCGGAGAGCTTCTCGCACAGCAGCGAACCGACCCCGGTGCCGATCGAGAACAGCGCCAGTGCGAACACGTACAGCGTGGACGAGCCTTCCGCCGCACCGAGGTGCAGCTTGGCGTAGGCGGGCAGTTGCGAGGTCAGCAGCGTGCCGAAGAACCAGAACCACGACACGCCGAGGATCGCGTTGCGCACGGCCAGCTGCTGCTTGGCCATGCGCAGCACGGCCAGCGACTCGGGAATCGGATTCCAGCGGATCTTCAGGTCGGGCGCGCCGGCATCCATGCGCGGGATCATCCGCGACACCACGTTGCCCAGCACCGCGAGCAGCACGATGGCGATGGCCGCCGCCTGCGGGCCATGCGCGCCGGCGATCTGGAAGATCATGCCGCCGGCGATCATGCCGCACAGGATCGAGATCGACGTGCCCATCTCGACCAGGCCGTTGCCGCCGGTCAGTTCCTCGGGCTTGAGGATGGACGGCAGCACCGAATACTTCACCGGGCCGAACAGCGTGGACTGCACGCCGGTGCAGAACAGCGCGACCAGGAGGATCGGCATGTTCTGCAGCAGGAAGCCGACCGCCGCCAGCGACATGATGACGATCTCCATCGTCGTGGTGATCACGATCAGCCGGTGCTTCTCCAGCTTCTCGGCGAACTGCCCCGCGATGGCCGAGAACAGGAAATACGGCAGGATGAAGATCGCCGGCGCCAGCGTGGCGTACAGCGAGAGCTGGCCGTCGCTGGCGCCGAGGAAGAACAGCAGGGCGATGATGGCCTGGCGGTAGACGTTGTCGTTGAAGGCGCCCAGCGCCTGGACGGTGAAGTACGGCAGGAATCGCCGTTGTGTCAGCAGCGAGAACTGGCTGTGGCTGGACATGCGCCCTCCGTGGGTTGCGCGCAGCCTAGCAAATCGCGATGTCGCTGCCACCGGCGTGCCCGACTGTGTTCTGCCGATGGCATTGATGGGGCGTGGAGGCAGGCGGATAGTGGCGCTCCCCACGTTGTCCGGTCTTGCCTCCCCATGAGTCGCCTGTTCTCGCCCCTCGCGCTGGGGCCGTTGTCGCTGTCCAACCGCATCGTCATCGCACCGATGTGCCAGTACTCCTCCGAAGAAGGCCGCGCCACCGACTGGCACGCCTTCCATTGGCCGAACCTCGCCCAATCGGGCGCGGGCCTGGCCATCATCGAAGCGACGGCCGTGGTGCCGGAGGGTCGGATCAGCTGGGCCGACCTCGGCCTGTGGGACGACACGACCGAAGCCGCCTTCGCCCGGGCGCTGGCCGCGACGCGCCGCCATTCGACGATGCCGATCGGCGTACAGCTCGCGCATGCGGGTCGCAAGGCCTCCACGCAGCGACCGTGGGAGCAGCATGGCGCGCAGATCGCGCCCGATGCGCCGCACGGGTGGCAGACGGTGTCGGCATCGCCGCTCGCCTACAGCGACGGCCAGCATCCACCGCAGGCGCTCGACCAGGCCGGCGTCGACGCCGTCGTCGCCGCCTTCGCCGACAGCGCGCGCCGTGCGGTGCGCCTGGGCCTGGACCTGATCGAGATCCATGCCGCGCACGGTTATCTGCTGCACCAGTTCCTGTCACCGTTGAGCAACCATCGGGACGATGCCTACGGCGGTCCGCTGGAGAACCGCATGCGGCTGGTGCTGCAGGTATTCGATGCGATCAAGGCGGTGGTGCCCGTGTCGATGGCGGTCGGCGTCCGGATTTCCGCGACCGACTGGGTCGAGGGTGGTTGGGACCTGGCGCAGAGCCTCGTGTTGGCGAAGGCGCTGGACGCGCGCGGCTGCCATTTCATCCACGTGTCCAGCGGCGGTCTGCATCCGGCACAGAAGATCACGCTGGGACCGGGCTACCAGGTGCCATTCGCCGAGGCCATCAAGCGCGAGGTGGCGATGCCGGTGATCGCGGTGGGCCTGATCACCGAACCGCAGCAGGCGGACGCCATCCTGCAACAGGCGCAGGCCGACGCCATCGCCATCGCGCGCGGGATCCTCTACGACCCGCGCTGGCCCTGGCATGCCGCCGTGGCGCTGGGCGAACGCATCGCCATCGCGCCGCAGTACCTGCGCAGTGCGCCGCGCGAGCACGCGGCGAACTTCGTGCAGGCGACGTAGCCGATCAGTCGTTCGCGCGCTCGCGCGCGATGGCGCGCCAGCCGATGTCGGTGCGGTGGAACTCGTTCGTCCAGCGCACCTTGTCCACGCCGGCATAGGCGTTGCGCTGCGCGTCGGACACCGACTCGCCCAGCGCCGCCACGCACAGCACGCGGCCGCCGGCACTGATGACGCGACCATCGGCGTCGAGCGCCGTGCCGGCATGGAAGACCTTGGCCGTCGCGGGGACGTCATCCAGCCCGGCGATCACGTCGCCGGTCACCGGCGTGTCCGGATACGGCGCCGCCGCCATCACCACCCCTATCGAGGGGCGCGGGTCCCACTGCGCCTCGATGGCATCGAGGCGGCCGTCGATGGCGGCTTCGACCAGATCCACCAGGTCGGACTGCAGGCGCAACATCACCGGCTGCGTTTCCGGATCGCCGAAGCGCACGTTGAATTCGATGACCTTCGGTGCGCCCTCGGCGTCGATCATCAGCCCGGCGTAGAGGAAGCCGGTGAACGGCACGCCGTCGGCGATCATGCCCTGCACGGTGGGATTCACCACCTCGCGCATCACGCGTGCGTGCACCTCAGGCGTGACCACCGGCGCGGGCGAATATGCGCCCATGCCGCCGGTGTTCGGACCCGTATCGCCGTCGCCGACGCGCTTGTGGTCCTGGCTGGTCGCCATCGGCAGCGCGGTCGTGCCGTCGACCATGGAGATGAAGCTGGCCTCCTCGCCTTCCAGGAATTCCTCGATCACGACCCGCGCACCGGCATCGCCGAAGGCGTTGCCCGACAGCATGTCGCGTACGGCATCCTCCGCTTCCTGCAGCGTCATCGCCACGATCACGCCCTTGCCGGCCGCCAGACCATCGGCCTTGATGACGATCGGTGCGCCCTTGTCGCGCACGTAGGCCAGCGCGGCATCGACCTCGGTATGCACCGCATAGAACGCCGTCGGGATGCCATGGCGCGCGAGGAAATCCTTCGCGAACGCCTTGCTGCCTTCCAGCTGTGCGGCAGCAGCGGTCGGGCCGAAGATGCGCAGGTCGGCCAGGCGGAAACGGTCCACCACGCCGGCCACCAGCGGCACCTCGGGGCCGACCACGGTCAGCCCGACGCCTTCGGATTGCGCCAGCGCCAGCAGGCCCTCGATATCGGTGACCTTGATGGCGACGTTGCGGCATTTGGCTTCCGTGGCGGTGCCGGCGTTGCCGGGCGCCACGATCACTTCGTCCACGCGCGGCGATTGCGCCAGTTTCCACGACAGCGCGTGTTCGCGCCCGCCGGCACCGATGACCAGGACTTTCAAGGGGCTTTCCTCATGGCTGTGCCGGCGCGTCGGCCGGCGGGGTCGAGCAGGCGCGCGCCGGCAGCTCGACGTCGAAGAACGGCGCGTCCTTCGGGTCGACGAAGCGCCGCACCAGGATGGCATCGGTGTCCAGCAGTGGTGCGATCTCCGGCAGCGCGCACAGCTCGTACATCGCGCGCTGCTCGCTCTGCTTCAGCAGGTCGAAACCGGCAGCCTCGCGGGTCCTGGCGGCATCGCCGGCCGGGCTGCGGATGCGCATGACCAGGCGGTTGTCCTCGACGTCCACCGCTTCGGTGACCAGATCCTCGTAATACGGCGCGGGCAGCGTGGCCGCGATCTTCGCCTGCGCCTGCTTCAGGCGGGCGTCCGTATCCGTGCAGCCGGCGAACGTCAGCACGACGGCCGTCGCGACGAGCAGGGAGGAGGCGGTGCGGAGGGCGTTCATCATGCGGTCTTGCTCCGGGGAGGTGCAGGCAACGACGAGGACCGTGGCCCTCAGTGGCGGAAGTGGCGCACCCCGGTGAACACCATCGCGATGCCATGCTCGTCCGCGGCCGCGATCACTTCGCTGTCGCGCATCGAGCCGCCCGGCTGGATCACCGCCTTGATGCCGGCGGCCGCCGCGGCATCGATGCCGTCGCGGAACGGGAAGAAGGCGTCGCTGGCCATCACCGAGCCTTCGACCACCAGGTTCGCGTCGGCGGCCTTGATGCCGGCGATGCGCGCCGAGTACACGCGGCTCATCTGGCCGGCGCCCACGCCGATGGTGCGGTGGTCCTTCGCATAGACGATGGCGTTGGATTTCACGAACTTGGCCACCTTCCAGGCGAACAGCAGGTCAGTGAACTGTGCGTCGGTCGGCGCGAGTTTCGTCACCACCCTGAGTCCGTCGCGCGTCACCACGCGGTCGTCGGCCGTCTGCATCAGCAGTCCGGAGCCGACGCGCTTGGTGTCGATGAAGCCCGGCGACACCGGCGCCATCGGAATGCGCAGCACGCGCACGTTGGCCTTCTTCGTCGCATAGTCGAGCGCGGCTTGTTCGTAATCCGGTGCGATCAGCACCTCGACGAACTGGCGGTCCAGGATGACCTTCGCCGTCGCCGCATCCAGCGTGCGGTTGAAGGCGATGATGCCGCCGAACGCGCTGGTGGGATCGGTGGCGTAGGCCAGTTCGTAGGCATCGCCGCAGGCCACGCCGACGGCCACGCCGCAGGGATTGGCATGCTTGACGATGACGCAGGCCGGCGCGTCGAACTGGCGGACGCATTCCCACGCCGCGTCGCTGTCGGCGATGTTGTTGTAGCTCAGTTCCTTGCCCTGCAGCTGCTCGAACGTTGCCAGCGAGCCGGGCGCCGGATGCAGGTCGCGGTAGAACGCGGCCTGCTGGTGCGGGTTCTCGCCGTAGCGCAGGTCCATGACCTTGACGAAGCTGCCGTTGGCCTGCGCGGAGAACGCGCTGCGCACGGGCACGTCCGACGAGGTGTCGGTGACGGCGGAGAGGTAGTTGCTGATCGCCGCGTCGTATTGCGCCACGCGGTTGAACGCGGCGACCGACAGCGCGAAGCGCGTCTTCGCCGACAGCGCGCCGTCGTTCGCTTCGAGTTCGGCCACCAGGCTGCCGTACTGCGAGGGATCGGTCGCGACCGCGACGCGGGCGAAGTTCTTGGCCGCCGAGCGCAGCATGGCCGGGCCGCCGATATCGATGTTCTCCACCGCATCGGCCAGCGTGCAGTCGGCCTTGGCGGTGACGGACTCGAACGGATACAGGTTCAGCACCAGCAGGTCGATGGCGCCGATGCCCTGCTCGGCCATCACCGCGTCGTCGGTGCCGGCACGTCCCAGCAGGCCGCCATGCACCTTCGGGTGCAGCGTCTTGACGCGACCGTCCATCATTTCCGGGAAGCCGGTGACCTCGGCGATATCGCGAACGGTCAGGCCGGCGTCACGCAATGTCTTCGCGGTGCCGCCGGTGGACAGCAGTTCGACATCGCGGGCGGCCAGTGCGCGGGCCAGGTCGAGCAGGCCGGTCTTGTCGGAAACGGACAGCAGCGCCCGACGCACGGGCTGGAGATCGAGGGTCATGGAGGACGGCGGAGCGGAGCGGGGCGCGGATTATAACGCGCTGCACCACGGCGTCCGGGACGGCTCAGGCCAGCCCGTAGTCCTTGAGCTTCTTGCGCAGCGTGGCGCGATGGATGCCCAGCATGGCGGCGGCGCGGCTCTGGTTGCCTTCGCAGTGGTTCAGCACTTCCACGAACAGCGGGATTTCCATCTCGCGCAGCACGATCTCGTAGACATCGTCCGCATCGCAGCCGTCGAGGTCGCGCAGATAACGTCGCACCGACTGTGCGACGTGTTCGCGCAGCGGCGGCCGCGACGCGGCGCGTGGCGTGTCCTGACGGGTGGCGGCAGCGTTCAATCGGATCCCCTGGGCGCTACGGATGCAGATGCCCGCCCTGTGCTTGTGGGTATTCGGCGGGGGGACGAGTCTAGCGCCTGATCGCGCGGCGCGCATCCGCTTTTTCGATGAACCGGGGACTTAACGGAAGTCGAAGGAAAACGCGACGACGCTGGCGCTCGGTTCGCGTATCCGCACGGCCATCTGTGCGCTCTGGCCCGGTCCGATGGTGGTGGTCGTCTCGCCTTCCGGCAGGTAGTCGCCCGGTTGCAGTGCGCGTGCGCCGAGCGTGCGGCCGTCGGCATCCTTCAGCGTCAGCACGATCTCCGGCCACCCCTGTGCCCAGCGCGCTTCGTTGCGGAACGTGGCCTGCGCCTGCAGCGTGCCCGGTGCATCGGGCAGGGGGCGGACGTCGCGGCTGAGCATGGTGAAGGCGGTGGGTTCGCGCCAGGTCGGGACCTCGCAACGGAACACGCCGCACAGCGCGATCACCACGGGCCGCCATCCGGCCTGCATCGCCAGCCGTTCGCGATCCGCGATCACGACCTGCAGGCAGAGCAGCAGCGACAGTGCGACCACGATCGCCCACAGCGCGTGCGTACGCCGCGCATGCACCGGCGTGGTGCGCGTGCGGTGCAGGAAGCGCGGGGTCGCCGTCTTGCGTGTGGCGACCGGCGCCGTGATGCGGGCTTCGGGCGCGGGGGGCGGTGTGGTGGCGGACGGCGGAAGGGCGTCGGGAGCGGGGGCGTCGCGCCGTTGGGATGCATCGTCGTGCGGCACGGCATCGGATGCCGCATCCGCCGGTGGCGAAGGGGCATCCACAGGGGGCGCGGACGCGGGCGCTCCGCGCGCGGCGGACGGGACCTCAGCGGTCGCGTGGTCGACGGCGTCTGCCTCCGTGGCGTGCTCCACATCCGGTGCCTGCACGGTGGGGTCGCCCGGTGCCGCATGCAGCAGCGTGGCCAGGCTGGGCGCCGGCGATGCCGCTTCGCTTGCGGCCAGCAGCGGTTTGCCGCAGCGCGGACACGCGGCGGGTGTCGCGCCGGTGTGCGGGTCGCGGGCGACCAGGAACTGGCAGTGCGGACAGGCGGTGAACATGGCGCTATTCAACCACGCTCGTTCGCACGCGTGTTGTGACCGGAAGCGTCAGCGGCGCACACCATCGATGCGCATCCAGTCGCCGTCCTGCGCGGCGGACAGTCGATCGAACCACGGTGCGTAGCGCACCAGCAGCTCGTCTTCCTGTCCGGCGAGGATTCCCGACAGTGCGATGCGGCCGCCAGGCGCCACGCGCGCGGCGAGTACCTCGGCCAGTGCATCCAGCGCGGACGCGAGGATGTTCGCCACGACGACCGGATACGTGGTCACCGGTTCGTCGTCCGGCAGGTAGACGCTGAAGTGCGCATCGACGTCGTTGCGCAGCGCATTGTCCGCGCTCGCCAGCAGCGCCTGCGGATCGTTGTCGACGCCGACCGCCTGGGCCGCGCCAAGTTTCAGCGCGGCCAGCGCGAGGATGCCGGAGCCGCAGCCGAAATCCAGCACGCGCTGACCCTGCAGCAGGCCGTCGCCGGCCAGGGCATCGAGCCAGCGCAGGCACAGCGCGGTGGTGGGGTGCGTGCCGGAGCCGAACGCCAGGCCGGGATCGAGGCGCACGATGGCGGCGTCGTCGCCTGCGTCGTCGGGCACCGCGTGATTCCACGGCACGATGAAGGTGCGTGCGCCGAAGCGCATCGGCTGGAACTGGTCCAGCCAGGCGCGCTCCCAGTCTTCGTCCTCGACCTTGCGGAAGCCGACCTGCGTCCAGTCCAGGCCGGGATCGAAGGCCTCCAGCGCCGCCAGCAGCGTCAGCGCATCGGCGTCCGCATCGAACAGCGCGGTCAGCACCAGCGCCTTCCACAGCGGGGTTTCGCCGACGCCCGGCTCCAGGATGGCGCGTTCGTTGCCGGTATCGGCATCGGCATCCAGCAGGGTGACCGACAGCGCGCCCACGTCGTCCAGCGCGTTCTCGTAGCGCGGCTGCTCGGCCTCGGTGCAGCGCAGGGAGAGTTCCAGATAAGGCATGGGCGGGCGTGGTGGAGGGGACGGGCCGCGATTGTCTCACGCGCGTCCCGGCGGAGAGGCGACGAAAGGGGCGGGCGGCGGCGTGAACGCGCGCGCATCGCATTGAAAGCCCGGGAATGCGCCGGGATAATGGCCGCGTGCCCCGGAAGCTGCTGATGCCGATGATGCTGGTGGGCCTGCTGGGGGCGCTGGCGTGGATGCCGCTGCGCCAGGCGGGTTGGCTGCCGCATGCGGTGCCGGCGGCGAGCGATGCCGGCACCGCACCTGCCGGCGCATCTTTCGCCCCGTCTTCCGCACCCCCGGTGATGCGTGCGATGTCGACGCGTGCGGTGCCCGCGTTGTCGCCGTTGCGGCGCGGATTCGAGGACAGCACCGACCTGTTCGCCTATTCGCGCCAGCTGGTGGCGCTCGCGGCCGCGGGCGATGCCGATGCCATGTGGCTGCTGAGCCTGGTGCAGGACCACTGCGCCGGCTACGCGGCTGATCCGGTCGGCTATGCGCAGGACACCCGCGTCATCGCCGGCCTGGGATTGTCCGGCGGCAGCGCGATGGTCGCCGCCCGCCAGCGCGTGCAGCAGCGCTGCGGCCGCTTCGTGCCGCAGGACGGGTTCTCGTTGCCGACCCTCATCACCCAGCGCAGGCAGGCCGCGCGTGCCGGCAGCCTGGCGGCGGAAGCCGCGCTGTTGGCGATGGACCAGCCGTTGCAGCGCGACGAGGACTACCTTCGCGACCTAGTGCGGCGCGTGCTGGAGTCGGGCGATCCTTTCGCCTATCTCGCCATCGCGCCGGCGATGGGCACCACCGGCAGTGGCCAGCGCGACACGCTGGGCGACGTGTCCGGCAGTGAGCTCAGCGAGATCGCCTGGCGCATCGCGTCGTGCCGGTTGGGCATGGACTGCAGCCCGGACGGCTCGATGATGACCAGTTACTGCGTCAACGGCGGCATCTGCTCGCAGGACGCTTCGCAGGATTTCACCACCTTCGCGCGGGACGCCGGTGTCCCGCGGCAGGGTGCGGACAATGTGGACGAGATGGTGGGCACCTTGCTGGCCCCCACGGGAGTGGACGGATGAAATACAAGCGCACGCGGCCGGGTATCAATCTCCTGGTCTGGGGCCTGGTGGTGGTGGCGTACGCCGCTGCGGCCGCCACGATCGTGATCGAAACACGCGACCCCGGTTTCAGGGATCTCTCGCGTGTCGGTCACATGACCATCCATGCGCCCGACGACGCACGCCGCCTGGGCGCGGCGCAGGTCGCGGCGCTCTACCGCGCGCGCAGCGGTACGCCGTTCTCGACGCTGTCGCCGGGCAGCACCATCAGGGTGGTATGGGCCGACGGTTCGTCCGAGGTGGTGCGGATCACCGATCCTTCCTCGCCGCTGGGCGCGACGCCGGTGCCGGGCACGCAGCAGGGACCTGAGCGGTAGCGCGACGCGCGCTGCGACATCCGACAGACGCGAAGGGCCGGGATGGTGACATCCCGGCCCTTCGCGTTTTACGGCGGATTCGCGCGTATCAGACCAGCGAGATCGCCTTGTTCTTGCGTTCGGCCAGGCGCTTTTCCAGGTAGTGGATGTTCTGGCCACCGGCCTGGAAACCCTGGTCGCGCATGATGCGCTGCTGCAGGGGGATATTCGTCTTGATGCCGTCGATGACCATCTCGCTGAGCGCCACGCGCATGCGCGCGATCGCGGTATCGCGGTCCGGGCCGTGCACGATGAGCTTGGCGATCATCGAATCGTAGTTCGGCGGCACGCGGTAGCCTTCGTAGATGTGCGTGTCCACGCGCACGCCCGGGCCGCCCGGCGGATGGAAATGCTGGATCAGGCCGGGGTGCGGCATGAACGTGTCCGGGTCTTCCGCATTGATGCGGCATTCGATGGCGTGGCCGCGCAGCACGATGTCGCTCTGCTTGATGGACAGCGGATGGCCCGCCGCGATGCGCAACTGTTCGCAGACCAGGTCGATGCCGGTGATGCGTTCGGTCACCGGATGCTCCACCTGGATGCGGGTGTTCATCTCGATGAAGTAGAAGCGGCCGTCCTCGAACAGGAATTCGAACGTACCCGCGCCGCGGTAGCCGATGCGCAGGCAGGCCTCCACGCAGACCTTGCCGATCTCGTTGCGCAGTTCCTCGGTGATGCCCGGCGCCGGCGCTTCCTCGACCACCTTCTGATGGCGGCGCTGCATCGAACAGTCGCGCTCGCCAAGATGGATCGCGTGGCCCTGGCCGTCGGCCAGCACCTGGATCTCCACGTGGCGCGGATTCTCCAAGAACTTCTCCATGTAGACCTCGCCGTTGCCGAAGGCCGCCTTGGCTTCCGACTTCGTGGTCTCGATGGCCGCCTTCAGCGCGCCCTCGACATGCACCACGCGCATGCCGCGGCCGCCGCCGCCGCCCGCGGCCTTGATGATGACGGGATAGCCGATCTCGCGGGCGATCTTGGTGTTCGCCACGATGTCGTCGCCCAGCGGGCCGCCGCTGCCGGGCACGCACGGCACGCCGGCGGCCTGCATGGCGCGGATCGCTTCCACCTTGTCGCCCATCATGCGGATGGTGTCGGCCTTGGGACCGATGAAGATGAAGCCGGACTGCTCGACGCGCTCGGCGAAGTCGGCGTTCTCCGACAGGAAGCCGTAGCCAGGATGGATGGCCTGCGCGTCGGTCACTTCCGCCGCGGCGATGATCGCCGGGATGTTGAGGTAGCTGTCCTTCGAGGCGGCGGGACCGATGCAGACCGACTCGTCGGCCATGGCCACGTGCTTGAGGTTGCGGTCGACGGTGGAATGCACCGCGACCGTGCGGATGCCGAGGGTGTGGCAGGCGCGCAGGATGCGCAGCGCGATCTCACCCCGGTTGGCGATGACGACTTTATCGAGCATGGGATTCGGGATTCGGGATTGGGGATTCGTAAAGGGCGGGCGTCTCGCGGACGCTGCGCGGCGAGGAGTCGAGCGAACGGATCAGTGCATTCAGGCGGGCGAACGTGCGGTCGATCAGGTCATCTATCGCGTCGCTTGCGTCTACATACGCAAGGCGTCGCGCTATCTCGACCTGGGTGCTCATCTCGGCCAGAGAGCCCCGCGCCATCGAAAGGAAGCGCAGATACTCGGCTGTCGAGCGGCGCGCAGCCCCCTCCGCGATGTTCGACGGGACGCTGACCGAGGCGCGGCGCAATTGCATGGCAAGGCCGAGCCGTTCCGATTCGGGAAACGAAGCCGTGAGACGGTAAGTCGATTCGACAAGCGTCGTCGCGTTGCGCCAGACATCCAGGCGCTCATGGGGCCGCTGCTTTGTCGAATCACGAATCACGAATGACGAATCCCGTCGTTGTCGGCGTCAGCCGATAACGAACAACGGCTGATCGAACTCGATCGGCTGGCCGCTCTCGGCCAGGATCGACAGTACGGTGCCGGACACGTCGGCCTCGATGGGGTTGAACATCTTCATGGCTTCGATGATCGCCAGCGTCTCGCCGGCCTTCACCGACTGGCCGACCGCGACGAACGCGGGTTTGTCCGGCGACGGCGAGGCGTAGAACGTGCCGACCATCGGGGCGCGCACCACGTGGCCGTCGGGCAGGGCGTTGCCTGGCTTGGCGGTGCCGCCGGTGGAGGCTTCGGTCGGCGAGCTCATCGGCATCGGTGCCGCCGGGCGCGGTTCGGCGTAGGCCACGGGAGCCGGGGCGGCGGGTGCGGCGTAACCGCCCTTGGGCGTGCGCGCCAGGCGCACGGACTCTTCGCCTTCCTTGATCTCGATTTCGGCCAGGTTCGACTCTTCCAGCAGGTCGATGAGTTTCTTGATTTTGCGGAGATCCATGGGAGCCTCGTGGTTGGACGCTGTTCCCGCAGGGAACAAAGAGGAAGTCAGGCCGTCAGCCGCTGCAGGGCGGCGTCCAGCGCGTAGCGGTAACTGTCGGCGCCGAACCCGCAGACCACGCCCACCGCCTTGTCGCTGAAGTAGCTGGTGTGGCGGAAGGGTTCGCGGGTGTGCGGGTTGGACAGGTGGATTTCGATGAAGGGCAGGGCCACCGCCGCCAGCGCGTCGCGGATCGCGACCGAGGTGTGGGTGAAGGCGGCCGGGTTGATCAGGATGAAGGCGGTGCCATCGCTGCGGGCGCCCTGGATGCGGTCGACCAGCGCATGTTCGGCATTGGACTGGAAGCTTTCCAGCGCGTGGCCGGCGGCCTGCGCCTGCGCGCCCAGCGCCAGGTCGATGTCCGCCAGCGTCGCGTGGCCATAGACCTCCGGCTCGCGGGTGCCGAGCAGATTGAGGTTGGGACCATGCAGGACCAGCAGCTTCGCCATTCGGCTCTCCAGCGGAAGGGCGGCAGTCTGCGCGAACCCGGCGATGCTGTCCAGTTCGCCGAAGTTTGCCCTGTTTTAAGCGATTGTTTGATTTCTGGCGCTGTGGTGACAGCTCGGGCAGCGCGGAGGGGCGCGGCGGAAGGCTGGATCGATGGATGCCACCGTGGTGCGCGAGATCGCCGCAGGTTGCGCGACTTCGACAGCTGGGCCTATTCGACCCATCCGCTGATCTCGCCATGCCGGAACGGCCCGATCTTCTGCCGCTCGATCCGGCCGTCGGCGCCCACCAGCACGGTGTAGGGCAGCACGCCCTTGGCGTTGCCCAGCCAGACGCTGGCGTCGGTCGGACCCGGGGTGTCCAGCACGATCGGGTAGCTCACCGGCACCCGGCCGAGGAAATCGGTCACGCCCTCGTGGGTGTCCAGCGCCAGTCCCACCACCTGGACGCCGTCCGCACCCTGCGAGGTGGCGAAGCGATCCAGTTCCGGCATCTCCTCGATGCACGGCCCGCACCAGCTGGCCCAGACGTTGATCAGCAGGCGCTTGCCGCGGTAGTTGGCGGCGAGATCGACGATGTTGCCCTCCAGGTCCGGCAATGCGATGGACGGCATGGGATCGCCGATGCCGGCCGGCGTGACGCCCGCCGGCGGCGCGGGGGCGGTCGCGTTGACGGCGGCGTGCAGTGCGCGTTCGCCGGGTCCGGTCCGCCATAACGGATTGCCGTCCAGCCACAGGCTGGCCAGCAGGCCGAGGCCGCCGGCCACGACGGCGACCGCCAGGATGCGCGGCGTGGTGACCTTCATCGCGCCGCCCGGTCGAAGGCCTGCCGGACCGTCTCGTGCGTCAGCACGGTCGGCAGCACCTCGCCTTCCCCACCGCCGCGCGGATACATCACGTACAGCGGCACGCCGACGGCTTTGTGTTCTTCGAGGAAGGCGGTAATGGCGGGATCCACGTTGGTCCAGTCGCCGGTCAGCATCACCGCGTCGTGCTCGGCGAGCAGGGCACGGAATGCATCGGTGTCCAGCACGGCCTTCTCGTTGGCCTTGCAGGTCACGCACCAGTCGGCCGTCATGTCGACGAAGACGATGCGGCCTTCGTTGCGCAATGCCGCCAGCCGTTCCGCCGACCAGGCCAGGTGGCCGTCCGCCGCCGGTGCAGCCGTCGCCGCCACCGGCAGGCGGTGCACCATCGCCAGCGGCACCAGGGCGGCAGCGGCCAGTGCCAACGCGAGGGCGCGCTGCAGGACGCCCGCGCGCCAGCGCGCGCGCTGGAACCACCACAGCCCCAGCGCCAGCAGCACCAGGCCGACCAGCGCCAAGCCCACCGCGTCGATGCCGCGCTGCTTGCCCAGCACCCACAGCAGCCACACGGCGGTCAGGTACATCGGGAAGGCCAGCACCTGCTTCAGCGTGTCCATCCACGCGCCGGGACGCGGCAGGCGGCTCGCCAGCGCCGGCACGAACCCGATCAGCAGGAACGGCAGCGCCAGGCCCAGGCCGAGTACCGCGAACACCAGCAGCGCCAGCGGCGTGGGCGCGGTGAAGGCGTACGCGAGCGCCACGCCCATGAAGGGCGCCGTGCACGGACTGGCCACCACCACCGCCAGCACGCCGGTGAAGAAATCGCCGACCGGGCCGCGACGCGACGCAAGTCCATGGCCGGCGCCGGCGAGCCGATGGCCGATCGCGAACACGCCCGACAGGCTCAGGCCGACGGCGAACACCACATAGGCCAGCAGCCCCACCACCCAGGGCTGCTGCAGCTGGAAGCCCCAGCCCAGCGCCTGGCCGGCAGCGCGCAGTGCGATGGCCAGCGCGCCGACGGCGACGAAGCTGACCAGCACGCCCGCCGTGTACCAGAGCGCGCGCCGTCGCGCGTCGCCGCCGTCGCGCCCGCTCTCGGCCAGCGACAGCGCCTTCAGCGACAGGATCGGCAGTACGCAGGGCATCAGGTTGAGGATCAGGCCGCCGAGCAGCGCGAGCGCCAGTGCGGCGAGCAGCGAGGTGGCGCCGCCTTGCGGATTGCGCGCCAGCACGTCTTCCGGCGGGCGCGTGCGTTCGACATCGCCTGCGGCGGGCGTAGTGGCCGGGGCTGCATCGCCGGTGCCGGCGTCCACACCTGCCGGCGTGGTCGTCGCCGTCGTTGCCGTCGGTAGCGGCGCGACAGCCGAGGGCGCGGGGACGTCGGGCGTGCCGGCCGGCGTGACCGTGCCGGCCGGGATCGACAGCGCCACCCGTCGCGTCATGGGCGGATAGCAGATGCCATCTCTCTGGCACCCCTGGAAGGTGACCCGCAGCGTCGCGGACATCGCCCCGGCGCGATCGCGCTTGAGCGGCACCGGCACCTCGGCCTGGTCGAAGTAGACGATGACGTCACCGAAGTGCTCGTCGCGGTGGGCGACGCCCTTCGGCCAGCGCGGCGCCTGCAAGGCAACACCCGGCGCGCCTTCCAGCGCCATCGAGGTGCGGTCGCGATACACGTAGTAGCCGCGTGCCGGGGTGAAGCGCAGCAGTAGCTCGTTGCCGTTGAAGGCGATCGCCTCGAACGCGAACGCCTGTTCCGCCGGCAGCGGCAGCGCGTCCGTGCCGGCCTGCGGCTTCTGCCCCAGCAGGCCGCCGGTGATCGCATTGGCGCCCAGCGGGACAAAGCCCTCGCCTGCACCCGCCGGCAACGTCACCTTCAGCGTGCGCGTCTGCGGCGGGTAGCAGATGCCGGCGTCGGCGCAGCCCTGATACTTGATCTTCAGCGTGACGCTGTCGGCGCCCGCCGTCGGCCGGCCAGGGAGGGTGGCCACCAGTTCGCCGCGGTAAGTCTCGACGTCGCCGAAGAACTCGTCGCGGTAGGCCTTGCCCTTGGGCAGCTGCAGCGGCTGCGCGGCGAAGCCCGGATCGGCCTCCACACCGGTGCGGTGCCGGTAAAGATAGTAGCCGTCGGTGATCTGCCAGCGGATCTCGATGCGGTCGCGGGTCGGCGCGGCGGCCGTCAGCACGAAGGCCTCGTCCACCGGCAGCAGGTCGTCCTGGGTGATCGCGGCGGAGGCCGCCGGCGCGATCAGGGAGGCGAGGGAGAGCAGGCAGGCGAACGAAATGCGGATCAGCGTCATCGGGTCACTCGGGGGCGGGGGCGTCGGCCCGGGTTTCGGCAGCGACCCAGTCCCCATACGCAGGAAGGCCGGCGGCGGTTTCGACCGCCAGGATCTCCGGCAGTTCATACGGGTGCAGCGCCGCCAGCCTCGCCATCAGGGCGTCGCGGCGGTCGGCCGAGGTCTTGGCCAGCGGCTGGACTTCGGTGGCCTGTTCCACGTCGCCCTGCCAGCGATAGGTCGAGACCACGCCGGGCAGCAGGCTGACGCAGGCCGCCAGGCGTTCTTCCACCAGCGTCCGCGCCAGCCGCTGGGCGGTGTCGGCGTCCGGGCAGGTGGACAGGATCAGGAAGACGGGCATGGGCCGGCGATTATCGCAGACCGCCCGGCGTGGCCCGGCGGCAAAAAAATTTGCCGGCCGGCCCTTGAAAGGCCGGCGGACCCGCCCAACATCGGTCGGCATCCGGCGTTGCCGGGTTTTTGCGTCCGCGACGTTGGCAGTCCCTCGAGGCGAGTGCTAACATCGCCGCCCCTTTCCTAGTCCAATCAATCACTTAAGAGGATTGACATGAGCAACATCAAGCCGCTGTACGACCGTCTGGTGGTCAAGCCGATCGAAGCCGAAGAAACCTCCCTCGGCGGCATCATCATTCCCGATGCTGCCAAGGAAAAGCCCACCAAGGGTGAAGTCGTCGCCGTCGGCGAAGGCAAGTTCGTCGAGGCCACCGGCAACGTCCGCGCCCCCAAGGTCAAGGTCGGCGACAAGGTGATCTACGGCCAGTACTCGGGTTCGGCCTACAAGCAGGACGGCGTCGAGTACAAGATCATCAAGGAAGACGACGTTCTCGCGATCCTCGGCTGATGCCGAGGCGGGATTGGTGATTGGGGATTGGTGATTCGCAGCAGCGCAACGCGTTGACGATCCCGCCCCATCCGGCTTCCCGCCGCCCGACGTTCATCGAATCACTTATCACACATCACGAATCACGGAGTTTTTCCAATGGCAGCCAAAGATATCCGTTTCGGTGAAGACGCCCGTACGCGCATGGTGCGCGGCGTGAACATCCTCGCCAATGCCGTCAAGGCCACCCTCGGCCCGAAGGGCCGCAACGTCGTGCTCGAGAAGAGCTTCGGCGCCCCGACCATCACCAAGGACGGCGTTTCCGTCGCCAAGGAAATCGAACTGGCCGACAAGTTCGAGAACATGGGCGCGCAGATGGTCAAGGAAGTCGCGTCCAAGACCTCCGATAACGCCGGCGACGGCACCACCACCGCCACCGTGCTGGCGCAGGCGTTCATCCGCGAAGGCTCCAAGGCCGTCGCCGCCGGCATGAACCCGATGGACCTCAAGCGCGGCATCGACCACGCCGTGAAGGCCGCCGTCGAAGAGCTGAAGAAGCTCTCCAAGCCCACCGCCGACGACAAGGCGATCGCCCAGGTCGGCACCATTTCGGCCAACTCCGACAGCAACATCGGCGACATCATCGCCGAGGCCATGAAGAAGGTCGGCAAGGAAGGCGTGATCACGGTTGAAGAAGGCTCGGGCCTGGAGAACGAACTCGACGTCGTCGAGGGCATGCAGTTCGACCGCGGCTACCTGTCGCCGTACTTCATCAACAACCAGCAGTCGCAGCAGGTCGAATTCGACGACCCCTTCATCCTGATCCACGACAAGAAGGTCTCCAACGTCCGCGAACTGCTGCCGGTGCTGGAAGGCGTCGCCAAGGCCGGCAAGCCGCTGCTGATCGTGGCCGAGGAAGTGGAAGGCGAAGCCCTCGCCACGCTGGTGGTCAACACCATCCGCGGCATCGTCAAGGTCGCCGCCGTCAAGGCGCCGGGCTTCGGTGACCGCCGCAAGGCCATCCTGGAAGACATCGCCACGCTGACCAACGGCACGGTGATCTCCGAGGAAGTCGGCCTGCAGCTGGAGAAGGCCACCATCAACGACCTGGGCCGTGCGAAGAAAGTCGTGGTCTCGAAGGAGAACACCACCATCATCGACGGCGCCGGCGATGCCGAGCGCATCCAGTCGCGCATCAAGCAGATCAAGGCGCAGATCGAGGAGACCTCCTCCGACTACGACCGCGAGAAGCTGCAGGAACGCGTGGCCAAGCTGGCCGGCGGCGTGGCCGTGATCAAGGTCGGTGCCTCGACCGAAATCGAGATGAAGGAAAAGAAGGCCCGCGTTGAAGACGCCCTGCACGCCACGCGTGCGGCGGTGGAAGAAGGCGTGGTGCCGGGCGGCGGCGTGGCGCTGATCCGCGCGCTGCAGAGCATCGGCACCCTGAAGGGCGCCAACGAAGACCAGAACCACGGCATCCAGATCGCCCTGCGCGCGATGGAAGCCCCGCTGCGCGAGATCGTCACCAACGCCGGCGAAGAGCCGTCGGTGATCGTCAACCGCGTCAAGGAAGGCTCGGGCAACTTCGGCTACAACGCCGCCAACGGCGAGTTCGGCGACATGATCGAGTTCGGCATCCTGGACCCGACCAAGGTCACGCGCTCGGCGCTGCAGAACGCCGCTTCGATCGCCGGCCTGATGATCACCACCGAAGCGATGGTGGCCGAGGCCCCGAAGAAGGACGAGCCGGCGATGCCGGCCGGCGGCGGCATGGGCGGCATGGGCGGCATGGACTTCTAAGCAGCCCGCGTCCGCGCTGTACCGCAGTACCGGAACCCCGCCACAAGGCGGGGTTTCTTTTTGCCTTGTCCGCACGCGGGCAGGCGGCTAGCCTGCACGCATGCACACCTCCCTCATCGTCGTCGACGATTTCCTCGGCCCGCAGGACGCGTGGTCGCTGCGCGAGGCCGCGCTCAGGCTGACCTATCCGGATCTGCGCGGTCCGTTCCCGGGGCGCAATTCGCTGGAGCGCATCGAGATCGAAGGCCTGTCCGAGATCGCCTCGCACCTCACCGGCGAGCGGCTCAAGCCGATCGATCCGCTGCACTCGCACGGCAAGTTCCGCATCACCCTGGCGTCGGATGTCGGCACGGCGAAAGTCCACATCGACCAGGCGTACTGGTCGGGCATCCTCTATCTCAGCAAGCCGGAGGACTGCCGTGGCGGTACGGAGTTCTTCCGCCATCGTCCGTCGAACCGCGACCGCGCGCCGCTCACCGATGCGGAACTGGCGGAGATGGGATTCGCCTCGCATGCGCAGATGCACCAGGAGATCATCGAGAAGCACAGCAACGACGACAGCGTGTGGGAGCCCACCATGCAAGTGCCGATGCGCTTCAACCGGTTGGTGCTGCTGCGTCCGTGGCTGTGGCATACCGCCGGGCCCGCATTCGGCAGCACGATGGAAAACGGCCGGCTGGTCTACCTGATGTTCTTCACCGCCGCGTGAGCGGTTTTCCGTTGCCGATGAAACAGTCGACAAGCGCCGGAAGGCGTGGCCCAATGCCTCGCATGAACCCGCTCCGCGCCCGCTATTGGTTTTGGTACGAAGGCTTTCCGATGCCGACGGCGGGAGCGAGGACGCGTTCATTCTAGGTAAGACACCAGAAGAATCCCCTTGAAGCCGCCAGCGAACCTGGCGGCTTTTTTGTTGACCGGAGAGACCCCATGGCCCCCCATACCGACGACCTGCGCATCCGCAAACTCGATGAGCTGGTCACACCCGCTGCCGTGATCGGCGAGCTGCCTTGCAATGATGCGGTGTCGCAGACCGTGTCCGATGCGCGCGCCGCGCTGCACGACATCCTGCATGGCCGCGACGACCGCCTCATCGTGGTGATCGGACCCTGTTCGATCCACGACCCCGCCTCGGCGATCGACTACGCCCGGCGCCTGAAGCCGCTGCGCGATGCGCTCGCCGGCGAACTGGAGATCGTCATGCGCGTGTACTTCGAGAAGCCGCGCACCACGGTGGGCTGGAAGGGGCTGATCAACGATCCCGCACTGGACGGCAGCTTCGACATCAACCGCGGCCTGCGCCTGGCGCGCGCCCTGCTGCGCGACATCAACGCGCTCGGCCTGCCCGCCGGCTGCGAATACCTGGACACCATCTCGCCGCAGTACATCAGCGACCTGGTGGCGTGGGGCGCGATCGGCGCGCGGACCACCGAGAGCCAGGTGCACCGCGAGATGGCCAGCGGGCTGTCGTGCCCGGTCGGCTTCAAGAACGGCACCGACGGCAACGTGAAGATCGCGGTGGACGCGGTGGGCGCGGCATCGCATCCGCATCATTTCCTCGCGGTGACGAAGGAAGGCCGGTCGGCCATCGCGGCGACCGCGGGCAATCCGGATTGCCACGTGATCCTGCGCGGCGGCAAGGCGCCGAACTACGATGCCGCCAGCATCGAGGCCGCCAGCCAGGTGCTGGTGAAGTCGGGGCTTCCGGCGCGCCTGATGGTCGATGCCAGCCACGCCAACAGCGGCAAGAATCCCGACCACCAGCCCGCGGTGATCGACGACATCGCCTCTCAAATCGAGGGCGGCGAGCGGCGCATCGTCGGCGTGATGGTGGAGAGCCATCTGGTCGGCGGACGCCAGGATCTGGTGGACGGGCAGCCGCTGGCGTACGGGCAGAGCATCACCGACGGCTGCCTGGGCTGGGAGGGCTCGGTGCAGGTGCTGCACCGGCTGGCGGACGCGGTCCGGACCCGACGCCTGGCCCGCGCGGCGTAAACGGACGGCGGCGATGTCCGCTCCTGCACGGATGTTCCGAAGGGGAGGATGTCGATCAGGCGCGCCGTCCTGATGCCGGCGCCACGGCATCCATCGGCGCGGATCGCCGGCCGAGGGAACGCCGATGCCGTGGAAGGCGCTACGCCAATGCTGGGCCCTGCCGCATGCCGACGCGGCGACGCGCGCGGTCCTGCTGGACCGGCAGCTGCGCAACCTGTTCCGGGTCATCCCCTGGTACGTGGCCGCGAACCTGGTCAGCGCGTTGGGCGTCTTCCAGGTCATGGCGCCCTTCCTTCAGGGCCGTCGCTGGCAGCCCTGGGCCGTGGTGTTCGTCGTCGTCCACGTGGGCTGGGCCGTGCACGCGATCGGCCGGTGGCGGGTTGCCCGGGGGCCGCATCCGCGGGAGTTGCGCCTGGTCGACCTGTGGGTGTCGGCCGGCTGGTGCGGCCTGGCCGCGATGGCCTGCGGCGTCGGCCTGTATCTCGGTGCCCCGCTGGCCGCGAGCGATGGCAGCCGACTGCTGCTGGCCGCCTACACCCCGGGACTGATCGCCACCGGCGTGCTGGTGGGCATCACCGCCCCGCTGGTGTCGTTCCTGTGGCTGGTGATCCTGACCGTGGCCGCATGCCTGATGGTGGCGCGGCTGGACTTCCTGGCGCAGGGCATGACGATCGCGCAGCTGTGCTGCTACGCGGTGATGCTGACGATCGCCCTGCTGTTCGTGTCGCGCATGCTGGTCAAGCGGATCGAAGCCGAGACATCGGTGGCGCGACAGAAGCAGATCGTGGGGCTGCTGCTGCGCGAGTTCGAGAGCAATGCCAACGACTGGCTGTGGGAAAGCGACTGCAGGGGCAGCCTGAGCCGGGTGGGGCCTTCCCTGGCGCGGATGCTCGGGCGCGACGATGCGTCCCTGCTCGGCAAACGCCTGGACACGCTGTTCTCGCGGCAGCGCCTGATCGAGGTGGCCAGCGACCGCGAGGTCGGCGTCGACGCGCTGCAGCGGCGCCTGTCGACGCCCGTGCCGTTCACCGGCCTGGTGGTGGAAGCGGCGACGCCCGAGACCTGCAGCTGGAAGATCAGCGCCCGTCCCCTGCATGCGCCGTCCGGCGCGTGGATCGGCTGGCGCGGGGTAGGGTGCGATGTGTCCGACGCGCGGCTGCGCGAAGCCGAAAGCCTGCGCCGCGAGCGCCACCTGCATGCACTGGCCCATCACGACGCGCTGACCGGTCTGCCCAACCGGCGCAGCTTCATGGACGCGTCCCCTGCGGAGGCATGCGCGCGCGGTCGCGTGGCGGTGGCGCTGATCGACCTGGACAACTTCAAGGCGATCAACGATGGGCTGGGACATGCGACCGGCGACCAGATCCTGTGCCGGGTGGCCGAGCGGTTGCGGCGGGCAGTCGCACCGGGCGATGTGCTGGCGCGGCTGGGCGGCGACGAGTTCGCGCTGATGGTCTGCGGACTGCCCGAGCAGGAGACCGAGGCGGATCTCCGGCAGCGGCTCGTCCGCATCCAGGAGGGGCTGCGCGAGCCGGAGATGCTGAACGGCTACCGGATCGATGTACGCGCCAGCATCGGCACCACGCTGGTAGATGCAGCGCCGGCGGAGATCGGTGAACTGCTGCGCCAGGCGGATATCGCGCTGTACGCGGCCAAGGCGGATGGCCGCGACACGCTGGCGTTCTATGAACCCGGCATGGGCGAGCGCATCCAGGCCAGGCTCGCGCAGGTCAGCGACCTGTACGACGCCGTGGGGCAGGGACACCTGGAACTGCACTACATGGCCCAGCACGGCGTGCACGACCTGCAGGTGCAGGCCTACGAAGCGCTGGTGCGCTGGCATCACCCGGTCTACGGACAGATCTCGCCGGCCGACTTCATTCCGATGGCCGAAACGTCCGGCGTCATCGTGCCGCTCGGGCTGTGGGTGCTGGAGCGCGCCTGCCGGGATGCGCTGGCCTGGCCGCAACCGGTGACCGTGGCGGTCAACGTGTCGCCGGCGCAGCTGGAAGCGCCCGGGCTGGTGGCCTCGTTCCTCGAGGTATTGCATCGCACCGGCCTGCCGCCGCAGCGGCTGGAGCTGGAAATCACCGAGTCGGTGCTGGCGCGCGACCCGAAGCTGGCGCGCGGGGTGCTGCAGCAACTGCGCGAGGCCGGCATACGCATTGCGATGGACGACTTCGGCGTGGGGTATTCCTCGATGGCCCAGCTCAGCGAACTGCCGTTCGACCGCATCAAGCTGGACCAGTCGTTCGCGGCCGCCCTGCGCCAGCCGGGCGCCCGCGACATGACGGTGTCGATCATCCGTTCCATCGTGCAGATCGCGCGCGGCTCGCAGATCCAGGTGACGGCCGAGGGCGTGGAAACCCAGGAGCAGTTGCAGGACCTGCGCGAGCTGGGCTGCGATGCCGTGCAGGGCTTCCTGCTGGGGCGGCCGGTGCCGGCGGCGTGGGTGGGACGGCCGGGCGCGGAGCGGGCGCTGCGCCGCCGTCGCAGGTGACTTCCGGCAGGTCGAAGGAGTGACCGTTGGCAACTGACGCGGTGCGGCGTGGCGACCAGACTGGCCGCACATCCCGCCCTTCCGGAGTCCGCCCATGCGTCGCCATCTCGTTCGCCCCGCCTGCCTCGCCCTACTGTCGATCGCCGCGCTCGCGCCGGCGCAGGCGGCCGACCTGACCGTCACCCTGCACGACGTGCGCGCGAAGACCGGCGTCGTGAAGGTGGCCGTGGTGGATTCCGCCGCCGGCTGGAACGGACAGGCCGGCCCCGTGCGCGCGGATGGCGCGCCTCCGACCGGCGACACCGCGACCTTCGTGTTCAAGGACCTGGCGCCGGGCGCGTACGCCGTGCTGGTCACCCACGACGAGAACGGCAACGGCAAGCTCGACAGCAACATGATCGGGATGCCGGTCGAAGCCTACGGCTTCAGCAACAATCCCAACGTGATGCGCAAGCCCACCTGGGACGAAGCCCGCTTCGAGGTCGGTGCGCAGGATGCCGCCATCGCCATCACCCTGCGCTGAGGCCGCCGCCATGGACCGTCGCCGCTTCCTGCGCAACCTCCTTTCCGGCGCCACCGCGCTGGCCGTCGCGCCGGCCCTGCTGCGCAGCGAGGCCGCGCTCGCAGGCGATCCGGCGCGGTTCGCCGCGGGCCTGCGCGAGCGGCCGTGGCTGGCCGGCTGGAAGTCGGTGCAGTCGGACACCCTGGGCCCGGCGACGGTGGCGCTGGAGGGGCGGCTGCCGGCCGGCTTCGCCGGCACGCTGTACCGCAACGGACCCGCCTGGACCGAGCGCGCCGGCTTCCGCTACGAGCACTGGTTCGACGGCGACGGCATGGTGCATGGCTGGCGCTTCAACGGCGACGGCACGCTGAGCCACCACGCCCGCATGGTGGCCACGCCCAAGTTCACCCGCGAGCAGCAGGCCGGCCGCTTCCTGTATCCGACGGCGGGCACGTCCATCCCGGACATGCAGCCCATCCGCAACAATGACGACGCCAACACCGCCAACACGTCGGTCGCGATGATCGATGGCCGCCTGTTCGCGTTGTCCGAAGCTGGCTCGGCGTTCGAACTGGATCCGGATGCGCTGACCACGCTGGGTCCGGTGACCTGGCGCCCGGACCTGGCCGCGATTCCGTTCTCCGCGCATCCGCTGATGGACCGCGACGGATCCATGTGGAATTTCGGCTCCATCTCGATGATGGGCGGCAACGGCCTGGTGGTCTGGCATATCGGCCGCGACGGCACGTTGGCGTCCGCCGACGTGCTGGAGACGCCGGTGCCCGGCTATCTGCACAGCTTCGCCATGACCGACCGGCATCTGGTGTTCGCGCTGATCCCGTTCCGCTACCTCGAAGGCAAGGGCGCGTTCTTCGAGCGCCTGCGCTTCCGGCAGGAGCAGCCGCTGCGCATCGCCGTGGTCGACAAGGCCGCGCCGGCGGAGGCGCGCTGGTTCGAGGCGGATTTCGCCGCGATCTACCATTTCGGCGATGCGTCCGAGCGCGATGGCCGCATCAGGGTGCGTGCCGTCCAGCACCTGGACGTGGAGGAAGCGCGTTCGCCGATGAAGGCGGCCATGAACGGCGACGGCCACGGCGATGCGCATGGCGGCAAGGGCCTGCTGCGGGAGCTGGTACTCGACCTGCGCAGCGGCAAGGCGCACTGGGACGATACCGGCATCGACGGCATCGAGTTCCCCGTGTTCGATCCCCGCACCCCGTCGCGCGATGCGGCGCGCCTGTACGCACCCATCCACGCCGACGGTTCGACCGCGCCGTACTTCAGCCGGGTCGGCGCGTTCGATCCCGCCCGCGGTCGCCGGCAGGTGCACGACTACGGGCGCGACGTGCTGGTGGAGGAGCACCTGTTCGTCCCCCGTCCCGGCAGCACGCGTCCCGACGATGGCTGGCTGGTCGGCACGCTGCTCGATGCGGCGAAGGGCCGCAGCGGCATCGCCGTGCTGGACGCCCGGCGCGTGGACGACGGGCCGCTGGCGCAGGCGTGGCTGCCCTACTCGGTGCCGCTCGGGTTCCACGGACACTTCGCCGCCCGCTGAGTGTCTGCATGATGCCGGATGCGGCATGCTGAGCGGATGGAACGGACCTCCTTTCGCAAGAACGCGCTGCGCTGGCTGGGGCGGGGCACGATCGCCCTGGTGGCCACGTATGCGCTCTACCTGGTCGCCGGCAACGTGTTCCTCAACACGGCGCTGGGCGAGCAGGCATTGAACCGCCAGCCGGACCGCTTCCGGATGCACTGGGCGTCCGGACAGACCTGGTGGCCGGGGCGCGTCAGCCTGCGCGAGGTGACGCTGCAGGGGCAGTCGCGACGCATCGCATGGGAGGCGACCGCAGGGCAGGTGCAGGCACGCATCGCGCTGTGGCCGCTGCTGTCGCGGCGTCTGCACGTGCCGGACATGCGTGCCGATGACGTCCGGGGTGGCATCCGTCGCGTCGCGGAAGAGCGCGTGCCGCCGCCGCCGCGCGAGGGCGGCTGGGAGCTGCAGTTCGACCGCATCGCCAGCGGTTCGATCCGGCGCGGTTACGTCGACGGGATGGAGCTGGTCGGCGCGGGACGCGGCGAGGTCGGGTTCTACAAGCAGCTGCGTGGTGGCCCGATGGAACTGATGCCGTCGCAGGTGGCGTTCGCCGACGCGAGGCTCGCGCGCGATGGCGCGGAGCTGTTGCGCGAGGCCACGCTGGACGTGCGCTTCGCGATGGACCGGCACCGGCGCGAAGACGCGGCCGGCATCGACAAGCTGCTGAAGACGCAGCTGGACCTGACGCTGGCCGGACGCACCGCCGGCCTGGACGTGGCGGTCGGTCCGCGCGGCGACGTCACGGTGAAAGCGGTGCCCGGCGAAGGCCGTGCCAACATCGCGCTGGGCTTCGAGCGGGGCGCGCTCAAGCCGGGCGGGCGCGCGCGGTTGACCATGGCGGTGGCGGGCAACGACATCGCCGGCGCTGTACGTAACGACATGCTCGGCATCGACGTGGCGGTGGACGAGGACATCGCCATCGAGGTCACGGTGCCGCCACAGGCCGACGGCCGCCTGGCCATCGACGCCGACCTGCGCCTGCGCGGCCGGCAGGTGCCGCTGCGCGAGGTCGCCAGCGTGTTGCCGCGCGCGTCCGGCCATCTCGTCGGTACCTGGCACTTCGACTCGCTGCGCTGGCTGTCAGGCCTGTTCCCGCAGGCGCCCTGGCTGACGCTCGACGGCGCCGGCGCGGTCAGCGCCGACGTGCGGGTGGTCGACGGCCGGCTGGCGGCGGGCAGCCGCATCACCGTGCCCGGGGTCGACGCGGTGGCCGAGGTGATGGACAACCGCATCCGCGGTCGTGCCCGCGCCGACATCCGGCTGGACGCCGGCAAGGACGGCGCGCTGGTGCCACGGCTGCAGGCCACGCTGGACCGCTTCGACATGGCGCCGTTGGCGACGCCCGATACGCCGTATGTGCAGGGGCGACACCTCGAGCTGACGATCAATGCGGAGGGTCCGCTGGCGCAGTTGCGCGACGCGATGCAGGCGCGCGTCGTGTTCACGGACGCGCGCGTGCCGGACCTGCGCGTCTACAACGCCTTCCTGCCGCGCCGGCAGATGCGCTTCGACGGGGGCGCCGGCGTGCTCGGTGGCGACCTGTCGCTGGACGCGGCGGGTGACGTCGGGCAGGGCACGCTGCGCATCGCCGGTCGTGGCACCCGCATGCACCTGGCCGGTATCCAGCTGCGCGGCGACCTCGATCTGGACCTCAAGCTGCGCCGTGCCGACCTGAAGCGGCGGCTGTTCGTCGCCGATGGCAGCACCGTGCGCCTGCGCAATGTCGGGTTCGCCGAACCCGGTGGCGAGTCGCGTCGCGGCTGGTGGGCACAGGTGACACTGGACCGCGCGCGGCTGGACGTCGACCGGCCGATCAGCGCGGGCGGCGGCGCCGACGTGACCATGAAGGATGTCGGCTTCCTGCTGGCGCTGTTCTCCCGGCAGAAGGAATACCCCGCGTGGGTGTACCGGCTGGTCGATGCCGGCCAGGCACGCGTGCAGGGCCGCGTGCAGTGGCGCGACGACGTGCTGGTCCTGGACCGGCTGCAGGCGCGCAACGACCGCTACGACCTGCAGGCGCGTCTGCGGCTGCAGGGCGACCAGCGGCAGGGCGACCTGTACGCCCGGTGGCGTGCGCTGAGCGTGGGCGTGGAAGTGCGGGGCCCGCAGCGCACGCTGCATCTGGTGCGCGCCAAGGCCTGGTACGACGGGCGGCCCCACTACCTCAAGTAGCCGCGCGGGCCCGGACGATTGCGCACGGGATCGGCGGCTCGCCTGTTCAGGTAAATGCGGTGAAGAACGTAACCGACGTTCTGACGAGCGGCCGGAAATTGGTCTGATATCGGTAACATCCAGCAATGGCGCGGGTTTGGCTGGTGTTCATATTCGTGACATCACAACGTCGACCAGTGAACCGTCCGGTTCTGTTTTGCAGTGCAGCGTGCAAGACCTGTAATCCACCCTTCACGATGGCCCCGCATCCCGACGTGGGGGAGGGAGCAAGCCCGCAGTGACCTGGTCATTGCGGGCTTTTTTATGCCTGTGGCGCGGTACCGGAAGCGAGGTGCCGGTGCCCACGCTCAGGGGTCAGCGGCGTGCGAGGCGATCGCCTCCCGGCCGTCGGTACCGGTGCCGTCGCTTCGGCATGCCTCCGCCCACCCCGGATGTCCCGCCGAATCACGAGGGTGCGCCGCGTGCCGGGCCCAGGAGCAGGCGAAGCGGCTAGAATTGCCGCCATGGCCGATACCCCCGCACGCGTCATCCCCCTCCAGGTCGTCAGTTCCGCGCCCGCGCCGCTGGAAACGGGCGCCAAGCAACTGGGGGGCGACAAGATCGCGCGTTCGCCGGTGCAGTTCGCCGATGCCCCGGTCCTGCGCAAGCCGTCGTGGATCCGCGTGCGCATCCCGTCCGACGGGTCGGTCGCCAGGCTCAAGGCCAAGCTGCGCGAGAACCGCCTGGTCACCGTGTGCGAGGAAGCCAGCTGCCCGAACATCCACGAGTGCTTCGGCCACGGCACCGCCACCTTCATGATCCTCGGCGAGGTCTGCACGCGCCGCTGTTCGTTCTGTGATGTCGCCCACGGCCGGCCCAAGCCGCCCGATCCGTCCGAACCGCTCAGTCTGGCGAACACGGTCGCCGACATGGGCCTGAAATACGTCGTGGTGACCAGCGTCGACCGCGACGACCTGCGCGACGGCGGTGCCCAGCATTTCGTCGACTGCATTACCGCCATCCGCACGCATTCGCCGGCCACGCGCATCGAGATCCTCACTCCGGACTTCCGCGGCAAGGGCCGCATGGACCGCGCGCTGGAGATCCTGGCGGTCAACCCGCCGGATGTGTTCAACCACAACATCGAGACCGTGCCGGACCTGTATCCCAACGTCCGCCCCGGCGCCGACTACCAGTGGTCGCTGACCCTGCTGCAGCGCTTCAAGCAGCAGCATCCGCACCTGCCCACCAAGTCCGGCATCATGCTGGGCCTGGGCGAGACCATGGAGCAGGTGCAGGGCACGTTGCGCGACCTGCGTGCGCACGATGTCGACATGGTCACCATCGGCCAGTACCTGCAGCCCACCCCGCACCACCATCCGGTGCTGCGCTACTGGACGCCGGACGAGTTCAAGGCGCTGGAGGAGTACGGCATGGCGCTGGGCTTCAGCCATGTGGCCTCCGGTCCGCTGGTACGCTCGTCCTACCATGCCGACCAGCAGGCGGCGCAGGCCGCCTACACCGCACAGCACGCGGGCTGAATCCGCACGCCGGCGGCCAGGCCGCGCGTCGCTGCAGCGGGTGGGTCCGCGCCTCGGGTGCGGTTCACCTTTTCCTACGCTCAGGCCCTTAGGCTGCCCAAAGGCAGATGACAAGGCGTGCAACTTTGTGCACTGTCGTCGTGTCGCATCCGCTGTCCGTTCCAGCCTGCCGGCCCCCTGGGCCATGAGTACGCAATGACCTTGAAGAAAGCCCCCCTCCTGCTGCTGGCCCTGGCCCTGTCGACCCCGCTGGCGCTGCTCGCGCGCGGCGACGGCGATGCGGTCACGGTGGCGCCCACTGCCGACCAGGCCAATACCTCCAAGCTGGTCTACGGCCTGCTGTCGGACAGCCGCTACGCGTACCGGCCGCGCCCGCTGGACGACACGCTCTCGCAGGACGTGTTCAAGCGCTATTTCGAGGCGCTCGACGGCGGCAAGCAGTTCTTCACCGAAGCGGACGTGGCGCGGTTCGCGCCGTACCGCACCAAGATGGACGACGCCATCCGCAACGGCGACCTGGCGCCGGCCTACGAGATCTTCACCGTCTACAAGCAGCGCGTGGGCCAGCGTGTGGCCTATGCCCGCGCGCTGTTGAAGCAGGATTTCGATTTCACCGGCAACGAGCGCTGGGAATACGACCGCGAGGACGCCCCCTGGGCGGCCGACGGCGCGGCGCTGGACGCGATCTGGAAGAAGTCGGTGATGAACGACTGGCTGCGCCTGAAGCTGGCCGGCAAGAAGCCCGACGACATCCGCAAGACGCTGGACAAGCGCTACGCCAACCTGCAGCGCAGCATCAACGAGCTGAAGACCGAGGATGTCTTCCAGACCTTCCTCAACGCCTATACCAGCGCGATCGATCCGCACACCGATTACTTCACGCCGCGCACCGCCGAGAACTTCAACCAGTCGATGTCGCTGTCGCTGGAAGGCATCGGCGCGGTGCTGCAGCGGCAGGACGACCTGGTGGCGATCCGCGAGATCGTGCCGGGCGGCCCGGCCGACCTCAGCGGCAAGCTGAAGATCGGCGACCGCATCGTCGCCGTCGGCCAGGGCAAATCCGGCCCGATGACCGACGTGATCGGCTGGCGCATCGACGATGTCGTCGCGCAGATCCGCGGCAAGAAGGACACGCAGGTCCGCATCGAATACATCCCGGTCGAGGCCGGCATCGACGGCAAGCATGCGCAGGTCACCATCACCCGGCAGAAGGTCAAGCTGGAAGAGCAGGCCGCCAAGTCCGAGATCATTTCGCTGCCGGCCAACGGGGGCGAGCCCGCGCGCCGCATCGGCGTGATCAAGCTGCCGGCGTTCTACCAGGACTTCGAGGGCCGTCGGCGCAATCCGAACGACTTCAACTCCGCCACGCGCGACATCGCCAAACTGCTGGCCCAGTTCAAGACCCAGGGCGTGGACGGCGTGGTGATGGACCTGCGCAACAACGGCGGCGGCTCGCTGGACGAGGCGGTCGAGCTGACCGGTCTGTTCGTCGACAAGGGGCCGGTGGTGCAGGTGCGCGAATCCGGCGGCCGGGTGACCGTCAACAGCGACCGCAAGCCCGGGGTGGCGTGGGACGGTCCGCTGGCGGTGCTGATCAACCGCGCGTCCGCGTCGGCGTCCGAAATCTTCGCTGGCGCCATCCAGGACTACGGTCGTGGCCTGGTGATCGGCGAGACCAGCTTCGGCAAGGGCACGGTGCAGAACATGGTCGACCTGGACCGCTGGCCGGCCAACGAGGCGCCGCGCTTCGGTTCGGTGAAGCTGACGATCGCGCAGTTCTTCCGCGTGGCCGGCGGCAGCACGCAGCACAAGGGCGTGGTGCCGGACATCGCGTTCCCGGTGAGCGTCGATGCCAGCGAATACGGCGAGAGTACGTACGACAACGCGCTGCCGTGGACGCGCATCGCCGCGGTGCCGCACACGCAGTACGGCAACTTCGCCCCGCTGCTGCCGCGCCTGGAGGCGCTGCACGCGGCGCGCTCGGCCAAGGACAAGGAATTCCAGTGGTGGTCCGAGGACGTGGCGCAGTTCCGCGCCGAGGCCGCGAAGAAGTACGTGTCGCTCAACGAGGCTGAACGTCGCGCCGAACGCGACCGCCAGGACCAGCAGCGCAAGCAGCGGCAGGCCGAGCGCAAGGCGCTGGGACTGGCGCTGGATCCGTTGGCGGAAGACTTGGCCGACGACGGTCTGGGTGCGTCCGAACGCGACATCGTGAAGGATGCGCAGCGCGAAAAGCTGGCCGACAAGCGTCCCGATCCGCTGCTGCGTGAGTCCGCCGCCATCCTGTCCGACGCCATCGGCATCCTGGGCCAGGACCGCAAGCTGTCGGCGCAGGTGCTGCCCGATTCGCCGGGTCCGGGCCGCTGGGCGGAATGAGGCAGGGGTGAGTGATGAGGAGTGAGGAGTGAGCGTACGCAATGCGCTCACCTCGTTACCCACTCCTTCGCACTCACCCCTCGTCTGGAGCGCAAGATCCGGATAGTCGGACTGGCGCACTCGCCCTAGTCTGGGCGCATGGACACCATGACGCGCCGATCGCTTCCCACCGCTGCCGTTGATCCCCTCGAGCAGGCGCGCCGCCTGCTCGAGAAGGGCGAACCGTCGTTGTCGGAACTGGCGTCGCGGACCGGCCTGAGCGCCTCCCATCTGCAGCGCCGCTTCCGCGCCCGCTTCGGCCTGAGTCCGGCCGAGTACCTCGCACGCAGGAAGCTCGGCACGCTGAAGAGCGCGCTGCGCCAGGGCCGCGATGTCACCACCGCGCTGTACGACGCCGGCTACGGTTCGCCGTCGCGCCTCTACGAACAGGGCGCGGCGAAGTTGGGCATGACGCCGGCCACGTATCGCGCCGGCGGGCGTGGCGTGGCGATCCGCTGGACCGTGGTTGATACGGTGCTGGGCCGCACACTGGTGGCCGCCACCGAGCGCGGCATCTGCGCGGTGGAACTGGGCGATGACGAGGCGGCGCTGGAGCGTCGGCTGCGCGAGGAATTCCCGCTGGCGCACCTTGAACGCGTCGAAGCCGGTCGCGACGACTTCCTCGCGCCGCGGCTGCGCGCGGTGGCGGAGCGGTTGGCCGGAGGTGAGGCGGACGTGCCGGTCGACCTGCTGGGCACCGGCTTCCAGCAGCGCGTCTGGGATGCGTTGATGAAGATCCCGGCGGGCGAGACGGTCAGCTATGCGGGTCTGGCGCAGTCGCTGGGTGCGCCGCGCGCGGCACGGGCGGTGGCCAGCGCGTGCGCGCACAACCGCATCGCGGTGGTCGTGCCCTGCCATCGGGTGATTCGCGGCGACGGATCGCTCGGCGGCTACCGCTGGGGGCTGCCGCGCAAGCAGCAGTTGCTGGCGCGCGAGCGCGGCTGATCGACCCGTCCGTTGTGGGAGCGACGCGAGTCGCGATGGGTGTGCAGGGTGGCCGCACTTTGTCGGTGAATCCCGCAGGGGGGGCAACGCCCTGATGCGCGCGCGCATGATGTCCAGCGCGCTCCATCGCGACTGACGTCGCTCACACACCTGTGACCCCGGACCCGGGGCCGTCTTGAAGGCAGCTCAAGCCTGCCCGGAAAGGTTTCAAGCAGCCGAGAGCGTCCGTGTCATGCCGCGGATCCGCCGCTGGCCTAGAATTGCACCACACCGCACTCCCCACGGCTCCCCCATGACGTCCTCCGTTTCCGCCGCGCCCGCGCGTGGCGGCCTTGCCGTCGCTGCCGCCCTGGCCATCGTCTACGTGGTCTGGGGTTCGACGTATCTCGGCATCCGCTTCGCGCTCGAAGGGGGGTTCCCGCCCTTGCTCATGGTGTCGGGCAGCCGCTTCGTCGCCGCCGGCCTAGTGATGTTCCTGTTCCTGCGGTGGCGCGGCGTGGCGCCGCCGACGCGTGCCCAGTGGAAGAACGTGCTGGTGATGGGCGCGCTGCTGCTGTTGATGGGCAACGGCATGGTGGTGTTGGCGGAGCAGACGGTGTCGTCCGGGCTGGCCGCGGTGGCGGTGGCGTCGATGCCGCTGTGGATGGGGCTGTTCGGTGCGCTGCGCGGACAGCATGCGACGAAGGCCGAGTGGCTGGGCATCGTGATCGGCTTCGCCGGCGTGGTCTGGCTCAACGCCGGCAGTTCGCTCACCGGTTCGCCGGTCGGCCTGGTGCTGCTGTTGATCGCGCCGATCGCCTGGGCCTACGGCTCGGTGTGGTCGCGCGGCCGCGACCTGCCGTCGCCGTTCATGACGGCGGCGGCGCAGATGCTGGCGGCGGGCGTGATGCTGGTCGTTGCCGGCCTGCTGCACGGCGAGCGCTTCAACACGGCGGACTGGACGCTCACCGGCGGACTGGCGGTGGCCTACCTCGCGGTGTTCGGCTCCATCGTCGCCTTCACCGCCTACGTGTGGCTGCTGCACCATGCGCGTCCGGTGCTGGTCGGCAGCTATGCGTACGTCAATCCGGTGATCGCGGTGGCGCTGGGTGCCTTCATCGCGGGCGAGACGTTCACGCGCCACGATATCGGCGCGATGGTGGTCATCCTGGCCGGTGTGGTGTTCATCACGCTGGCACGCGCGCGCCAGGCGAAATGAGCACCGCGCCGATCGACCGCAAGGGGCTGGCGATCACCGCCGGCACGTTCCTGATCTGGGGCGTGGTGCCGCTGTACTGGCACCTGCTCAAGGCGGTGCCGTCGTTCCAGATCATCGCGCACCGCATCGTGTGGAGTGCGGTGCTGGTGCTCGGCTGGCTGCTGCTGAAGCACGGACGCAGCTGGTGGCGGCAGGTGCGTGCGCAACCCCGCGCCGTGCCGCTGCTGGGCCTCAGCAGCCTGCTGATCGCGTTCAATTGGGGCCTGTACATCTGGGCGGTGAACGCCGGCCATGTGGTCGAGACCAGCCTGGGCTACTTCATCAACCCACTGATCAACGTGGTGCTGGGCGTGCTGGTGCTGCGCGAGCGTCTTTCGCCAGCGCAATGGATCGCGGTGGGTTTCGCGCTGGTCGGTGTGGCGTGGCTGACGCTGCAGGCGGGCTCGCCGCCGTGGATCGCGCTGGGTCTGGCGTTCTCGTTCGGCCTGTACGGGCTGGTGCGCAAGCTGGTGGCGGTGGATCCGGTGGCTGGGCTCGGCGTCGAGAGCGTCTATCTGTTCCTGCCCGCGCTGGCCTATGTGGTCTGGGGCGAGGTCGGCCACGGCGGTGGTTTCGTCAGCGGGTTCGGCTGGAAGAACGACCTGCTGCTGGTGTTCGGCGGCGTGGTGACGGCGGTGCCGCTGATCGGCTTCGCCTACGGCGTGCGCCGCATTCCGCTGTCGGTGGTGGGCCTGCTGCAGTACATCGCGCCCAGCATCCAGCTGCTGATCGGCGTGCTGGTGTTCAAGGAAGCCTTCGGCGTCGAGCGCGCCATCGGCTTCGCCGCCATCTGGACCGGGCTGCTGATCTTCGCCAGCGATGGGCTGTGGCGCGCGCGCCGCCGCGACATGGCGACCGTGTAGAGCGGAGCCTGCTCCGCCGCACCTCTGATACGAGACGTAAGCCGAGCAAGCTCGGCTCTACGAGAGGGCCAACAGCGCGTGCGTCCTAGCCTTGCGCCGCGGGTGCCGGCGCCGGGCACGGACCGCCGGCGTCGGACCAGGTCTTGAACGCGGCGACGAACTGGTCGTGCGGCACCGGCACCGGGGCGCGTTCGCCACCGGGGTTCCAGCCCCACAGCACCAGCTTGTCCTCGGCCACGTGCTTGAGCAGCGCGTCGAAGTCGCGGTCGCCGTTGCGCTTCCTGTCCTGGATCATCGCGCACAGCTGATCGGCGGGCAGGCCGATCCAGGCCATCTTCTGGTCCGGCGGCGGCAGCTGCCAGTGCGGTGCGCCGGGCGGAGCGTGCGGGCCGTAGCTGGCGGGTGCGTTCTGTTCGGCGTGGCAGGTCGAGCAGGGCAGGCCGGGCGCGCCCTTGCCTTCCGGACCGCGGACGACGTTCATCGCGTGCGGCGTCTGCGCATCGAACTGCAGCGGGGCATCGCCCGGGATATGGCAGTTGCTGCAGCGCGGGTGCTGGAACACCTTCTCGACCGTGGCGAAGGCGGTCAGGGCCTGCGCCTTCTGTTCCTCGCTGATGCGGGGGCCGCAGGCGGCGAGCAGGAGCACGGTCAGGGACATCAGGGCGATGCGCATGGCGGTCTCCTCAGGCAGTCGGCGTGGAGGTGGCGGAGGCGACCGGCAGCCGCAAGGGCAGTTCGCGCAGGCGCTGCCCGGTCAGGGCGAACACCGCATTGGCCACGGCCGGTGCGATCGGCGGCGTACCGGGTTCGCCCACGCCGCCCATCTTGTCGGTGCTGGGCACGATGTGGACCTCGATCTTCGGCATTTCGTGCATGCGCAGCACGCGGTAGTCGTGGTAGTTGGATTCCTGCACCTGGCCTTCCTTCAGCGTCAGCGTGCCGTGCAGCGCCGCACTCAGGCCGAACACGATGCCCGACTCCATCTGCGCCTCCACGGCGGACGGATTGACCGCCACGCCGCAGTCGATGGCGCAGACCACGCGGTGCACGCGGATGCGGCCGTCTTCCACCGACACCTCGGCCACCTGTGCGACGTAGCTGCCGAACGATTCGTGCACGGCGACGCCGCGTCCGCGCCCTTCCGGCGACGGCGACGACCAGCCTGCTTTTTCCGCCGCCAGATTCAACGCCGCGAGATGGCGCGGATGCTCCTTCAGCAGGGCGCGACGGTACTCGACCGGATCCTTGCCGGCGGCATGCGCCAGTTCGTCGACGACGCCTTCCATCACGAAGCCGTTGGCGCTGTGGCCGACCGAGCGCCACCACAGCACGGGGATGCCGGTCCTGGGCGAATGCAGGTCGACGCGGTGCGCGGGCGTGCCCAGCACATACGGCGAATTGGCGACGCCTTCGGTCGAGGTGGCATCGATGCCGTCCTTGACCATCATCGCTTCCATGAAGGTGCCGGCCATGATCGACTGGCCCACCATCACCTGGTGCCACGCCGTCGGCAGGCCGTCCTCGCCCAGGCCGACCTTGATCTTCTCGACGAAGGCGGAACGGTAGTAGCCACCGCGCGTGTCGTCCTCGCGCGTCCACACCGTCTTGACCGGGGCCTTGGCCGCCCTGGCCACATGCACGGCCTCCGACACCACGTCCGAGCTGGGCGTGGCGCGGCGACCGAAACCGCCGCCGAGGAACGGCGTGTGGATGCGGATCTTCTCCGGCGCCATGCCCAGGATCTTGGCGGTGCTGTTCTGGTCCAGTGTCGGGAACTGCGTGCCGCACCAGATATCGCACTCGCCGTCGCCGATCTTCACCGTGCAGTTCAACGGTTCCATCGCCGCATGCGCCAGATACGGCACGGCGTATTCGGCATCGACGGTCTTCGCGGCCTTGCTGAGCGCCGCAGTGACGTCGCCGGCGCGCACGGCGGTCGGCCCGTCCTCGGTGGCGAGCTGCGAGAACTGCTGGCGTAACGCGGTGCTGTCGAGCTTGGCGCCTTCGCCGGCTTCCCACACCACCTGCAGCGCGTCACGGCCCAGCTTGGCGGCCCAGAAGTGTTCGGCCACGACGGCGACGCCGCTGGGTATCTGCACCACATCGCGCACGCCGGGCACGGCGCGCGCGGCGGTGGCATCGAACGATTTCACCGTGCCGCCGAACACCGGCGAGCGCAGCACCACGGCGGTCAGCAGGCCGTCGAACTGCACGTCCATGCCGAACACCGCCTTGCCGGTGATCTTCTCCGGCGTGTCCAGCCGCTTGGTGCCCTTGCCGATCAGCTTCCAGTCCTTGGGATCGCGCAGCGTCAGCGTGGCGGGATCGGGTGGCGTGAGTTTGCCCGCCGCATCGGCGATCTCGCCATAGCGCAGGCGCTGGGTACCGGAGACAACGGCGCCGTTCTCGGTACGCAGGTCGGCGAGCGGCACGTTGAGGCGCGCCGCCGCGGCCTGCAGCAGCAGGTTGCGCGCGACGGCACCGGCCTGGCGGTAGCGGTCGAACTCGGACCACGTGGTGGTCGAGCCGCCGGTGCCCTGCATGCCGAACACCGGGCTGGTGTAGGCCTTGTCGGCCGGGCCGTGTTCGACGCGGATCTTCGACCAGTCGGCGTCCAGCTCTTCGGCGATCAGCATCGGCAGCGTGGTCCAGATGCCCTGGCCCATTTCGGCATGCGCGAGCAGCACGGTGATCGAGTCGTCGGCGGCGATGCGCAGGAACGCATTCGGCGCGAACGCCGCGGCGGTGGCCGGCTGCGCCTCCTGCGCCCAGGCGAGGCGGCGGGCGCCGGGCACGGCGATGGCCACCACCAGTCCGCCGCCGACCAGGGCGGTGGAGCGCAGGAAACCGCGGCGCGAGGATTTCAGTTCAAGGTTCACGGACACAACCTCCGTCGAACATCGGATCGGGGCCACGGCACGGTGTACCGCAGCGAAGTGGAATCAGGCTTTACCGATTTCCGCGGCGCGGTGCACGGCCGCGCGGATGCGCTGGTACGTACCGCAGCGGCAGAGGTTGCCGGAGAGGGCGTGATCGATGTCGTTGTCGGTCGGCGCGGGCACCACCGCCAGCAAGGCGGCCGCCGACATGATCTGCCCGGACTGGCAGTAACCGCACTGCACCACGTCCAGTTCGGCCCATGCCTTCTGCACGGGATGCGAGCCGTCGGCGGACAGGCCTTCGATGGTGGTGATCTTCTTGCCGGCCACGGCGGAGGCCGGCGTCACGCAGGCGCGCAACGGCGAACCGTCCACGTGCACCGTGCAGGCACCGCACTGCGCGATACCGCAGCCGAACTTGGTGCCGGTGAGGCCCATCAGGTCGCGCAGGACCCAGAGCAGCGGCATGTCGTCGGGCGCGTCGACCTCGCGCTCCGATCCATTGACGTTCAACTTCATGGGGTCTCCTGGCGGCGGCGTGGGACTGAGCGACGATACTCCGTGCCCCCGTGGCATGCCAGTGAAAATGCCGGCGAACACTTGCACGATCCTGCGCGATGCTTGCCCGATGCCCCCACGCGCGTGCGGGGCGTTGCCTTCTGCCCGGTGCTTGCGCCATCGTGGTGCGCATGTCGGTCCCTCGCCATCCCTTGCAAGCATCCGCGCGCGCCAGCGAGGCCGGCGACGGCAGCGCGCTGGTCGTGGTCGTCGCCACCGAAGGCTCGACCTACGTGCGGCAGGGCGCGATGGCCGTGTTCGCCGCCGACGATGCGCAGACCGGCTGGCTCAGCGGCGGCTGCCTGGAGCCGGAGATCGCACGCCGCGCGCGGCACGCGGTGGCGGCCGGCCATCTGGACGCGATGGACATCGATACGCGCGATGACGAAGACCTGCTGGCCGGTTCGGCGGTCGGCTGTCGCGGTCGCCTGCATCTGGCGTTGCTGCCGCTGGATCGGCTGACCGGCTGGTCGCACCTGGTCCAGGCATGGTGGCAGGGCGCCGGTGTGCTGTCGCTGCGGCTGACGGCCGACGGTGGCGTGTCCGCCGATGTCGGTAGCTTGCGGAATGCGTGGACGTTGCCCGTCGCTGGCGCCGCCACGGTCGGCGTCGCGGGCGAGCTGACGCTGCCGCCGCCGCCACGCGTGGCGATCTTCGGTGCCGGCCCCGAAACGCCGATGCTGGTGACGTGGCTGCGCCAGCTCGGTTGGCATGTCACCGTGGTGGAGCGGCGCGCGCGCTGGATTCCGGACGACGACATGGCGGACGACTGGCGCATCCGGTCGCCGCAGGAAGCGCTGCAGGCGCTGCATCCTGCGCCGGATGCGGCGCTGGTGATGCATCACCACTTCGAACACGACCGCGAGACGCTGGTGGCGCTGGCGAACACCGCGATTCCCTTCATCGGCCTGCTCGGCCCGGTGCGGCGCCGCGAAGACCTGCTGCGGGTGATTCCATCGCGTCTGCACGCGGTGTTGCTGGCTCGCCTGCGCTCGCCGATCGGCATGAAGCTGGGCGGGCAGGGACCGGAGGCCATCGCGCTGAGCATCGCCGCCCAGCTGCAGGCCTGGCATCACGGCGAGCCGGCGTGAGCGGATCGCATGCGGCGGTCGTCCTGGCGGCGGGCGGCAGCACGCGCCTGGGTCGGCCGAAGCAGTTGCTGACGCGCGAGGGTGAAACGCTGGTGCATCGTGCGGCGCGCCTGGCGCTGGCCTCCGGTGCCTCGCGCGTGCTGGTCGTCGTGGGCGCGCAGGCGGACGACGTTGCTCGCGCGGTGAGCGACCTGACCGTGGAATGCGTGGTCAACGCCCAATGGCGCACGGGTCTGGCAGGGAGCGTGCGCATCGCCGCGGAGGCACTCGCCACGCATGCGGAGACGACGCTGTTCGTCACCTGCGATCAACCTGCCCTGGGGGTTGCCCATCTCCTGACGCTGCTGGACGCCTCCCGCCGAGCGCCTTCGGGTTCGGCGGCGACGCGTTTCGGTGATCGCGTCGGCATTCCCGCCGTCGTCGCACCCACGATGCTGCATGCCGCCCTTGCCGTGCAGGGAGATCGGGGATTGCGTGATGTGCTGAATGCCGCGGATGCCGGCGTCATCGGCTGCGATGCGCCGGATCTCGGTGTGGACCTCGATACGCCCGCCGATGTCGCGCTGGCGATATCGCGAGGCTGGCTCGATCCCTGAACGCGACAAGGCGCCGGCAGGCACCGGCGCCTTGCCGATGGCCGTCAGATCGCGCGCAGGGCCTGCGTGATCGGCAATCGCGCCGCGCGCAATGCCGGGAACAGGCCGCCGACCAGGCCGATGCCGAGCGCCCACTTCAGCCCGCTCCACAGCAGTTCCGGCGTGACCTTGAACTGGAACACCACCTGGCTGAAGTTGCTGCCCAGCGTGGCCACGCTGTAACCGTTGAACACGACCCAGGCGATCAACCCGCCCAGCACGCCGCCCAGCAGCGCCAGCAGCATCGTCTCCAGCATCACCGCCATCACCACCGGCAGGCCGCGGAAACCGATCGCCCGCATGGTGGCGATCTCGCGCGCACGGCCGGCGACCGCCGCATACATCGTGTTGAGCGCGCCGAACACGGCGCCGATGGCCATGATGGTGCCGATCACCGTGCCCAGCACCTTGATCAGTGTGTTCAGGCCGGTCGACTGCTTGGTGTAGTAGTCGCGCGTGGTCAGTACGTCCAGCTTCAGGCGCGGGTCGTTCTCCATCGCCTGCTTGAACTGGTCGAAGCCGGCCTTGCCGTCCGTACGCACCGTCACCGACTGGTAGGCGCGGCGGTCGTAGGCCGACGACAGTGTGTCGATGTCGGTCCACAGTTCCGAATCGTGCGCGTCGCCGGAGGCGAACACGCCGACCACCGTCCACTCCTGGTTGCCCAGTTTCAGCGTCTTGCCGACGTCCAGGCCGCGGTACTGGCCCTTCGCGCCCTGGCCGACCACGATCTCGCGCACACCCACGTTGAACTTCCGGCCCTCGATCAGCTTCACCTGCGGACGGATCGACCATGCCGCTTCGCTGACGCCGCGGAACTGCGCGTTGGCATCTTCGCCGGTGCTTGCCGTGGGCAGGTTGACGATCTGCGACAGCTCCGGCGACAGCAGCGCGCGGCCGTCCTTGCCCTTGGCGACACCGGCCAGCGTGGAGATCAGCGGTACCTGGTCGCGACTGATGACCGAGTTGGTCTCCGCCTGCGAGCCGCCGCGCAGCACGATGGCCGTGTCCTCGCTGCCGGTCTGCTTGAGCGTGGCGGAAAAGCCTTCGCCCATCGCCAGCATCGCCACCAGCACACCGACCACGCCGGCGATGCCGACGACGATCACCGAAGATGCGCCCCAGCGCTGCGGCAGGCTGGCGATGCCGATCTTCGCGGCCTCCAACGACAGCCGTCCGCTGCGGGTGAGGAACAGCCACAGCACCAGCGCCACGGCGATGCCGAGCACCGCGAACCACGGCAGCACGATCCACACGCCGAGGCCGACCACCAGTGCCACGATGGAGATGAGGTTGCCCAACCATTGCTTCTTCATGTCATGTCTCCTGTCAGCGGCCGGCCAGTGCATCGACGATCTTCAAGCGCATCGCACGCGTCGCGGGCAAGGCGCCGACGATCAGGCCGATCGCGACCATCAGTCCCAGGCCCGTGCCCCAGGTCTGTGCCGGGATGCTGGGCAACGCGATCATGCCGTTGCTGGCGCCGCTGACCACCGGGATGAGGGCCGAGGCGATCGCCATGCCCAGCACGCCGCCCAGCACGATCAGCAAGACCGACTCGACCAGCACGAGTACCAGCACGGTGCCGTTGGTGAAGCCCAGCGTCTTCAGCACGGCGAGTTCGGGGACGCGCTCGCGCACTGCCTGCGCCATGGTGTTGCCGGTCAGCAGCAGCAGGGTGAAGAACACCGCCGCCATGATCGCGGTGACGATCAGGCCGATGTCGGCGAACTGCTTGGCGAAGGACTGGTTGAAGGCCTGCTCGGTCTGGGTCTTGGTCTCGTGCGCCGAGTTGGCGGAGATCGCATCGATGGCATTGGCCACGCGGGTGGCGTGGTTCACGTTGTCCAGCTTCACCATGTACCAGCCGATCTGGCCGTTGACGTACTGGTTGGCTTCGTCGAAGTACTTCCAGTGGAACAGCAGCTGGTTCTCCTCGCCCTTGCGCTTGCTGTCGGCCAGCCTGAACGTGCCGCGCAGCGTCAGGGGCCAGGCGTTGCTGCCATCCTTCTGCGGGAAGATGGTCGCCTGCAGCGGAATGGTGTCGCCGATCTTCCAGCCGAATCGCCTGGCCAGGTTCTCGCCGACGATGGCGCCGGTGCGGTCGGCCTCCCAGGCCTTCAGCTGTGCGGGATCGATGATGTATTCCGGGTACATCTCCATGTAGCCGGGGCCGACCGAGAAATTGGGGAAGAAGTTCTTCGGGTCCTTGTAGATGCCGCCGAACCACGCGGCGTAGGCACTCTTCTTCACGCCCGGCGTGGCGTCGATGCGGGCCGACAGGCTGTACGGCAGCATCTGCGTGATTGACAGTCGCGACGCGACCACCAGGCGATCCGCGCCGGCCACGCTGCCGCCGGAGTTGAACGCCACGCGCACCGAATCCAGCAGGCCGAACAGCAGGAAGGCCGCCACCACCGAGAGCAGGGTCAGCAGCGTCCGCGTCTTGCTGCGGAACAGCGCCGACCATATCAGCGAGAAATATTTCATGGCCGCCTCCGGTCAGTGCGCGCCGGCCGGGGCGTCGGCCAGTTCGCCCTTGTCCAGGTGGATGGTGTGGGTGGCGTAGTCGGCCGCCTTCGGATCGTGCGTGACCATGATGATGGTCTTGCCATGCTCCTTGTTGAGCATCTGCAGCAGGTTGAGGATGTCCTCGGCGGACTGGCGGTCGAGGTCGCCGGTCGGTTCGTCGCAGATCAGGAAGGTCGGGTCGGACACGATGGCGCGGGCGATGGCCACGCGCTGCTGCTGGCCGCCGGAGAGTTCGTTCGGGCGATGCGACTTGCGGTCGGCCAGGCCGACCAGCTGCAGCGCGATCTCGGCATTGCGCTTGCGCTGTGCGCTGCCGAGCTTGGTCAGCAAGAGCGGCAGTTCGACGTTGCGCTGCGCGGTGAGCGTGGGCATCAGGTTGTAGAACTGGAACACGAAGCCGACGTGCGAGCTGCGCCAGTGCGCCAGCTGCGCGTCGTTCATCCGGTCGATGCGCTGTCCCTCGATCTCGATCTCGCCGCCGCTGGGCGTGTCCAGGCCGCCGATCAGGTTCAGCAGCGTGGTCTTGCCGGAGCCGGACGGGCCCATCAGCGCGACGAAGTCGCCGTGCGGGATGTCCAGGTCGATGCCGTGCAGCACCTGCACCTGCTCGGGGCCGCGCTGGTAGGTCTTGGTGAGGTTGCGGATGGAAACCAGGGAGGACATAGGCGTTTTCCTTCGGTGCGATTCGGGAGGTGGCGCAGGCGGGGCGGTGATCGTGGGGACGATCGGCACGGGGCGTGGCCTGAGCGATGGATCGTGCGGTTCTTTCGTGCGACGAAACGGTTGACCGGCTTTCGACACGTTGGCGGTGGTTCGCTGGACGTGCTTGTTGCGCGTTGCTGTCTTGCCCCTGCGGTGTGTCATTCTGGTGCGCTCGCCGCGGGGCGTCCCTTTTCTTTGCTTGTGCAAAGAAAAGGAACCAAAAGAAACACACCCCGGCGGTCCGCCCGCCACGCCGTGGCGGGTTCGCAGTCCCGGCAGGAATTTCCGGAAGACACCGCCTGTGTCATCCGGAAACGGCGCACGTCCTGTGCGCCGCCCCTGCGGGGTTTGACCTGCCGTGCCAGCCGGACCTCAAGGGGCCCCGTGAAGCAAGAGCAAAAGCGAACAGCCACTACCCGGTGATTCGTCGCAGCGTGGGTTTCCTCACGCGCGCCGTTTCGGTGGGTCTTACTCGGTGTCCTCGGCCAACACGACCTTGGCGCCGTCCGTCAGCTCGGCGGGCGGATCCAGCACGACGGTTTCGCCGGCCTGCAGTCCGTCAGTGACGTGGACGTCGTCGCCCAGCTTTCCGGCCACCTTCAGGGTCCGCTGCTGCACGGTGTCGTCGTCGCCGACCACGAAGGCCACCTGCGCGCCCTCGCGCGCGACCACGGCGGCACCGGGTGCGCGCACGCCCTTCGGTTGTTCGGCCTGCTGCGGTTTGGCGGCTTCCATGAAGCTCACCCGCACGCCCATGTCCGGCACGATGCGCGGATCCTTCACGCCCAGCGCCACACGCACCTTCACCGTCGCCTTGCTGCGGTCGGCGGTCGGGATGATGGCGATCACCTCGCCGGGGATCTGCCAGTCGGGATAGGCGTTGAGCGTGGCCTGGATCGGCATCTTCGGCTGCACGCGGCCGATGAAGGACTCGTTGACCTCCACTTCCACTTCCAGCGACTCCATGTCGACGATGGTGCCGATGCCGGTGCGGGTGAAGCCGCCGCCGGCCGACAGCGGCGAGACGATCTCGCCCGGCTGCGCGGCCTTGGCGATCACCACGCCGGCGAACGGCGCGCGCACGATGGTGTTGTCCAGGCCGATGTCGGCGATCTTCAGGCGGTCGGCCGCCGTGCGCTCGTTGCGCTGCGAAGTCTGCAGCTGCGCGCGCAGCAGGTCGCGCTGGGCGACGGCCTGGTCGTACTGCGCCTTCGACACCAGTTGCTGCGCCACCAGCGACGACAGCCGGCGCGCGTTGGCCTCGGCTTCCACCAGCTGCGCCTGCACGCCGGCGGTCTGGCTGCGCGCGGCCTGCAGCTGGCTCTGCGACAGGGCGCGGTCCGCATCGGCATCGATCGGCTCCAGCCGCGCCAGCACCTGGCCGGCTTCCACGCGCATGCCTTCCTCGATCAGCACTTCCTGTACCTTGCCGGTGACCTTGGCCGACACCGTCGCCATGCGGCGCGCGACCACGTAGCCGGAGGCATCCAGCACCGAGGCGGATGCGGCGTTGTTGCCCAGCGCCACGGTGGGGGCGGTACGCACCTCGATCGGCTTCTCGCGCCCGAACAACACCCAGCCCGCCGCGGCCAGCGCCAGCAGCACGACGACCACGCCCAGGGTGATCCACAGGCCGCGGCGCGACCGGGGTTCGGGCGGCGGCGCCTTGCGGTCGATGCGGAGTTCCTTCAGCAGGTCGGCGGACGTGTTCATGCGTATCCAGACGGTGAATGCGGGGAAGTGTGACCAGCAAGGGTAACGGAAGCCTAGTTGCCGGAAGTCACTTCGTGCGGCGAGGGCGGGCCACGGCCTGCCATGGGACGCATCCTGGGCCAGCGACGGTCCGCTGCCCAGTGACACCTGTCATCTGATTCGCCTGAGAGGCCGCACTCATCACGCCATGCGGGCCGCGGCAGGATGGCGGCACCCTCCGGCGAGATCCGCGCATGACCGTCACCAGCCTGACCTCCGCACCGTTGGCCCGCCTGCGCGGCGTACGCCATCACTACGGCAAGACCCTGGCGCTGGATGGCCTGGACCTGGCCCTGCCCGCCGGCCAAGTGCTGGCGCTGCTCGGTCCCAATGGGGCCGGCAAGAGCACGGCCATCAGCCTGCTGCTCGGCCTGCAGCGCGCCGACGCCGGTACGGCCGAACTGTTCGGCCTGCCGCCGCAGTCGCTCGAAGCGCGCCGCCGCGCCGGCGTGATGCTGCAGTCCGCCGCCGTGTCCGACACGCTGAAAGTGAGCGAGCTGATCGACCTGACGCGCGCCTACTACCCGCAGCCGCGCAGCGTGGCGGACCTGGTGGCGCTGGCCGGTCTCGATGGCCTGATGGCGCGCCGCTACGGCCAGCTCTCCGGTGGCCAGCAGCGGCGCGTGCAGTTCGCGCTGGCGGTCTGTGGCCGGCCTGCGCTGCTGTTCCTCGACGAACCCACCACCGGCCTCGACATCGATGCGCGCCAGACGCTGTGGAAGGCGATCCGCGAACTGCGTGCGCAGGGCTGCGCGGTGTTGCTGACCACCCACTACCTGGAAGAAGCCGAAGCGCTGGCCGACCGCGTGGTGGTGATGACCCGCGGACGCGTGGTGGCGGAAGGCACGGTGACGCAGATCCGCGCGCACGTCGCCCAGCGCCGCATCCGCTGCACGAGCGCCGTGCCGGCCGAGCGCGTGCGGGACTGGCCGGGCGTGCAGCAGGCGCAGCGCGACGGCGCGCGGCTGGACATCGTGGCCGACGCCGCCGAAGCCGTCGTGCGCCGCCTGCTGGCCGAGGATGCCGCGCTCTCCGACCTGGAAGTCCAGCGCGCCGGCCTGGCCGACGCCTTCCTCGCCCTGACCCGTGATACCGCCGACCAGGAAGCCGCCTGATGGACACCACCGCCGCCGTTCCGTTCTCCTCCCGTCGCGCGTACCTGCTGGAAGCGCGCTACGAATTCCTGCGCCTGCTGCGCACGCCCTCGTTCTCGCTGCCCTGCCTGCTGTTCCCCCCCGTGTTCTACCTGCTGTTCGGCGTGCTGCTGGGCGGAAAGGGCGGACCTGCCGCCGCCACGTACATGTTGGCGGGCTACAGCGTGTTCGGCGTGATGGGCGTGGCGCTGTTCGGGTTCGGCGTGACCGTGGCGATGGACCGCGAACAGGGCCTGCTGACGCTCAAGCGCGCGCGGCCGATGCCGCCGGGCGCGTACCTGGTGGCGAAGATGGCGATGGCGGTGCTGTTCGGCGCGATCATCCTGCTGCTGCTCGGCACATTGGCGATCGGGGTGGCCGGCGTGCGCCTGTCGGCGCTGCAATGGCTGGCGCTCGTGACGACCTGCCTGGTAGGCGTGTTGCCTTTCAGCGCGCTGGGCCTGTGGCTGGGCACGCGGGTGAGCGGGCGCGGCGCGCCGGCGCTGATCAACCTGGTCTACCTTCCGATGGCGTTCCTGTCCGGCCTGTGGGTGCCGCTGGCGATGCTGCCCGCGTTCCTGCAGACCATGGCGCCGTTGTGGCCGGCGTATCATCTGGCGCAGATCGCGCAGGGCATCGTCGGCGTCGGCATCGACGGTCCGCTGTGGGTCCACCTCGCTGTCCTGCTCGCGGTCATGGCGGTGTGCTTCCTGCTGGCCCGCCGTCGGCTGGTGCAATGAACCGGCCTGCCGGTACAAGGAGTCGTCGATGAGTCTGTCCTCTTCCCCGCTGCTGCGCACGCTCACCCGACTGCGCGATGCGCTGGTGCCCGAAGCGCTGGGCCTGGGCTGGATGCCGGTGCTGCTGCTGGGCTATCTGCTGTTCCTGTTCATGCCGGTGCTGGTGCCGTCCGGAAGCGAGTGGGGCGAGGGGCTACAGTGGCGCCTGTGGCCGACGCTGCTGTCCATCGCCGTGTTCCTGCCGATGTACTTCCTGGCCTATCGCGGCAGCGCGCTGACGCGGGTACTGTGCACGTTGGGCATCGCCGCGCTCGGCTGCGGACTGATGGCCTACAACGCCTTCTCCAACACCTACATCATCTACGCGGCGGCGTTCGTCGCGCTGCTGCCCGGCACGCTGTGGACGCGACTGGTGGCGCTGGCGGCACTGCTGGGGACGTACCACGGCTTGTCCGTGTGGCTGGGGTTCCCGGTGTTCGTTCCGGTGTTGACGGCGATCATCTCGGTGGCGGTATTCACCGGCAACTACTTCCAGTCCGAAACCGTGCGCAAGCGCGCCGAGCTGAAGCTCTCGCACGAGGAGGTCCGGCGCCTGGCCGCGCTGGCCGAACGCGAGCGCATCGGTCGCGACCTGCACGACCTGCTCGGCCACACGCTGTCGCTGGTGGCGCTGAAGTCCGATCTCGCCGGTCGCCTGATCGAGCGCGATCCGCAGGCCGCGCGCAACGAGATCGTCGAGGTCAGCCGCGTCGCCCGCGACGCGCTGGCGCAGGTGCGCCGTGCGGTCACCGGCATACGCGCCGCCGGGCTGGCGGCCGAGCTGGCGTCGGCGAAGCTGCTGCTCGAGTCCGACGGCGTCACCCTGCGCTACGACGCGAACGAGGTGGTGGTGCCGCCCGATCTCGAAACCGTACTCGCCCTGGCCCTGCGCGAAGCCGTCACCAATATCCAGCGCCACGCCCGCGCCACGCTCGCCGAGGTCTCGCTGGCATCGGCCGACGACCACGTGCGCCTGCGCATCCGCGACAACGGCGTCGGCAGCGCCGCCGTGCCCGGCAATGGCCTTTCCGGCATGCGCGAGCGGGTCGAGTCGCGCGGCGGCCGCCTGCGCATCGATTCCACCCTGCGGCAGGGCACGACCGTGGAAATCGTGCTGCCGCTGCCGTTACGCGAAGACGTCGTGTCAGCGCCAGCGAAAGCCCCTGTAGGAGCGACGTAAGTCGCGACCACACATGTTCCGGGTCATGAGGCTTGGCAGTACGACCGGATGCCATTTCTCCCCATCCAGCGCGTAGGCGAGGATGCTTGACGGTCGCGACTGACGTCGCTCCTACAACGGGCGATCCACTTTCATGGGCCGATTTGCTAGCGTGTCGTCCTACCTTCCTGCCACGACGTCCCGATGATCCGCGTACTCCTCGCTGAAGACCAGGCCATGGTGCGTGGCGCGCTCACCGCACTGCTGGGCATGGAGAGCGACATCGAGGTGGTCGGCAGCGCGCCCGATGGCGAGACGGCGTGGTGCGAGCTGCAGCGGCTGACGCCCGACCTGCTGGTGACCGACATCGAGATGCCCGGGCTCAGCGGGCTGGAGCTGGCGCAGCGCATCCAGCGGCACGAGCTGCGGTGCAAGGTCGTCATCGTCACCACGTTCGCCCGCGGCGGGTTCCTGCGGCGCGCCCTCGATGCCGGCGTGTCCGGTTACCTGCTGAAGGACGCACCGGCCGAAGACCTGGCCGAGGCGTTGCGCAAGGTCCATCGCGGCGGCCGCGCCATCGATCCCCAGCTCGCCCTGGAAGCCTGGTCCGACGCCGACCCGCTCAACGACCGCGAGCGCCAGGTGCTGCGGCTGGCCGGCGAAGGCCAGTCGGCGGGCGACATCGCCAAACAGCTGAACCTCTCGCAGGGCACCGTGCGCAACTACCTGTCCGAAGCGATCGGCAAGCTGGGCGTCGCCAACCGCATCGAGGCGTACCGCATGGCGCGCCAGCGGGGATGGTTATAGCGCCCGCCGCCGCGCTCTTCTGTAGGAGCGACGTAAGTCGCGACCGCAGACCCGAAACCGCACCACATCCCCATCCGATAGACACGAAGCCTTGCGTGTCCACTACGCCGTGATCCGGACTACGCGAGCGCTGATGGCATGTGGTCGCGACTTACGTCGCTCCTACAGAAGGCAAGCTCAACCGCCGTAACGCGCCTTCAGCATCGCGTACGCGCTGCGCAGTGCCAGCGCTTCGCCACCGGCAGGACGGCCGGCGCGGTCGCTGTCGTTCCATGCGTACACGTCCAGGTGCGCCCACGGCATGCCGTCGGGGACGAAGCGCTCGAGGTACAGCGCGGCGGTGACCGCGCCGGCCATGCGCGAGCCGGCGTTGGCCAGGTCGGCGATGCCGCTGGTCAGGTAGCGCAGGTAGGGCCGCCACAACGGCATCCGCCACACCGGGTCGCGCATGCGCTCGCCGGCGGCGATCCAGTCGTTGGCGACGCTGTCGTCGTTGGCGAACAGCGCCGGCAGGTCGGGGCCCAGCGCGATGCGAGCGGCGCCGGTCAGCGTGGCGAAATCCAGCAGCAGGTCGGGCGCCTGTTCGCTGGCATAGGTCAGCGCATCGCACAGGATCACGCGGCCTTCGGCGTCGGTGTTGTCGATCTCCACGCTCACGCCCTTGCGCGTGGCGATCACCTCGCCGGGGCGGAACGCGTTCGGCCCGATCGCGTTCTCCACCGCCGGCACCAGCAGCGTCAGCCGCACCGGCAGCGCGCGTGCCATCACCAGCTGCGCCAGCGCGATGGCATGCGCGGCGCCGCCCATGTCCTTCTTCATGTGGCGCATGCCGTCGGCCGGCTTGATGTCCAGGCCGCCGGTATCGAAGCACACGCCCTTGCCGACCACGGCCACGTGCGGATGCGCGGCATCGCCCCAGCGCAGCGCGATCAGCCGCGGCGCACGGTGCGAGGCGCGGCCGACCGCGTGGATCGCCGGGAAGTTCTGCGCCAGCAGCGCGTCGCCGGCGATCACCTCCACCTCGGCGCCATGCGCGGATGCCAGCGCGCGCACGGCCGCTTCCAGTTCGTCGGGCCCCATGTGTTCGGTCGGGGTGTTGACCAGGTCGCGCACCTGCAGGCTGGCCGCCAGCAGGTCCAGCGCTTCGGCATCGGCCTGCGGCACCACCAGGCGCGCCGGCACGCGCGCGGGCTTCTTGTAGCGGTCGAAGCGATAACTGCCCAGTCCCCAGCCCAGCTGCAGCGCGACGCGCGCGTCCGCCGCCAGATCGGTGGCCACGTCCCAGTCGCCCGCCGGCAGTCCGAAAGGCGCGTGCGCGTAGGCATAGGGATCGAGCGCATCGCCGATGCCGATCACCGCGCCGGCCAGGCCGCCGTCGCCCGGCAGCAGCAGCAGCGAACCGGGCGAGGCGGTGAACGCCTGTGCCTCGATCCAGGCATCGACGGCCGCCGACTGCGTCGCGCGCCACGCGCTCAGCTGGGCGCGTTCCAGGACGTGCAGCGGACGGGCGCTGGTGGACGAATCGGTATAGGCGAGGGCAGCGCTCATGCGGCGGCGGGCTCCGTGGCGAAGTCGGGGTGTGCGTCCAGCCAGTCGGCCAGCGCGGTGAGGGTGGCGAATTCCAGGTCGGGGCGCAGCGCATCGTGCGGCCACGCCGGCGCCTGCCCGCCGTGGTCTTCCGGACGGTTGATCCAGCAGCTGCGCAGACCGGCGCGGAGCGCGCCGACCACGTCCATCTCGATGTGGTCGCCGACATGCAGCACCTCGGCCGGCGGCACGCCCAGCAGGTCGCAGGCCACGTGGAACAGCGCGGGCTCCGGCTTCGCCACGCCATGCTCGCGCGAATGCACCTGGTGCACGAACAGATGGCCCAGCCCGATCCGCTGCAGGTCCGCGTTGCCGTTGGTCACCGCCGCGACCGGCACGCGGGCGGCGATGCGCTGCAGGGCGTCCAGCGCGTCCGGGTAGTACTCCACCTGGTTGCGGGCGGCGTAGAAGGTCTCGTAGGCCGGTTCCAGCAGCGCCATGTCGGCGCCGCTCTCGCGCAGGGCGTGTTCCAGCGTCATCCGCCGCAGGATGCTGAGGTCGTGCTTGTACTGGGGATGCGCGGCGAACACCTGTTCGCGCACGGCACGCATGCGTTCGACCGGGAACATCTCGGCGGTGGCCGGGCTGTGCTGGCGCAGCCAGTCGTCGAGGACGCGCTCGATGCGCGCGCCGATGGGGGCGAACGGCCAGAGGGTGTCGTCGAGGTCTAGGGTGATGGCGCGGACGGGGAAGCTCATCGGCGCGATTTTACACCCGGGCGGGAGGCGCCCTTTCACCGGCGCCAGGATGAAGCCCCTCTCCCTGCGGGAGAGGGGTTGGGGTGAGGGGCAACGAAGTCCATCGCCTGTGCAGGCATTGGACCGCTCCAGAGGCATGCTGCCGCTTCGGGTTTCTAGGCCTGACGGGATGGTCGCCTAGCTTGCAAGCATGGCGCCGCTAGCCGCGGAGGCCTTACTTTCTTTGCTTGTGCAAAGAAAGTAAGCAAAGAAAGCACACCCCGGCGGCCCGCCCGCCGCTTCGCGGCGGGTGCGCAGTCCCGTCGGGAATTTTCGTAAGGGCCATCCTGGCCCATACGAAAACGGCGCACGTCCTGTGCGCCGCCCCTGCGGGGTTTTACCCGCCGGGACTGCCGGACCTCAGGGGCCCAGCAGCAAAGGCAGAAGCGTCCGAGCGCCGCGATTGCTTTTGCTTGCTTTCGGGTCCCCATGAGGCACGGCGAGTGGGTCGGGCAAAACCCGCAGGGCGCCGTCATGGATGACGGCGTTTCCGTAGGCACACGGATGTGCCTTACGGAAATTCCCGGCCCGCTCGCGGACCCTGCGCGCAGCGCAGGGCGTGCCGCCTGGTGTGTGTTTCTTTGCTTACTTTCTTTGCACAAGCAAAGAAAGTAAGGCCTCCGCGGCGAGCGGCGCCATGTGTGGAAAAGAAGATGCGACCCGCAAGGCGCCATGCAGTCAAAGCGCCATCGTGGATGTTGTGCCAGTCAGGCAGATCAAAGAGGCGGGCTTCGTTGCCCCTCTCCCCAACCCCTCTCCCGGCGGGAGAGGGGCTCAAGCCTCCTCACTCCAGCAGCCTCGCCCAGCCTTCCATCCCCTCCACCCGCGCCAGCACCAGCTTCACGCATACCAGCAGCGGCACTGCCAGCAACAGCCCGATGATGCCCCACAGCCAGCCGAACAGCATCAGCGCCAGGATCAGGATC